>NZ_JAWDIV010000005.1:0-353630 GCF_032464655.1 Rhizobium sp. 25PS6
GGCGCCCCGAGCGCGAACGTTCCGATTGCTCGCAGAATATCCCCTACCCCTCAGCCATCAACCGTCAGCGTGCACGACGCCCGTCTCACGCTCCAGGTAGCGCTGATCAATCTCCGGCAGCGGTTCGTCGTCGATTGCCGCCTCGAAGGCCTTGAGGCGTTTGTGGATCGAGAGCAGTTCAATGATCGTCGTCCACGAGTTGACGAGATATTGGAACGAGTTGCTGACCTGTCCGAAGGCGGTCGAGATCTGCTGGAAGATACCATAGGTGATCGTGCCCGCCACGATCGTCGGCACCAGCATGAAAACCACGAAGAGCGCGTCGGCCTGGATATAGAAATAACGGGCGACATTGAAATACATGTAGTGGAAATACATGCGATAATAGTTGCGGCGAACATTGCCGAAGAGCTCTCTGACGGTCAGCGGCTCAGCCCGTTCCGCATGGTCCTCGCCATAGACGAGCTCCTTGCGATATGCCGCTTCGACGCGCTGGTTGCGAAAATTCAGCCCCGGCAGCTTGACGCCGGCGATCGCCAGCAGGAGCGTCCCGAACGCTGACCAGAACAGCGCCAGCCAGAACAGCGAATTCGCCACCGGCCCGATGAACGGCAGTTCGGTCACGTAATGCGACAGCGCCAGAAGGATTGGAAGGAATACGACGAGCGTCATCACCGAGTTGATCAGGCTGATGCCAAGACCTTCAAGCGTGCTCGAAAAACGCATCGTATCTTCCTGAACGCGCTGGGAGGCACCTTCGATGTGACGAAGCTTTTCCCACTTCGACATGTAGAAATTGTTCATCGCCGTTCGCCAGCGGAAGATGTAATGGCTGGTGAAGAAGTCGGTCATGATCGATACGAACATGCTGAGGAACGCGATCTGGCAGAAGACCCACATCAGGCTGTAGAAATTGTCGACGGAAATTCCCGGCTGCTTCGACAATGCGTTCTGCAGAAGGTCGCCAAACGGCCGGCGCCAGTTATTGATCACGACGCTGATCTGGACGCCGAAGTAGGTCACGAAGATGATCAGTGCCGAACCCCAGATCGACCAAATCTTCCAGGGGTGGTTCAGCGCCTTCAAATGCCATGCACCGCAGAAGATTACCGCCGACAGAAGGAAATAGCCGTAGAACCAGACATTTTCGGGCAGCAGGAAGAACGAAAGGTCGATCGGCTGCTGTTCTTCAGGAACCGGTGCAAAACCGAGGGAAGCACCAAGACCAGCGGCAAAGAAATACCAGCCAAAAATCGCAGCCAGCGTCCAGATTGCGAGCGAAGTAAAGAACGCTTTGGGCTGAGGGAAGAAGGAATGAAACACGGGGGGCTTTGCTTTCCTGAACTGTGAGTCTCGGGAGTGTCGTCAACACTGATTGTGCCGGAAACTAAGGCAGTTCCAAGGAAGCAGCAATGGGTTCAGCCGATTGTTACGGAGATGTAATCGCTTAAGCGATTTTCCTGATTACCGGCATCACCAGCGCTGCGCAGGCGACGAGTGCCACAGCGGCAATCACTGTCGGGACCGTAAAATTGCCGCTGCGCTCGGCGATCCAGCCGGCAACAACAGGCCCGACGATCTGACCGACACCAAAAGCAGCCGTCATCATCGCCAGGATCCGCCGCGGGCTCTCAGGCGAAAGCTTGCGGCCAATCTGCAGACCGTAGGCGGTGATCGCCAGGAACGTTGCCCCGAACAGCGCCCCGCCGATCAGCGGTGCAGCAGAAGCCGGCAGCGCTACGGTCGCTAGCACGCCGGCGGCTTCGACCAGAAGGGCTGCAACATAAACGCCGCCAAGCCCGAGCGGCTTGACCAGCGGCTTCCAGGCAAACAGCGCCACCGCAGCCGTCAGGCCGGCAATGAACCAGCACAGGAATTCGACGAAGGGTCCCGTTGCAGAAAGACGTGCGATGGTGACGAGGAAGGTCGCGGTGACGACGTAGCCGAAGCCGAACAGGCCGTAGGACAGCGTCAGAAGCACCATCGGCCGGTTCCAGACCAGTGCAGGCTCCTTGCCCGACTGCGCCGATTGCGCCGGCGACGACGGCAGCAGTAGGAAAACGACGACGAGGCTTGCCGCGCAATAAAGCGCTCCGCCGATCCAGTCGGCGCGCCAGCCGCCCGGCCCGTCGTGAAAGCCGAGGCCGATCAGAAACACCATGACCGAGGACAGGGCGATACCAGCGCCCGGCCCGCCGAAATGCGCCGCCTGCACATGATCGTTGCCGGCGGCAGCCCCGTGGCTCAGCACGATCGACGAGGTGAAGACCATCGCAAAGGCGCTGGCAACACCGGCCAGGAAGCGAATGATGGCAAAGACGGCGACGGAATCGGTGGTAGCCATGGCGGCGAGCAGGATGGCGGTTGCCAGCAGCGACAGCAGCGCCACCAGCCGCTCCCGACCCGCTGCCCAGCCATAGGCGGCAAGCACGGCGCCGACGAGATAACCGACGAAATTCGCCGATGCGATAAAGCCTGCATCCGCTGCCGAAAGCGGCACGCCGCTGATCATGCCCGGCAGGATCGGCGTGTAGGAGAAGCGCCCGAAGCCCATGGCAGCGGCCAAGGCAACGGCGCCGGCAGCGGCGGTGGAGACAAGATTCGGCGGGGAGTGACCGGTGCGCATGAGCATGCAGCGCTTATCGCGCCGCAGCACCGGCACCACAATCAAGTAATTCTGATCAATCGATCAATTTCCCGAAACTTCAAAATTCTCGGCTCACGCTCGCCGGGCTCGGGCGCATCGGTGAGAAGATGGCCTATGTGAAGCATGTCTTCGAAACCGACCGTCACGGCGCCGACGATGGCGATGACGACGACTTCATGCAGGACGGCGGCGATATCCGCGCCGCCCGCATGCTGCTGCGCTCGGCGCTCAGGATGCGCTATTCCTGGTCGAAACCCGAAGCCGCCCGCATCGCCGGCATCCTCGAACGCGCCGCCACCGAAATCCTGCAAGGCGGCAGGCCGGGAACGCGGGGCTAAAGAGGAAGGCTGGCCGGCAAGTTCAGTGAGTTGACGAGCGCGCTAACCTCTCCTCCCTCATTCCTGTGCTCGTCACAGGAATCCAGTGCGCCCAAGTCCTTGGGCGCGGGAAACTCTCTTCAACTCCCATATGGAGTCATTCACCGCGCAGACGCGCGGTGGCTGGATTCCTGTGACGAGCACAGGAATGAGGGAGGAGAAGTGGGCGCACCCTACAAAGCGTCGTGGAGATGCAAACCTTGAAGGGTGAGGCGCTCCCTAACGCCCTACGCCCGCTCGTCCGGCAAGGTTAGAACCACCGGCCCGTTGCGCGTCGCGACCACCGTGTGTTCGTATTGCACGGTCGGCGCCTTCGGATCGGCATAGAGCGTCCAGGCATCATCGCCGCCTTCGGCCCATGTCGCGCCGAGCGAGAGAAACGGCTCGACGGTGAAGACGAGACCTTCCGTCATCATCCGTTTTTCGGAAGGGTCCGGCCAGGTCGAGAGCTCGGCCGGCTCCTCATGCAGCGAACGGCCAACGCCGTGGCTCGCCAGATTGGCGACCAGCGTATAGCGGTTCTTCTGCGCGAAGGCGCCGACGGCTGCACCGATCTTGGCAAGCGGCTCGCCCGATTTCACCTGGTTGAGCCCGACCCAGAGCGCCCGCTTGCCGTCGCGGCAGAGCCGCTCGATCTTCGGCTTGACCGGCGGCACCGCGAAGGAGGCGCCGGTGTCGGCGAAGAAGCCATCCTTTTCCGCCGAGACGTCGATATTGATGAGGTCGCCGGCGCGGATGACGCGCGGGCCGGGAATGCCGTGGGCGATTTCCTCATTGATGCTGATGCAGGTGGCGCCGGGAAACTGATAGCAGAACTCCGGCGCCGAGCGCGCGCCCGAATCCTCGAGCACCTTGCGGCCGATCTGGTCGAGCTCCAGCGTCGTCATGCCGGGCTCCATCGCCGCCGCCATCACCTGGATGGCGTTGGCGCAGATGCGGCCGATCTCCTTGAGCTTTACCAGTTCATCGTCGTTTGCGATAACCATTCGTCTGTTCAGGCCTTGCGCAGGACGGTCGTGGCCGCCTTTCAAGCCGTGGCTTTCGCCCCTTCGCCGCTGCCAGTCAATGCCTTTCTCACGATCGGCGCGACTTTCGTGCCGTAAAGCTCGATCCCGCGCATGATCTCGGCATGCGGCATCAGGCCGATCGCCATCTGCAGCAGGAAGCGGTCGTTTTTGAAGAGTGCATGATGGGCGATGATCTTTTCGGCGACCGCCTCGGGATCACCGACGAAGAGCGCGCCGTTCGGCCCGCGCGACAAGTCGAAATGCGCCCGGTTCGTCGGCCCCCAGCCGCGCTCGCGGCCGATGCGGTTCATCACCTCCGCCTGCGGCCCGTAGAATTGGTCGGCGGCTGCCGCCGTCGTGTCGGCGATGAAGCCGTGGACGTTGATGCTGGTCTTCAACTTTGACTGATCCTGCCCTGCCCGGCGCGCGGCCTCGCGATAGAGATCGAAGAGCGGCGCAAAACGGCGCGGTTCGCCGCCGATGATCGCCAGCGCCACCGGCAGGCCCAGCGCGCCGGCGCGCGCCACCGACTGCGGCGTACCGCCGACCGCGACCCAGAGCGGCAACGTATCCTGCAGCGGCCTGGGATAGACGCCGCGCCCGTTGATTGGCGCGCGAAGCTCACCCTTCCACTCCACAACCTCGCTGTCGCGCAGCGCCAGCAGCAGATCGAGCTTCTCCTCGAAAAGCTGATCGTAGTCTTCGAGATTGTAGCCGAACAGCGGGAAGGACTCGATGAAGGAGCCACGCCCCGCCATGATTTCGGCCCGGCCGCTGGAGATCAGATCGAGCGTCGAAAACTGCTGGAAGACCCGCACCGGATCATCGGAGGAGAGCACGGTGACCGCACTGGTCAGCCGGATATTCCTGGTCTTGACGGCAGCCGCCGCCAGCACGACCGCCGGAGCAGACGCAGCATAGTCCGGCCGGTGATGTTCGCCGAGGCCGAAGACATCGAGCCCCACCTGATCGGCAAGCTCGATTTCCTCGATAAGATGCCTCAGCCGCTCGGCCCCTTCCGCGCCCTTGCTGCGGGAGGGGTTCGGATTGACGTCGGCGAATGTGTAAAGCCCCAGTTCCATCATCGGCATCCTGTTGAATTCTCGGCTGAGATAAGGATGCCGAGAATGGAGCGCAAATACAAATTCTGGAACGAAATGTTCGAGAATTTCGATAAGTGGCGTGATGTCCCAGGCGGTCGATGGCCGCCGTCAACCAGGTTGGATGGGTGGAGATCATTTGGATGTTAAAGAGTCTCTGCGCCGTGGACACGGCGCTGCTGGATTCCTGTGACAGGCACAGGAATGAGGGAGTTCTTGGCACTCGGGAGTTCAACAACAACTGCTTCATCCAGTCTAAAACCTGATGATAAAGGGCATGAGTGGCAGGATGCGTTCCTCTTGCTCCCTCATTCCTGTGCCTGTCACAGGAATCCAGCAGTCGCGCGTCCGCGCGACGAGAGACTCACCTCTTCACAGACCCAAGAGGTGAAATGAAATATCCTCCCAGTCGGGATTCTCCCTCTCAATGAGATTGAGCTTCCACTGCCGTGGCCATTTCTTGATTGTCTTCTCACGCGTAATTGCAGTCGTCAGCAGGTCATGCTCCTCAAACCACACAAGCGTCTTGACGCCATATTTCGATGTAAAGCCGGGCGTCAGCTCGTTCTGATGTTCGTATAGCCGGCCGGCAAGGTCCCGTGTCACACCGGTATAGAGCGTGCCGTTGCGTGCGGATGCCAGGATGTAGACGTACCCCTTCATGCCAGAAGCATGACACATGGTGCTGTGGAACGCATAGGGAAATCCTACTTCGTCAGAGACGCCAAAAACCGCGAATTCGAATCTGAATTCAACGACTTCGAAGCATCGGCGGAATCATTTTTCGAACCGCATCAAACCTTGCTTGAAGCGTCAGCACGACGCGGTCTCACCGCGCCGCTCACATCTTCGCCACCAGCTCCGCCAGCTGGTCCGCAGCCTTGCCCCATCCTTCGTGGAAACCCATCTTCTCGTGCGCTTCCTTGTCCTCGGCGCGCCAGTGCAGCGCCTTGGCCGTATATTTCGTGCGACCGTTGCCGAGATCTTCGAGCAGGATGAGGCCCGTGAAGAAAGGTTTCTCGGAAGGCACCCAAGCGCTGGTATAGGCATCGGTGAAGACGATCTTCTCGTTCTCGACGATTTCGAGATAGACGCCACGGTTCGGGTATTGATTGCCCTCGGGGTCATGCATGACGACGACGCTGGAACCGCCGGGGCGGACGTCGAGCGTTGCTTCGGTCACACCCCAGGGACGCGGCACGAACCACTGCTTCAGCAAGGCGGGATCGGTCCATGCCTTGTAGATCTTCTCGCGCGGCGCGTCGAATTCGCGAACGAGGACGAGTTCATGTTGCGTGCTGGCGGTCATTTCGACATCTCTCCATTTGAATGAAACCTGTTTCCTCTCAGGTTGTTACAAGGACGTGTCAGAGTTCGCCGTTCCGACAACGCTCCGGCTTTTTCGCATTTTATTTTGCGATCGGCTGCGTGGCCTCTTCCTGCATCTTGTCGATCTGCCGACGGATATGGGCTGCTTCAGCCGCCGAATGGGCGAGCGCAATGGCGCGGTCGAAGGCTTCGCGCGCCTGGCTGGTCAAGCCAAGCTGCTTCAGCAGTCCGCCCCGTAAGCCGTGATAGTAGAAATAGCCGCCGAGTTTCTCGCCAAGCGGATCGATGAGGTCGAGCGCATCCTGCGCACCCTGGAGCTTGGAGACGACCACCGCCCGGTTGAGCGTTATGACAGGCGACGGCTGGAGACGCTCGAGCGCGCGATAGAGCAGATCGATCTCCACCCAATCGGTATCCTCGGCCCGTTTTGCGCGGGAATGAACGGCGGCGATGGCTGCCTGAATCTGATAAGGAGCGGGCTGACGATGGCGCAGCGCCTTGTCGAGCAGCGCTAAAGCCTCGTTGATGAAGGGCCGGTTCCAGAGCGACCGGTCCTGATCTTCGAGCAGCACGATCTCATCTCCGGCATTGAAGCGCGCCGGCCGGCGCGAGATCTGCAGGAGCATGAGCGCAAGCAGCCCCATCAGCTCCGGTTCCGACGGGAAGATATGCAGCATCAACCGAGCTAGCCGGATCGCTTCGTCGCTGAAGGCAGCCGCCTCGTGCCTGGGATCGGCCTGGCTGTAGCCCTCGTTGAAGATCAGGTAGATCATCGTGCTGACGATCGAGAGCCGTTCGGCTCTTTCCTGCGGGCTCGGCGTTTCGAAAGGCACCCCAGCCTTGGCGACGCGCGCCTTGGCGCGGGTGATGCGCTGTTCCATGGCGCTTTCGGAAACCAGGAAGGCACGCGCGATCTGCGGCACCGAAAGCCCGGAAACGATGCGCAGCGCCAGCGCGATCTGCTGGGTCGCCGGCAGATCGGGATGGCAGCAGATGAACAGCAGCCGCAGGATATCGTCGCGATAATTGGAATCATCCAGCCGCTCGGCGATATCGCTTTCGGCATCCTCGGTATCGGAAATGACGTCCTCATCCGGCAGAGCCTGGATCTTCGCCCGTTTGCGCACCGCATCGATGCCGCTGTTGCGGCCGACGAAGATGAGCCAGGCTGTGGGATCACGCGGCGGCCCTTTCTCCGGCCATGTCCGGATCGCCCTCAGACACGCTTCCTGAAACGCCTCTTCCGCGGTATCGAGATTGCGGAAATAGCGCAGCAGCGCGCCGAGCGCCTTCGGGCGGGCCGATGCAAGCGCGAGGTCGATCCAGGCAATGTCTGTCATGATGAAGCATCTCCGGGCCTGAAGACGTAGAAAGGCCGAATTTCGTAAGAGGTGGAACCTGGATTGACGGATGAAAGCTGCTTCGAGAAGGTGATCGCCTCGTCGAGCGTTTCAAAGTCGACGACATAGAAGCCGAGAAGCGCCTCTTTCGTTTCCGCAAAAGGCCCATCGATGACCAAGGGCTCGTCCCTGCCCTTGCGCACCGTGGTCGCAGCCGTCGTCGGCATCAGCCGGCCGACGGGCCCGAGTTTGCCGGATGCGGCAAGCGGCTTCTGCACGGCGTAGAGTTTCTCCATGACGGCAGCCTCCTCCTCCTTGCTCCAGGCGAAGACGGTTTCCTCATGGGCGTAACAAAGGATTGCATAAAGCATCGCTCACTCCTCTTTTTGAATGACGAAGGAGTAACCGCTTACCCGACAGGCCGCATCAAAAAATTATTGACCGGAAATTCGTGATCTTCTCGAGCAGGCAACGCCGTGGCTACAGAAATAGCCGAGTATCTCGCAGAAACGAGCGGAGTTATATCGCGGCTCCATCCGCCCCCTTACCCCTCACTCAGCGTCCGCTTGACCGCATTCTTCCAACCCTTGAGCTTTGCCGCCCGCACCTTCTCGTCCATCTCGGGCTCGAACCGCCGATCGCGTTTCCACGTCGCCGAAAAACCGTCCCGGTCCGGCCACACCCCTGCCCGGCTGCCGGCGAGCCAGGCAGCCCCCAGCGCCGTCGTCTCCAGGATCACCGGGCGGTCGACCGGGGCATCGAGCAAATCGGCAAGGCGCTGCATCGTCCAGTTAGAGGCGACCATGCCGCCGTCGACGCGCAGCACGGTGTCGTCGGTGCCGTTCTTCCAGTCCTTCTGCATGGCGTCGAGCAGATCGCGGGTCTGGTAGCAGACGGCCTCCAGCGCCGCCCGGGAGAGTTCTGCCGGGCCGCTGTTGCGCGTCAGCCCGAAGATCGCACCGCGCGCCTTCGCATCCCAGTGCGGCGCGCCGAGCCCGGTGAAGGCGGGCACGAGGTAGACCTCCTGTGTCGGATCGGCCCTTTCGGCAAGGGCGTTGGTCTCGGCGGCGCTGCCGATGATGCCGAGCCCGTCCCGCAGCCATTGCACCGCGGCGCCGGCGATGAAGATCGAACCTTCCAGCGCATAGGTCGTCTCGCCGTTCAGGCGGTAGGCGATGGTGGTCAACAGCCGGTTTTTGGACCGCACCATATCGGCGCCGGTATTGAGCAGCGCGAAACAGCCGGTGCCGTAGGTTGATTTCATCATGCCCGGCGCAAAACACGCCTGGCCAATGGTCGCTGCCTGCTGATCGCCGGCCACGCCGAGGATCGGGATAGCAGCACCGAAAATATCAGGATCGACCGTGCCGAAATCGGCGGCGCAATCCTTGACCTCCGGCAGCATGGCGGCGGGGACTCTCAGAATCTCAAGCAGATCCTCGTCCCACGTGTTTTCGGCAATGTTGTACATCAGCGTGCGCGAGGCGTTGGTGGCATCGGTGACGAAGCTCTTGCCACCCGTCAGCCGCCAGATCAGGAAGGTGTCGGTCGTGCCGAAGCAGAGATCGCCCCTGGCGGCGCGCGCCCGCGCGCCCTTCACGTTAGCCAGCATCCATGAGAGCTTGGTGCCGGAAAAATAGGGATCGAGGATCAGCCCGGTCTTCTTCGTGAACAGCCGCTCGAGATCCTGCCGTTTCAGATTGTCGCAATAGCTTGCCGTACGCCGGTCCTGCCAGACGATGGCATTCTGGATCGGCCGGCCCGTCTCGCGCTCCCAGACGACGACGGTCTCGCGCTGGTTGGTGATGCCGAGCGCTGCAAGATCCCTAGCCTCGATCCCGGCATCGCGCAGCGCCATGTGGACGGTGGAGACGACCGAATCCCAGATCTCCTCGGGATCGTGCTCGACCCAGCCGGAGCGCGGATAGATCTGGGTAAATTCCTTCTGGCCCTTGCCGGCGACATGCATGTCGCCATCGAAGACGATCGCCCGCGTCGACGTCGTTCCCTGATCGATCGCCAGAACATATCCGCTCATGAAATTCCTCCCTTAACATGTGGATTATCGTGACAAATCAATAGGCCACGGATGCGGGCGAGAAAAGCGAATAAAGCGGAATTGCCAGCCCGCCGGCTTTAGGCATAACCTCGCAGTGAACGCTGCAACGCAGCATCGCGATTTCAGGGAGAACAGCATGAGCAGAACAGTTGTCGTCACCGGTTCCACCAGCGGCATCGGCCTTGCGATCGCCACTGCCTTCGCCGAAACGGGCGACAACGTCGTCATCAATGGTTTCGGAAAGGCTGATGAAATCAATGCGATCGTCGAACGGCTTGAATCATTGTCCAAAGGCCGGGCGCTCTATCATCCGGCCGACATGACGAAGCCGGCCGAGATCGCCGACCTGATCGAAACGGCTGCCAAGACCTTCGGCGGCGTCGATGTCCTGGTCAACAATGCCGGCATCCAGCACGTCGAGAAGATCGAGGATTTCCCGATCGAGAAATGGGATCAGATCATCGCGATCAATCTGTCGAGTTCCTTTCATACCATGCGCGCCGCAATCCCGCTGATGAAGATGAAGAAGCATGGCCGCATTATCAACATTGCCTCGGCCCACGGCCTCGTCGCCTCTCCCTTCAAATCCGCCTATGTCGCGGCAAAACATGGTATATTAGGCCTGACGAAGACGGCAGCACTCGAGCTTGCCGAGTTCGGCGTGACCGTGAACGCCATTTGCCCCGGCTACGTGCTGACCCCGCTCGTCGAGAAGCAGATCCCGGACACCGCCAAGGCCCGCGGCATGACCGAGGAGCAGGTAAAGAGCGAAGTCATCCTCAAGGCGCAGCCGACGCATGAATTCGTCAAGGCCGAGGAGATCGGCGCACTGTCGCTCTACCTCGCCAGCGACGCCGCCCGCCAGGTGACCGGAACGCATATCTCGATTGACGGGGGCTGGACGGCGGCTTAACCATTTGGAAAAACAACCGGGAACATCATGAACGACAGCATCCGCTTCATCCTCAATGGCGAGGACATCACGCTTACCGATGTCGCGCCGACCGAGACGCTTCTCGATTTTCTGCGGTTGAAGCGACGGCTGACGGGCACCAAGGAAGGATGCGCCGAGGGCGATTGCGGCGCCTGCACCGTGCTCGTCGGCCGGCTGGCCGACGGCAAGCTCGCCTATGAATCCGTCAATGCCTGCATCCGTTTCATCGGCTCGCTGCACGCCACCCATGTGGTAACGGTCGAGCATCTGGCCGGCAGGGACGACGCCCTGCATCCCGTCCAGCAGGCATTGGTCGATTGTCATGGCTCGCAATGCGGCTTCTGCACCCCAGGCTTCGTCATGTCGCTTTACGGTCTCTGGCTCGCCAAGGAAAAGCCGAGCCGCCAGGAAATCGAAAAGGCGCTGCAAGGCAATCTCTGTCGCTGCACGGGCTATGAGCCGATCGTCAAGGCCGCCGAGCAGGTGAGCCTGATGCGGCCGAGCACGCTCTTCGATCCGCTGGAACGGACGCGCTCTGAAATCGTCTCGCGGCTTTGGGCAATGCAGGCGAGCGGTACGATCAGGATTGCGAATGGCGAGGACCGGCTGATCGTGCCGGCTTCGGTCCAGGCGCTGGCCGAGGTCCTCTCGCAGGAACCCGACGCAATTATCGTCGCCGGCGCGACGGACGTCGGCCTCTGGGTGACGAAGCAGATGCGCAGGCTGAGCCCGGTTGTCTTCATCAATCATTTGAGCGAATTGCAATCGGTCACGGAAGGCGAGGACGGCGTTACCATCGGCGCCGGCGTCAGCTACACCAAGGCCTTCGAAGCAACCTCTCAGAAAATCCTGGCGCTCGGCCGGTTGATCGATCGCGTCGGCGGCGAGCAGGTGCGCAACATGGGCACGATTGGCGGCAACATCGCCAACGGCTCGCCGATCGGCGACAGCCCGCCGCCGCTGATCGCGCTCGGCGCGACGCTGACGCTGCGGTCCCTGGAAGGTCAGCGCAGAATGCCGCTCGAGGATTTCTTCATCGCCTATGGCAAGCAGGACCGAAAGCCCGGCGAATTCGTCGAAAGCGTCTACGTGCCCTATCCGGCGGGAACAAGCCGCTTTGCCGCCTACAAGATCACCAAGCGCCGCGACGAGGACATCACGGCCGTGCTCGGCGCCTTCCTGCTGACGCTCGATGAGACCGAAATCGTTACCGACATCCGCATCGCCTTCGGCGGCATGGCGGCAACGCCGAAACGCGCCCGCACGGTGGAGGTGGCACTGATCGGCAAACCATGGACGGAAGCGACGATCGAGGCGACCCGACCCGCCTTCGATGCCGATTACCAGCCGCTGACCGACTGGCGCGCCACGGCGGAATACCGGCAACTGACGGCGAAGAACCTACTGACGCGGTTCTATCTGGAAACGGTTGGAGCGCCGGCGGAGCTGAAGCGGTTTGAGGAGGTGGCGTGATGGAGAGATCGACCTCTGCTCCCAGACTGCAAGCTTTGATGGGAACAGTCGCGTTCTCCTCCACTCCCTCATTCCTGTGCTTGTCACAGGAATCCAGTGCGCCCGAGTCTTCGGGCGCGGGAGACCTTTCCTCCGCGTCATATGAGTCATTCACCGCGCAGACGCGCGGTCGCTGGATTCCTGTGACAAGCACAGGAATGAGGGAGTGCGGAGTAACCGCCTCCCGTCACTCCCTTCGCGGAGGACACCGCTAATGGACAAATCCACCTTCGAAGACCGCAAAGCCATCATCAACGGCCCGATGCACGGCTCGCTGCGGCATGATTCAGCGCATAAGCATGTCACCGGAACCGCTGATTATATCGACGATATTCCCGAACCCGCAGATCTGCTGCATGGCGCCGTCGGCCTCTCAGATCGGGCGCATGCCGAAATCCTCAGCATCGACCTTTCCGCGGTCGCCGCGCATCCCGGCGTCGTCTGGGTTTTCACCGGCAAGGACGTGCCCGGTATCAACGACGTCAGCTCCAACGGCAGCCATGACGAGCCGCTGCTGGCCGAAACTCTAGTTCAGTTTCATGGCCAACCGATCTTTGCCGTCATCGCCGAGACGCGTGATGCCGCCCGCCGCGCCGCGCAGCTGGCAAAGATCGACTATCGCGACCTGCCGCACTGGAGCGATATCGACGGCGCGCTCGCCAATGGCAGCCCGCTCGTCATCACCCCGATGACGCTGCACCGCGGCGAGCCGGAAACGGAAATGACGAATGCTGCCATGCGTCTGAAAGGTCAGATGCGCATCGGCGGACAGGAGCATTTCTACCTCGAAGGCCATATCGCCGTGGCGATCCCCGGCGAGGACGACGAGGTCACCGTCTGGTCCTCGACGCAGCATCCAAGCGAGATCCAGCACATCGTCGGCCACGTACTCGACATCCCTTCGAACGCAGTGACAGTCAACGTGCGCCGCATGGGCGGCGGCTTCGGTGGCAAGGAAACGCAGGGCAATCAGTTCGCAGCACTTGCGGCGATCGCCGCCAAGAAGCTCGGCCGCGCAATCAAATTCCGCCCTGATCGCGACGAGGATATGAGCGCCACCGGCAAGCGCCACGATTTCCTCGTCGATTACGAACTCGGCTTCGACGCTGAAGGCCGCATCCATGCGGTCGACGCCACTTATGCGGCGCGCTGCGGTTTCTCCTCCGACCTCTCAGGGCCGGTGACCGACCGTGCCCTCTTCCATGCCGATTCCAGCTATTTCTATCCGCATGTGCATCTGACCTCGAAGCCGCTGAAGACGCACACCGTCTCTAACACCGCCTTCCGCGGTTTCGGCGGGCCGCAGGGCATGCTCGGCGCCGAACGCTTCATCGAGGAGATCGCCTATGCCGTCGGCAAAGACTCGCTTGATGTCCGCAAGCTGAATTTCTATGGTCAGCCGGGCTCCGGGCGTACGCTCACCCCCTACCATCAGGAGGTCGAGGACAACATCATCGCCCGCATCGTCGAGGAGTTGGAGGAAACGGCCGAATACCGGGCGCGGCGCAACGCCATCATCGCCTTCAACCGCGACAGCCGCTACATAAGAAAGGGCATCGCGCTGACGCCGGTGAAATTCGGCATCTCTTTCACCATGACCGCCTTCAACCAGGCAGGCGCCCTCGTCCACATCTACCAGGACGGCTCGATCCACCTGAACCATGGCGGCACCGAAATGGGCCAGGGCCTCTATACCAAGGTGGCGCAGGTGCTGGCCGACAGCTTCCAGGTCGATATCGACAGGGTAAAGATCACCGCGACGACGACGGCCAAGGTGCCGAACACCTCGGCCACCGCCGCCTCCTCCGGCTCGGACTTGAACGGCATGGCCGCCTATGACGCTGCCCGCCAGATCAAGGAACGGCTTGTCGCCTTTGCCGCCGAGAAATGGGATGTTGGGGCCGCCGACGTCGTCTTCCTGCCGAACCGCGTGCGCGTCGGCGAGATCGAGATCCCCTTCCCCGATTTCATCAAGCAGGCCTACCTCGCCCGCGTCCAGCTTTCCGCCGCCGGCTTCTACAAGACGCCGAAGATTCACTGGGACCGCAAGGCCGGCCGCGGCACGCCCTTCTATTATTTCGCCTACGGCGCCTCCTGCACCGAGGTGTCGATCGACACGCTGACCGGCGAATATCTGATCGATCGCACCGACATCCTCCACGATGTCGGCCGCTCGCTGAACCCGGCGATCGACATGGGCCAAGTCGAAGGCGCCTTCGTCCAGGGCCTGGGCTGGCTGACGACGGAAGAGCTCTGGTGGGACGACAAGGGCCGGCTGCGCACCCATGCTCCCTCGACCTACAAGATCCCGCTCGCCTCCGACCGCCCGAAGATCTTCAACGTGCGCCTTGCCGAATGGTCCGAGAACACTGAGGCCACCATCGGCCGCTCCAAGGCCGTCGGCGAACCACCCTTGATGCTGGCGATCTCGGTGCTGGAAGCGCTGTCGATGGCGGTAGCAAGTGTGGCCAACTACAAGGTCTGCCCGAGGCTCGACGCCCCGGCGACGCCGGAACGGGTGCTGATGGCGGTCGAGCGGATGAAGCGGGTATAACAGATGGAAACGCGTCCGGCTGGTTTGTTGGCTGAGCAGGACGGGCAGAGAGCTTGGAGTGAGCGATACCCCCCTCTGTCCTGCCGGACATCTCCCCCACAAGGGGGGAGATCAGCAAGAAGGAATGCTCTGCGCCTTACTACCTTGCCGCTACATCACCAAAGTCCGACTCTGCGCTACGACTTCTCTGTTCCGGGAAGCCGCCGCCTCATACCGATCTCCCCCCTTGTGGGGGAGATGTCCGGCAGGACAGAGGGGGGTGACACACCCGCGAACCCATCGGTCAGCCATCCATGACCGGCATCCACCCCTTCCTCGCCGCCCACCCAGACTGCATCCTCGTCGATATCACCGGCACGCAGGGCTCGACCCCACGCGAGGCCGGTACCTTCATGCTGGTATCGCAAACCGCGTTATGGGGCACGATCGGCGGCGGCCAGTTCGAATTCATGGCGATCGCGAATGCGCGGGACTTGCTCGCGGGAACCGGCGGGATGGCGGAGATGGATATCCCGCTCGGGCCTGAGATCGGTCAGTGCTGCGGTGGGCGCACGCAATTGCGGTTTCGCCGGGTGACGCGGGCGGTTACCGAGGAAATCGAGGCAAGACTTGCCGGCGAGATCGAGTGTCTGCCGGCGGTCTATCTCTTCGGCGCCGGCCATGTCGGCCGGGCGCTGGCAACGGCCCTTGCGCCGCTGCCGCTGTCGGTGACGGTTGTCGAGACGCGGCAGGAGGAACTCGCCAACCTGCCTCCCGAGACGAAGACGCGGCTCATGCCGATGCCCGAAGCGCTGGTGAAGGATATTCCGGCTGGCGGCGCGATCGTCATCCTGACGCACGACCACGCGCTGGATTTCCTCATCGCCCGCGAAGCGCTGGAAAGAACGGATCTCGCCTATGCCGGCATGATCGGCTCGGCCACCAAGCGCGCCACCTTCGCCAGCTGGCTTTCCCGGGAAGGCGGCGGTGAGCGTGGCTGGCTCGAGCGGTTGACGCTGCCGATCGGCGGCGCCGCGGTCAGGGACAAGCGCCCTGAGGTGATCGCCGCCTTGACCGCCGCCGAGATCCTGACGGCGCTCGCTGCCTACCGCATGCGCTCGTCCTCGTAATAGGGATCGCGCCCGTCGAGGAAACCAAGATCGCGCTTAACGCGGTCCGGCGCAGCAGTGAGATCGAGCCGGGGCAGACGGCAGAAACGGTCAGGGCCGCTTGCCAGCCAGCCGGCAAGGCGCCGGAAAATCTGGATTCTTGGCTGCGGCCGGCTCTCTTCGATAACATGGCAGTCCATGACATCACCTCGATAGATTGATTGTATGAGTTGCAGTTTGCGGCCAAAAATGCTGCAATTCCAATCGAACAACCGTCTGCCTGCATCAAGAGAACTTATCCATGAAGCTGTCGAAACAATTCCCGCTGAATGCGTTGCGCGTCTTCGAGGCCGCTGCCCGGCTCGGAAGTTTCACCAAGGCGGGCAACGAACTCGGCATGACGCAGACGGCCGTCAGCTATCAGATCAAGCTGCTGGAGGAGAATGTCGGCGAGCCGCTCTTCCTTCGCCGTCCTCGCCAGATCGCACTGACAGACACCGGTGAGCGGCTGGCGCCGAAGGTGACGGAAGCTTTCGCCATGCTGCACGACGCGATGGCGACGGCGCGCGACAGCGTCGAAGGCACGCTCGCCATCAGTTCGACCCATACCTTCGCCTCGAAGTGGCTGGCGCCGCGCCTCGGCTCCTTCCATTTGAAACATCCGGCCATCGCGGTGCGCTTTCAGGCGAGTTCGGATATCATCGACTTCGCCCGCGAGCAGATCGATGTCGGCATCCGCTGGGGCGACGGCAACTGGCCGGGGCTGGCGCTGCACCGGCTGATGGGCCTGGAGTTCACGCCGATGCTAAGCCCGAAGTTGGCGGAGGCGGCAGGCGGCATCAGGGAGCCGCGCGATCTCCTGAACTTCGATCTCTTCGACGCCGGTGACATCTGGTGGAAACAATGGTTCGAGGCTGCCGGCGTCACAGACACGGATCTCGATCGGCGCCCGCGCAACCAGCTCGGCTCTCAGGCAGTGGAAGCCGATGCCGCGATCGCCGGCCATGGCGTCGCCATTCTTCATCCTGCCTTCTATGCGGCCGAGATCGCGCTCGGTCGGCTCTATCAACCCTTCGAACTGACCCGCAGCGACGGCAAGGCTTACTGGCTCGTCTACCCGGAAAACCGTCGCAACGTGCCCAAGATCAAGGCCTTCCGCAACTGGATCCTCGAAGAGATGAAGGCAGCCGGAAATTAATGCATGTCACCTAAAATGTGCAGCCATTTTCGGACAACGACATGCCGGACCCGGTTCGTGAGCCGGGCCCGGTCCTCTGGCTCGGCTTCAAAATCCCATTTCCGGCGCATAGAAACAGCGCGGCGTATCCTCGTTCGGGAACAGACAGAGATGATAGTCGTTATCGCCGGATTGCATTGCCTTCGTCATTGGCAGCAGGAAGACATGAGCATGCGTGACGAGCCGGTGGTCACCCGGCATCAGCGTCACACGATATCCGCCTGGCGTCACCGCCACGCTTTTCGAAGGGATCATTTGGCAATCGCCGCTATGACTGTCGCCGTTGCAACAATAGGGGTCATAACTCCACCCCGAGGGTGCGTCGTGAGCCATCGCCAACGACGCATACGCAATCATCACACACGTCAGAATGCTGCGCATGGGCATCTTCTCCGTCGATGAATGCGCCGCCGATGATCTAAAGGTTCTATTTCACTCCGGCGGCCTGCAAATAACTGTAATCGAGTCGTCGTAGTTCAAGGTCTGCTGAATTAGCAGATTCAGCATAGGGCGGAGATAATGCACAGCCTTCTCGGCAGCTTTTAGGCACGCGACAGCAGATCGGCGATGCGGCCGCGATCGGAAGCTTCAGCAAAACCGCCGGAAATCGTCAGCGGAGCGCCGAATATCTCGACGAGCCCGTTGCCGAGGATGAGACCTTCGCCGTCCCGGCATGCGAGAATGGGGGTTGCAGTCGTCTCGCTGTAGCGCAGCAGCGCGGAGAGATAGCGGGGATCGTCGTTCAGATGCGGGAAGAATTCGAAGGGCAGGAGATCAAGAGCCGCGCCATCCTGCACCGCATCAGGCGAACCGCCGGAAAAGAGCGCGTCAACGGCGATTGTCGGCGTCATCAAAATCGCCCCGGCGCTGGTTCCGACAAGAATGCCGTCGTCCAGTGCCCATGAGCGCAACTTGTCCAGCATGCCGCTCTGCCGCAACCTTCTCAAAAAATCGCCGGTGTGGCCGCCGGAAAGGTGGATGGCGTCGCAGGAAAACAGCCGCCTGGTCTCCTCGCCGCCGGAAAGCGCGTCTAGATCGACGAAGGGATCAAGAGGAAGCCCGTAGCTGAAGTAATATTGCCGTTTCTCATCGAAAAACGCGCGCTGCGGGTCCGGACCGGATGCGATATAGCCGATGCGGTTTCCGCGCGCGAGGACGAGCGCGGCAAGCCGCCGGTCCATCGGCGCGTTTTCGGCGATGACCTGATCGCTGTAGAGTGCGGTGATCATTCCATTGCTCCTTTGGTCGCGTCAGCGATTGAGCGTGTGGTCCTTCAATCTCCTCTTCCCTCCCCGCCAAAATTTCCGCAATGTCACGAGTCGGAGGAAGATAGGGGAACTCGATGTATGAATATGCCATAGCATGGGAATGGCTCGCCTTCGCGGCGCGTTGGTTCCATGTCATTACCGCGATCGCCTGGATCGGATCGTCCTTCTATTTCATCGCGCTCGATCTCGGACTGGTGAAACGCCCGCACCTGCCACCCGGCGCCTATGGCGAGGAATGGCAGGTCCATGGCGGCGGCTTCTATCATATCCAGAAATATCTGGTGGCGCCCGCCCAGATGCCGGAGCACCTGACCTGGTTCAAATACGAGAGCTATTTCACCTGGATATCAGGCTTCCTGATGCTATGCATCGTCTATTACGGCGGCGCCGACCTCTTCCTGATCGACCGGCATGTGCTCGACATCAGCCCACCGACTGCGATCCTGATCTCGCTGGCATCGCTCGGCGTCGGCTGGGTCGTCTACGACCTGCTCTGCAAGTCGCCGCTTGGGCGGAACACCTGGGGACTGATGGCGGTGCTCTATGTCGTTCTCGTCTTCATGGCCTGGGGCTATACGCAGCTTTTCACCGGCCGCGCCGCCTTCCTGCATCTCGGTGCCTTCACCGCGACGATCATGTCGGCCAACGTCTTCATGATCATCATTCCGAACCAGAAGATCGTCGTCGCCGACCTCATCGCCGGACGGGTTCCCGATCCCAAATACGGGCAGGTCGCCAAGCAGCGTTCGCTACACAACAACTACCTGACGCTGCCCGTCATCTTCTTCATGCTGTCGAACCATTATCCGCTGTCCTTTGGTACGCAATTCAACTGGGTGATCGCGGCTCTGGTCTTCCTGATGGGCGTCACCATCCGCCACTGGTTCAACACGACGCATGCCAGGAAGGGCTGGCCGACCTGGACCTGGATCGTCACCGTCATTCTCTTCATCCTGATCATGTGGCTTTCGACCGTGCCGAAGCTGCTGACCGGCGAAACCGATGCGGCGGCGGTCGCGCCCGCCTTCCAGCAATTCGCCGGCGATCCGCATTTTCCCGCCGTCAAGCAACTGGTCTCGACGCGCTGTTCCATGTGCCACGCGGCCGAGCCGGTCTATGAGGGTATCGTGCGGCCGCCCAATGGCGTGATGCTCGAAAACGACGCGGAAATCGCCGCCCATGCCCGCGAGATCTATATACAGGCGGGCCGCAGCCATGCCATGCCGCCCGGCAACATCACCGATATCACGCCGGACGAACGCAAGCTGCTGGTCGCCTGGTTCGAGAGCGCAGTCGAAGGCAAGAAACAATGACGACGACACTCCTGCGCGGCCGCCTGCTTTCCTTCCATCGCGCGCCGCTAAGCCTCGCCGACAGCCAAAGCTATCTTTACGAAGAGGATGGCGGCCTGCTGGTCGAGAATGGGCTAATCACGGCAATCGGGCCCTATACCGACGTCAAGGCAAAAGCAGCCGCAGACACGGTAGAGATCGACCACCGCCCGCACCTGATCATGCCGGGCTTCATCGATATGCACCTGCATTTTCCGCAGATGCAGGTGATCGCCTCCTACGCCGCCAACCTGCTCGAATGGCTGAATACCTATACCTTTCCCGAGGAATGCCGTTTCGTCGAAAGCGCACATGCTGAAAGGATCGCCACGCATTTCTACGACGAGTTGATCCGCCACGGCACGACGACAGCGGTTGCCTATTGCTCCGTGCACAAGACCTCGGCCGACGCCTTCTTCGCCGAGGCGATGAGACGCAATATGCGCATGGTCGGCGGCAAGGTGATGATGGACCGCAATGCTCCGCAGGGCCTGCTCGACACGCCCGAGATGGGCTATGACGAGACCCGCCAGGTGATATCGGACTGGCATGGCAAGGGCCGCAACCACGTCGCCATCACCCCGCGCTTCGCCATCACCTCGACACCGGCGCAGATGGAAGCGACATCAGCCCTTGCCCGCGAATTTCCCGACCTGCACATCCAGACGCATCTTTCGGAAAATCACGACGAAATCCGATTTACCTGCGAGCTCTATCCCGACGCGATCGACTATACCGACATCTATGCCCGCTACGGCCTGCTCGGGCCGAAAAGCCTCTTCGGCCATTGCATACACCTGTCCGAGCGCGAGGCCGACGTCATGAGCGAGGTGGGTGCCGTCGCCGTCCACTGCCCGACCTCGAACCTCTTCCTCGGCTCCGGACTGTTTCCGTTGAAGGCGCTGGCGCGGCGGGAGAAGCCGGTCCGTATCGGCGTGGCGACCGATATCGGCGGCGGTTCCAGCTATTCGATGCTGCGGACGATGGACGAGGCCTATAAGATCCAGCAGTTGCTCGGCGAACGGCTGAATCCGCTGGAAAGCTGTTACCTGATGACCCGCGGCAATGCCGAAGCCCTGTCGCTGGCAGACCGGATCGGCACGCTGGAACCCGGCACTGAAGCTGATCTCGTCGTTCTCGATGCGATGGCGACACCGGCTATGGCGCTGAAGATGGAAGTGGTGAAGACGCTGCCCGAGGAACTCTTCCTGCTGCAGACGATGGGCGACGATCGGGCGATCGCCGAGACCTATGTGGCCGGTGTTCCTTTGAAAAAGACCCTTTAAGCGAACTTGCAAAAACTCGCCGATCTTCCCATAGTTCTCTAAGGAGAAAGCCCATGGACCTGACCGTTTCAGTGCCGGACGAACTTGCGAGCTACATTAAGAAGAAGATCGATTCCGGCGATTACCACTCTTCGAGCGATGTCGTGAGCGAAGCCCTGCGACTTCTGGAAGAGCGTGACAGTGCAAAAGCCCGCGAGATTGAACGTTTGCGGGACGCATGGCGTGAAGGTGTGAAAAGCGGCGATTTCTCGCCTCTGGATATTGAAGCGGTGAAGGCCGAAGGGCGCCGACGATTTGCAGCATCTAAAGCTTGATCGATGGCCGATGTCTTCTATTCGAGCCGAGCCCGCTCGGACATGCTGGACTTTGGTTGTGGATTGCCGGCAACAGCGGCTCGGCCATGGCCGATACCATCATCGACCGCATCGAGCAGCGCATTTCTTCTCTGGGTCAGCATCCACAGATGGGTCCCAAGCGCCCGGAAATCGCCGCGGATGTCCGTGTGCTCGTGATCGAAAGATGGCTTGCGCTCTGCTCTGTCGACAACGATGACGTCCGCATCGTGCGCATCCTGGATGGGGCGAGCGACCTTCACGATATTCCGTGGGAAGAATGACCTGCTTTCCGGCAATGCCGCCGGGAATAATCCCTCGAAATTTCACGTCACGCTCCTGCGAAATTCATGTTATGGCCGATGGCCGCATTCAGATGTGAAGGTTCAATTCATGGCCACCCCGCTCACCATCGCCGACCTGAAAAAGCTGGCACGGCGCCGTGTGCCGAAGATGTTTTTCGACTATGCGGATTCGGGCGCGTGGACGGAATCGACCTATGCAGCCAACGAGAGCGATTTCGGCCAGATCAAGCTGCGCCAGCGGGTGATGGTCGATATGACCAACCGCACGCTGGCAACGACGATGATCGGCCAGAAAGTATCGATGCCCGTGGCGCTGGCGCCAACCGGCCTGACGGGTATGCAGCATGCCGATGGCGAGATGCTGGCGGCACGCGCCGCCGAGGAGTTCGGCGTTCCCTTCACGCTTTCGACGATGAGCATCTGCTCGATCGAGGACGTGGCGTCAGCAACGACGCGCCCCTTCTGGTTCCAGCTCTATGTGATGAGGGACAAGGATTTTGTCCTCAACCTCATCAACCGCGCCAAGGCGGCCGGATGCTCGGCGCTGGTGCTGACCGCCGATCTGCAGATCCTCGGCCAGCGGCATAAGGACCTGCGCAACGGCCTGTCGGCGCCGCCGAAATTCACCCCGAAACATGTCTGGCAGATGGCGACCCGGCCTTTCTGGTGCCTGGACATGCTGCAGACCAAGCGGCGCAACTTCGGCAATATCGTTGGCCATGCGAAAAATGTCACCAGTATCGCCTCGCTGGCCTCGTGGACACATGAGCAGTTCGATCCGCGGCTTTCCTGGGCGGATGTCGCCTGGATCAAGGAACAATGGGGCGGCCCGCTGATCATCAAGGGCATACTCGATCCGGAGGATGCCAAGGCAGCCGCCGACACCGGCGCTGATGCGATCGTCGTCTCCAATCATGGCGGGCGTCAGCTTGATGGCGCCCCCTCATCGATCAGCATGCTGCCGAAGATCGTCGACGCCGTCGGCGACCGTATCGAGATCCATCTCGACGGCGGCATCCGCTCCGGCCAGGACGTGCTGAAGGCTGTGGCGCTTGGCGCCAGGGGCACCTATATCGGCCGCCCCTTCCTTTATGGTCTCGGCGCCATGGGCAAGGAAGGCGTATCGCTGGCGCTCGGCATCATCCGTAAGGAGATGGACATCACCATGGCGCTCTGCGGCAAGCGCGACATCAACGACGTGAATTCTTCGATCATCGACGGGCGGCAATGACCTGCCGCCCGCGACGGACACGGCAACGGCTTCCTAAATATATCTCGATGCTGGACGCTGCCCTCGGTCCTTCTAACTGCGCGTTAAGACTAGGTTGTGTTTTTAGCGCAGCATCTTGAAAGCACAAAAGCGGTGCTTTATGTTTTGCCTATGGCTACCACAGGCAAGACACCGCATCCATCGCTGCTGCGCTACACGCTGGCGCCTGACGACAGTGCCCGGCAGGCGCTGGACGACACCATTGCCGCCTATCTCAGGATGATCGAAATCCTGACCGGCCTCGTCTCTGACAGGACGGGCGCCAATCTCGTCGTGTTGCATGACCTTGCCTATGAAACTGTCCGCGAGCAGACGGGCCTGCCGGCCAGGCTGGTCACGCTTGGCCTTCGCGATTTCGCCGCCAATCGCGGCGTCACCGCCGATCCGACTCATCTGCCGCTCGATGACAAGCTCTTCGCCATCAAAGGCCCTTCGGACCTGACGATCGCCACGGTGCACGGACGTGTTGCCGTGCCCTTCGATGTCGCGGGTTATTCACGGGGATGGGAGAGTATTTTTCCGGCCTACCTCGTTGCCGGCCAGGATCGCTACGAGATTCACATCGGCGTCACGCCGAATTCCGCTCGGATGGAGGAAAACATGACGAACGAAGGCATTCTCTCACGCATGGGCCGTCTGATTGCAGGCATCGCGAATGCGGCGATCGACAAGGCGGAAGGTGTAAACAAAATCGCCGTCATCGAACAGGCGGTCCGCGAGATCGATGCGGCGGCTGATGAGGCCCGCACCGATCTCGGCAAGGCGCGCGCGGAGGAATTCCGCATCAAGAGCCGCAGGGACGAAATCGTCGAAGACATGAACGCGCTCGACCAGAAGATCCGCCTTGCCGTCTCCTCCGGGCGGGATGACCTGGCAAAGGCCGGCGTCGCCCGTCAGATCGATCTCGAATCCCAGATCGCAGCGCTCGACAAGGCGCTGGCCGATGCCAGGGAACAGGTGGACGAAGGCCAGAAAGCCCTGCAGGCCGTGCTCGCCACGCGCCGCGAGGCGGATGCTCGCCTTGCCGATTTCAAGCGCAGCATCGCAAGGCATCCCGAACACGCCGCCGCCGGCCAAAGCCAGCCCGCACCGGGTGCAGACGCTGCCCGCGCTGCCGCAGCGGTCTCGCGGCTGACCGGGGTTCCCGCTGGCGAGCATGCCCATAGTTCCGAACTGGACGAACTCGACCGGTTGCACCGCGAACAGGCGATCGAGGCGCGCCTCGCCCGCTTCAAAGCGGATAACCGGTAACGCCGATGGAGCTCCTTTTTTCACCGGAATGTGCGCCCTTCGCCATCGCCGCAGCGATCCTTGTCGGCCTGACCGCGATCGAGATGCTCGCGATGGTCATGGGCTTTTCGATGACGGAATTTCTGGGAAAGCCGGAGGTTCATGGCCATGACGGCATCCTGGCTTACCTTTCCTGGCTCAATCTCGGCGGTGTTCCCCTGCTGATCCTCATGATGCTGACGCTCGGCTTCTTCGCGATGACGGGCTTTGCCTTGCAGGCCGTCGCCAACGCCTTCTGGGCGCCGCTGCCAAGCTTGATAGCCGTCATACCTGCCGCGCTGGCAACCATCCCCATGGTCAGGGCATCGAGCAGAACCGTGGCGCGTGTTGTACCGCACGACGAGACCTATGCGGTCGATCTCGACGCCCTGCTCGGCCGGACCGCCGAGGTCTCGATCGGCCCGCTCGATCAGGGACTGCCGGGCCGCGTCCGCGTCAAGGATCAGCATGGAAACTGGCATGTGCTTCGAGCCCGAGCCGCCAAGGGCGAAGGTCCGCTCGCGATCGGCGCTTCGGTTCTTCTCGTCGATCACAAGGCAAATGTGTTTATCGCCATTCCCGCGCCGGTCGACCCCGCCGATGCGGATAATCAATCTTTGAGGGAGCAGCAATAGCAATGATGTACGACGTTATTCTACCAGCCGGCATTGGGATTGTTCTGATCTTCGGCATCGGTTTTGTCCTCGCCTCGCTTTACACGCGCTCCAGCCGCGACGAGGCCTATGTGCGCACCGGTCTCGGCGGCCAGAAGGTCGTGCTCGACGGCGGTTCGGTCGTCCTGCCGATCTTCCATTCGACCGCCCGGGTTAACCTGAAGACATTGCGCCTCGAGGTTCGCCGCGGCGAAGGCGATGCACTGATCACCAAGGACCGCATGCGCGTCGATATCGGCGCCGAATTCTATGTGCGCGTGAAACCCGATGCCTCCTCGATTGCACTTGCGGCTCAGACACTCGGCAACCGCACCAACGACGCCGAGGCTCTCCGCATCCTGATCGAGGCGAAATTCGTCGACGGTCTTCGCTCGGTGGCGGCGACGATGAACCTCGATGCTTTGCAGGAACAGCGCATGGACTTCGTCAAGGCCGTGCAGGAGGCCGTCGGCGCCGATCTCCAGTCGAACGGTCTCGAGCTCGAATCCGTGTCGCTGACACGCCTCGACCAGACCGATATCAAGCATTTCAACGCCAACAACTTCTTCGACGCGCAAGGCTTGGCTGCATTGACCCGCATCACCGAGGGACGCAAGAAGGAGCGAAACGAGATCGTCCGCGACACCGAAGTCGCCATCGCCCAGAAGGATCTCGAGGCCCGTCAGCAATCGCTGACCATCGAGCGGACAAAGCGGGAAGCCGAACTCAGCCAGGAACGGGACATCGCCAACAAATCCGCGGCGACACGCGCCGAAACCGCGCAGCAGGAGCAGGCCGCAAAACGCGCTGAGGAGGAAGCCCGCATCGCTTCCGAACAGGCGATCGCCGAACGCGAGGCATCTGCCAAGCAGGCTCGCGAAAGCGCCAACATCGACGCCGCCCGCGCCGTCCAGCAACGCGAAACCGAAGCCAAGCGTGACCTCCAGATCGTGGCACAGGAAAGCGCCATCGCTGTTGCCAACAAGAGCCGTGAGGAATCCGAGGCGAAGGCGGCTGCGGAAACGGCGCGCGCGCTGGCGATAGCGGCAGAAGAAAAGGTCGGCACCGCCAAGGCGATCGAGATTGCCGAACGCGAAAAGCAGATTGCCGTCATCGACGCACGCAAGAAAGCCGAGACGGAAGCGACCGCCGTTACCGTCGGCGCCGAAGCCGAAAAACAGGCGGCAAGCGACCAGGCCGAGGCCATCAAGACGCTCGCCACCGCCGAGGCGGATGCGGCGATCATCAAGGCCAAGGGCATTCTCGAAACCGGCAAGGCCGCGGCCGAGAGCGAGGCATTGCTCAACGACGCCCGCAACAAGCTGAGCTCAGCCATCATCGAGTTCGAGATCACCCGCGAACGGATCCGCATCATTCCGCAGGCGCTCGCCGAAGCGGTCAAGCCTATCGAGAAGATCTCGGATATCAGGATATTCGACACCGGCGGCATGCTTGGCCGTGGAAACGGAGCGGGCGGCGGAAACGGCATCGGGCTCGGTGAAGGACTGGCTAGCCAGCTCCTCTCCTACCAGGCCAACAAACCGATCCTCGACAAATTGTTGAAGGAAGCCGGCTTCGAAGGCGACGATGCCATCTCATCCCTCCTTGGAAATCTCGATGGTGCAAAACCGGCAAGACCGGCGACGCCCGCCGCGGCAAAGCCGGCAATACCGGCCGCAGTGCCGACACAAACGATCATCCCTCCGGCGCCGAAGCCGGCCCCAAAGAAGGACTGATCGCCGCGCAAGCGGGTCTGGACTAGCGCAGGATGATTTTACTCCGGTTCGGCCTAAAATCTGAATCCTGTTCTAAATTAAATAGTTAGAGCATGATGTCGCCCGAAAACCGCACACACTTTTCGGCATCATGCTCTATCTCACCCAGCCCGTTGCCAGCGCGCCGGCCCAGTCGGCACGGCCCCTTTTAGCGGCCAGTGCCGACATCGCCATATAGTCATAGGCGACGGTCCGGAACTGCCATGTCCATCCGCCCGCCGCCTTTTCCAGAATGGCATAACTCGCCAGCGGATGGCCGGCTTCCACCTTGTGATAATAAGGCAGTTCGTCGTCATAGGCCGGGCATCCGACGCTGCCGGGATTGACGATCAGGCGGCCATCGGAGAGGCGCACAGCACGGGGAATGTGGCTGTGGCCGCAGAGGATCAGCGGCAGGTCGATGCCTTCGGCCAATGCCTCGATCGCCTCGAACGGCTGCAGGAGGACGAAGCCCTCCGGCGAGACCGATTCCAGCCAGTAGAGATTGTCGTCCTTCGGCGTCGCGTGGCACAGATAGACCTCGCCGCGATAGACGAGATCGAATGGCAGGCTGCGCAGCCAGTCGAGATGAGACGACGACAATTGACCGTAGGCGGCCGCATCCGAAGCATGCATTGCCGCCGGCTCCTGCTCGATCAGATAGCGGTCGTGATTGCCGCGGACCGACGTCAGGCTAAGCGGCATCAGCAAGTCTGCCGTCTTGCCGGCATCGAGCGGGCCGCTGAAGAAATCGCCGAGATTGACGATCTCCTCGATCTCCTGCGCACGAATATCAGCAAGCACGGCCTCGAGCGCCAGATGGTTGCCGTGGATATCGGCAATTGCCGCAAAACGCATCTCTAGCTGCCTCGGTAGGTGGAATAGCCATAGGGCGATATCAGCAGCGGCACATGGTAATGCGCTGTGACGTCGGCAACGCCGAAGCGGATCGGCACGAGATCGAGGAAGGCGGGATCCGGCAGCGGCGTGCCGCTGGCCCTCAGATAATCGCCGGCGTGGAAGACCAGTTCATAGGTGCCGGCCCGAAAATTTTCGCCGATGAGGATGGGGCCGCCATCAACCCGGCCGTCGGCATTGGTCTCCACCGTCTTCAGATGCCTGCGGATCTCGCCGTCAAGCTGGAAAAGATCGATCCTCAAGCCCTCGGCCGGCTTGCCGAGAGCGGTGTCGAGAACATGTGTGGTCAGTCCGGTCATGGGGCTGGCTCTTTGATGATATAAGGGGTTTCGAAGAAGTATTCTTCCAGATTATTGCCCGGCCCGTCACGGTCGACGACCAGGAAATCTGCGGCTTGGCCGAGCGCCATCAGCGGATGGTGCCAGACGTTGCGGCGATAGTTCACGCCCTGGTCGCCGCGCGCCAGAAACACCTGCGGCCTGCCCGGGCGACCGTGCTCATCCTCGGAGACGACGACGAGAAAAGGACGGCCCGAGACCGGCGAGAAACTCTGGCTGCCGAAAGGATGGCGCTCCATCATGGTGACTTCATAGGGGAAGTTGCGCGGCTGGCCACGAAAGAGGTTGATGATGACGCGCGCACCCTCGCCCGTCGCCTCGGCGGCGGCGAGCGCATGGAAACGCTCCGTCGTACCGCCATTGATGAGCCGCATCGAGGCGGGATCGGCTTCGATCACCTCGCCGAAGGGAGCAAAGGCGGATCTCGTAAGCCGACGGATGTCGAGATGTGGGGGCAATCGCTCACTCACCTTGGGCATGCCAGTGACGGATGGCATCGATCGCGGAAAGAAGCTCCGGCAGCGTGCGATACGTCGCCTCCCAGATGTCGGAAGGATCGAGATCGAAGACGCCGTCGAGGATACGGTTGCCCGTGCCGCAGATTTTCGTCCACGGCAGATCGGGATGCTCGCTCGCAAATTCCGGATGAGTCACCAGCAAGCGGGATGCCGCGGCACCGATGGTGAAGTGGCAAAAGGTGACCGCCTTGAAAGTGAGCTTGTCCCCGGCGAACGCCGTCCCATCCATTCCGCCGACGAAAGACAGCGCTTCGGATGCCGCCTCATACATCTCATTGAGATAGTCGATCGCGCGCCGCTCGTTCATTCAACCTCCGGCAGCATCGTCGTCAGGCGCAGCAGTGCGATCCGCTCGACTTGCGCCGTCGCGGTCGCAAATTCCGCGTCCCTGCCGTTGCCGATCCGTGTTTCGAAGGCCGACAGGATATCGTCCTTGCCGAGCCCCTTGACGGCGATGATGAAGGGAAAGCCGAATTTTTCGACATAGGCCGAATTGAGTTCGGTGAAGCGGGCATGTTCGGCCGGGCTCAGGCGGTCGAGACCGGCGCCGGACTGCTCCTTCCTGCTGTCTTCGGTGAGTTCGCCCGCTATCGCGAGGCGCCCGGCAACGGCAAGGTCAGGATGGGCGCTGAGCACGCCGAGGCGCTCCTGCGGGCTTGCAGCCCGGAAGACAGCGGTTAGCGACGCATGCACGCCGGTTGCCGTCAGCGGCTCCGTCAGGTGGCCGGCGTCATAGGCACGCTCGGCGATGAAAGGCGAATGTTCAAAGACGCCGCCGAAGCGGGAAACGAAATCCTCGCGCGACATCATCAGAGCGCTTCCGGCTGATGATGCTTGTGCCAATGCTCGGCGATCTCGATGCGGCGCGGAATCCAGACCTTGTCATGCTTCAGCACATATTCGATGAAGCGCTTCAGCGCTGCCGCCCGGCCGGGACGTCCGACGAGGCGGCAATGTAATCCGACCGACATCATCTTCGGGCTGCCCGCCTTGCCTTCCTCATAAAGCGTGTCGAAGGCATCCTTCAGATAGGTGAAGAACTGATCGCCGGCATTGAAGCCCTGCGGCGTCGCAAAACGCATGTCGTTGGTTTCGAGCGTATAGGGGATGATCAGGAAGGGTTTCCCGTCGACGCCCTTCACCCAGTAAGGCAGGTCGTCGGCGTAGGAATCGGAGGAATAAAGGAAACCGCCCTCCTCCTGCACCAGCCGAAGCGTATTGTCGGAAGGCTTGCCCTGATACATGCCGTAGGGCCGCTCGCCGGTAAGCTCGGTGTGCAGGCGCACGGCTTCGAGGATATGCTTGCGCTCCAGATCTTCAGGAAAATCCTTGTATTCCAGCCAGCGATAACCGTGGCTGGCGATCTCCCAACCGGCCTCCTTCATCGCGGCGACGGCCTCGGGGTTGCGGGCCATCGCCAGCGTCACGCCGTAGATGGTTGCCTGCACCTTGAGATCGGTGAACATCCGCCAGAGCCGCCAGAAGCCGGCACGCGAACCGTACTCATAGATCGATTCCATGTTGAGGTTGCGCTGCCCTGGCCAGGCGGCCGCACCGACGATCTCCGACAGCAGGTTTTCGGAAGCCGGATCTCCGTCGAGGATCGAACTTTCGCCGCCCTCCTCGTAGTTGATGACGAACTGCACGGCGACGCGTGCCTCGTCCGGCCATTTCGGATCGGGCGTCAGACGCCCGTAACCGACGAGATTGCGCGGATAGGTCTCGGATACCATCAAATCACCTTCTGAAAAGACGGGGAACGGTAGCATCCGCAGCCGGAATGTCGAGACGGAAACTGCGCAACGGAATTTACCGTTACGGAACAAATCCTTAGAGCGGATACTCAGGCGATCTTGCGCGCACTGACCTTGCCCATCGGATGCAGCGAATGAACACGGAAAGGACCGCCAGTGCCCTCCTCGATCATCAGCGCCACGTTCGAAACCGTGATAGGTTCGCAGAGGACAGGCTCGAAGATCGTCCGCAATACCGGCTCGATGCGCGGCATGTCGATCGCGTTGACGGGGCCCGTCACCGGCATATGAAAGCGGAACTCCTCCATCACATAGGGATTGCCCCAGCGATGCAGATTGGAAAATTGCGTCGCCGACAGCCCGTCCGGATCGCTGCGTTCGATCTCGGCCTCGCTGAGCGGTGCGCGGAAACGATCGAATTCCTGCACGATCGCCGAGGCGAGATACTGGATCTGCTCGCAGGGCGTGCTCGGCAGCAGGCTGTAGAAATTGCCGAGCCGGGCGACTTCGATACGCGGAATCTGGAAGGGAACAAAGGTCCCGGAAAAACGCATGAGATCGCGCAGGAGTTGCGATTCGGGCATGTCGCGGGACAAGTGGAACGGCGCCTTCAAAACGCCGTGAAATCCGTAGCGCCGCGGCACGGCGGTATGGAAGGCGATCTCGTGAATGCCGAGGCCACGAACTGCCGGAGGCTCCATCATATCGCCCGAAAACACGTTTCGGCCAAGCCAATTGGCGGCCACGAGCGACAACGGGTCGCTCGCCGGAGGCGTGAAGCAAATAGCATAGCGCATGCAATTTCCTCCATCAAGGAAGTGAGCGCCGTTCAGATCCGGCGCTGTCGATGCGCAAGCAGATAGGTGATTTGCATGACAGAATAACGAAAGGCAGCGGCGTCTAATTCACGTTTAACGTGAAGCCACCGCGATGTGGCTTGAAATTGCGAAGCTTTCCGGCAGCAAAAATCCGCAGTCTGTATCGCCTGCGATACATATCGCCGCCTCCGCCAGCCGGTGGGCGAGGCCGAAACTGACCTTAAAGCCGCCGGTCAGCGCGATCAGGCGCCGGTGGTCGGGATGGCGACCGATCATCGGATCCCGATCGATCGCCTTCGGGCGAAGCCCGGCCCAGCGCTCGACAATAGGGGCGTCGCGAAGCATCGGTACGATGTCGCGCGCCGCTTCGATCAGCACGTCGAGCTGGACGTCGGTGGATGTAGGATCGTCAAAACGGTTCTCACTGGTGCTGCCGATCGCCGCGTGCCCGCCCTCATGCGCGACGACATAGAGCCCGTCGAGGAAGATCGTCGGCAGCGCCGGGTCGATATCGGCTTTCAACAATGCCGCCTGCCCCTTCACCGGCTGGCCGAGCGGTTGTTTCAGCCCCGGCGTCAGGCCCTGCAACAACGGAAAGGACTGATGGCCAGCGGCCAGGATGCAGTGACTGAAAACGATGGTTTCGCCGTTGATTTCGGCCGTACCGCGATCGGGATCGAGGCCGGCAACCGTCGCATGCTCCAGGATGCGAACATGCTTTGCCCGCCGCAGGAAGGCGATGAGCGCTGCGACCAGCAAGCGGGGCGCAACGCGGGCGGCGAGCGTGTCGTGCACGAAGCCGCTCTCGCCGGCAGACGCCTCAATCCAACCGTCTACATCAGGCCCGTCGAGCACATGCCAGTGGAAGCGGCGGTCGCCCGCCCGCCAATGGCGTTCGGCGTCCTCGAAATGGCCACGCGCTATTGTATTGAGATGCGGTTTCGGCAGCGGGATAAGCCGTCCGGAACGGCGGTAACCGGCAGAAAGTTCGGTCTCGGCTTCGAGCGCGGCGATCTCGGTTTCGAGCGAGACCAGCGCATCGAACTGGAACTGCTTCTTCTCCGACCACCGGTCCGGCATATGCGGCATCAGCGCGCCGAGCAGGCCGCCGCTTGCACCTTCGCCCAATCTGCCGGCATCACTGATAACAGTCCGGATGCCCCGGCGCTCGGCATGGACGGCCGCCCAGAGCCCCATGATGCCGCCGCCGACGATCAGCAATTCTGAGGACGATTGACGTGAGACCGGCGCAGGATTATCGGCATTTTCCATGACAGACGTGAACCCCGATCAGATTGGCGCAGGCGCCCCGCAGCCGCTCGAATGGCGCGACGGCGATATGCCCTATTCCACCGCCTTTGGCGATCATTTTTATTGCCAGACCGACGGGCGGCTGGAATGCGGCCATGTTTTTCTCGCCGGCAACGGCCTGCCGGAGCGCTGGAACGAGCGGCAGACATTCCTGATCGGAGAACTCGGCTTCGGCACCGGGCTGAACTTCGCCGAGACCTGGCGGCAATGGAAACTCCACCGTGCAGATGGCCAGCACCTGCATTTCATCTCCTTCGAACTCCACCCGATGCGCGGCGAAGAAATCGGCCGGGCGCTGTCGCACTGGCCGGAGATCGATGCAGAACGCGAGGCCCTGACGTCGGCGTGGCCGCAAGCGCCCGATGGCATCGTTGAGCTCGATCTCGATGCCCAGACGACGCTCAGCGTGGTCTGCGGCCATGCCTTGGAGGGCGTGGCCGCAGCCCCGCCCGGCTTCGACGCCTGGTATCTCGACGGCTTCGCCCCGTCGCGCAACAGCGATATGTGGTCGGAGCAACTGATGCGGCTCGTCTGCGAGAAAAGCGCAGCCGGTGGCACCTTCGCCACCTATGCGGCGGCTGGCTTCGTGCGCCGCAACCTCATCGCCGCAGGTTTTGCCGTCGAGCGCCGCAAGGGCTTTGCCGGCAAGCGCGAAATGCTCTGCGGCATCAAGTAAACTCGGGTAAGTGCGATCGATTCAAACGGCTCTGCTAACAGTTATCACTCTGTGCGATAATAGTCCGAGAGGAACCAATATAGCCAGCAGCGCGAATCTTGGACAGCAACTCGAAAACTATGTGAACGAACTCACTCGTGAAATCGGGGCGTTACAACTCTCGCAGCGAAGTTCCGCGGGAAGGTGTCCGGCTTGTCGAGGAGCGGGAAAAACGGTTGATGGCGCTCGATCTGGCAATCAGCCAGGGGATCGCCGACGCGGAAGCAGGCAGCTTTAAGCCCATCAGCGATGTCGCCGCCCGCCTTGCGGCCAAATATGACGGCCGTTCGTGATCGTCTTGATCACCACCCAGGCGGAGGCGGATCTCGAACGTATTGGCGACTATATCGCTGAGGACAATCCGCAGCGGACGGCAAGCTTCATCCAAGAACTGCTGGAACGGTGTGAGCGTCTGGCAGAAACGCCGAACGGTTTTTCATTGGTTCGACGTTACGAACACACCGGCCTTCGCCGCCGTCCTTACGGCAACTGTTGATCTTTTATCGCGTCGGCGAGGATCGTATCGAGATCCTGCATATCCTCAACGGCGCTCAGGATTTCGAGAGCATCCTGATTTCCGAAGGTTCGAATCAGTAGCTGGTGCGCTCCGGCTGCTGCTCGCTCGTTCCGAGCCACTGGCGGATTTTTTCCTCGAGCAGCTCGGGGCTGATCGGCTTCGACATGTAGTCGTCCATGCCGGCGTCGAGGCAGAGTTCGCGGTCACTTTCGAGCGCATGGGCGGTGACGCCGATGATCGGCACCCGGTGGCCCGGCCCCTTTTCCCTTTCGCGGATCGCCCGGGTCGCCTGATGGCCGTTCATGACGGGCATCGAGACGTCCATCATGATGATGCGCGGCGTATGCCTCTCCCAGGCGGCGACCGCCTCCTCGCCATTCTCGACGACGAGAAAGGAAAGACCCGTGCCTTGCAGGATCTGTGTGAAGACGATCTGGTTGACCTCGTTGTCCTCGGCGACGAGCACGTCGACGAATTCAGCGGTCCGTTTCTGCGGCAGAGGCGCCGGCGCCGGCGCGGCCGCTTCCGTCTGTAGCCGGGCAAACTCAGCCTCGGATGCCTGCTTGACGCGGCTGGCGCGCACCACCTCGACCACGGTGTTGCGCAGCACGTTGGCGCGCGCCGGCTTCATCAGATGCGCGTGCCCGTTCAACGCCGCAAATTCTTTTTCCGTGCCCGAAATATCCATCGACGTCAGGAAGATGATCGGCAGTTCGACGAAGCGGGGATCGGCGCGCAGCCGGCGCGCGACATCGGCGCCGTTCATATCGGGCATGTGATAGTCGAGCACGACGGCATCGACGGTAACGCCGAGACCGGCCGCCGCCTCCAGGATCGCAAGCCCGGTCCCGCCGCCCTCGGCGGCCACGCCGTCGAAACCCCAGAGAGACAGCTGCTCGGTGAGGATTCGCCGGTTTACCTCATTGTCGTCGACGACGAGGATACGCGCACCCTGCACGTTGATCGGCAACGGCTTCGGCTCAAGGCGGGCGGCCGCCACCGCAAACGGCAGGTTGATGGTGAAGACGGAACCCTTGCCCCATTCGCTTTCGACGTTGAGATAACCGCCGAAAAGGTCGACGAGCCCGGCGGTGATCGCAAGACCGAGGCCTGTTCCTTCATGCCGCCGGGTCGACGAGGCGTCCACCTGCGAGAATTTATCAAACACCGATTCGAGCTTCTCAGGCGGGATACCGATGCCGGTATCCTCGATGCGGATGCACGCCATGATCTCGCCGCCGGCGGCCGCCTCGAAACCGACATCGACGAAGACATGTCCGCGCTCGGTGAACTTGACGGCGTTGCCGACCAGATTGGTGACGATCTGGCGGAAACGCCCGGCGTCGCCGATCACGGCGGCGGGCAGGTCGGGTGCGGCCCGCACCAGGAGTTCGATGTTCTTCTCGGCGGCGTGCGAGGACAAGAGTGTCGCCACGTCCTCCACCGCTTCGGTGATATCGAAGGCGGCCTTGCGCAGTTTCATCTGCCCGGCGTCGATCTTCGAGAAGTCGAGGATATCGTTGATGATCGTCAGCAGCGCATTGCCCGACTTGACGATGATATCGACGAAGGTCTTCTGGCGCGTATCGAGATTGGTCTTGGCGAGCAGCTCCGCCATGCCGAGCACGCCGTTCATCGGTGTGCGGATCTCATGGCTCATATTGGCAAGGAATTCGGATTTGGCGCGATCGGCGGCTTCGGCGCGCGACAGCAGCTGGCGCAGCTCCTCCTCGCGGCTCTTGAGGTCGGTGACGTCGGTAAAAAGCGCCACCCAGTACTGCCCCTTGCTGACCGTCGCATCCATGTTCACCCAGCGCTCGCCGCCGACATGGAAGGCCGTGGAGATCGGCAACCTCGCCGCGATATTGTCGCGCCAACCCTGCAGAATCTCGGCCGCGTCCTCGTGGAAATCGCCGCGCGCCGCGCAGAATTCGAACATGCCGAGCCAATCCTGCCCGGTCTCGATATAGGTGGCGGGAATCTCCAGGATATGAGCCAGCGCCTCATTAGACATCTTGATAATGCCATCCTGGACGATGGCGAGGCCCTGCGGCATGGCGTGTGTCGCGTCGCGCATCATCTCGCCGAGATGTTCCAGCGCGGCACGGGCCTCGTGGACTTCATTTTCCCGCTCACGCACAGCCGTGATGTCAGCATAGGTCAGCAGGATCCGGTCGTTCGAGATACGGCGGCTATCGAAGATGACGGATTTGCCGCCCGCCCAGCCGAGCTCGATCGGCTCGGGCTCCTCGGTTTCGAACAGGTGCTTGCGGAAAGCGTAGATTTCCTCGGGCGTCTGCGTGCCGTCGTAGCGGCCGAGCTCATAATTGCGGCGGATGACGTCGATGAAGGGCCGGCCGTCGAAGGGATCGTCGAGCGGCAGCTCCCAGATGCTGTAGAATTCGTCGTTGACGTAGAGGATCTGGTGGTCGTTATCGAGGATCAGCACGCCGACCGGCAGCGAGCGCAGGATATTCTCGATATCCCGGTGCAGCACTTCTTCCTGCTTCCGCGCTTCGATCAGTGCCTTCTCCCGCTCCTTGAGCGGTGAAATATCAGAAAAGGAGCCGACGACATAGGCTCGCCCGTCCGCCGTCACGACACGCTTGACTCGCGAGATCACGGGATGGATGCGGCCATCCTTGCTCGGCATTACGCCTTCCAGCTCCTGCGACAGGTCTTGTTCCAGCGACAGCCGGTTTTCCTGGTAGATCGCCTCGCCGCCCTCCGGGCCGAACATTTCATATTCGGTCATTCCCAGCACCCGCGAGCGCTCATGGCCGCTGAAAGTCTCATAATACTGGTTGGCATAGACGAGGCGATGTTTCTCGTCGCGCACGAAAACCGCGACGGGCAGATCCTCCATGATGGTGCGCAGCAGGTCGCGTTCGTCGACGCTCGCGTGCCAGCTCGAATCGCTAGGGGCTACCGTTTTCTCGCCGTTGCGATAGGCGGCGTTGACGACCAGAGGCCGGCCGTCTTCGGCGAAGATGCCGATCGGGTGGTCGAGCTTTTCCAGCGCCTCGCGCACGCGGGCGAAATCGCCGGCAAGGCCATGATCACCGGCGCCCTTCCCGTCTCCAAGGGCTCGGCGTGGCGTCTCGCGCACTTCGAAAATGCCGAGCACATAAGCCCGGTCCGGCGACGGCGAGAAGCTTTCGATCTGGATGCGTTCGTGGCCGACACCCGCCGCATCGAAGCAGATGGCGTTTTCCTCGGTGCCGAACACCAGTGCGCGGCGTTCCTTGTCCTCGCGCTCCTCTTCCTCGGGACGGTCGAAGAGCTCGCGGCTGCGCCTGCCAATGAAATCGGAGATCTCGCGGCCTAGAAAACGGGCATAGGCCTCGTTGACAGCGATATAACGCAGTTCGCTGTTCTTGACATAGGCCGGGGTATCCAGATCAGCGATCCGGCGGCAAGCCAACTCCAGAAGTTCCCCGGCTGATTTCAAAAAATATCGCTCCCGCAATAAATGAAATATCGACTACAAAAACTATAACGCCAAGGCTTTTAACAAGGTTTTAACCATAAATTTCGACAGCGGAATTTTACGAGCCGGCTCACCAAGCTGAAGATAATTCGGGATTACCAGCCCCGGCTTGCACGAGACTGAAAGGACACCCGTCACAAATCCTTTCGACGTCGGGATCCGTTGAAATCATGACGAAAATTTAATGCCGAAACCGCTTGCGCGGCCATTGCGCCGCCGCGATCCGGGCCGAGTCTTCGGCATGGCTTTATGGAAGCCATGCCCATGAAAGGAAAATACCATGTCCGTTCTTCATAAGACCATGGCGACGGGCCTGATCGCGCTGACCTTTGCCGGCGCCTCGCTCGCCACCGCCACCACCGCCGATGCCCGTCCACGCGATGCCTTCTGGGGCGGCCTTGCCGCTGGCGTCGTCGGTGGCGCCCTGCTGTCGGAGGCCGCCCGTCCCGCCTACCCGGCCTATCCCGTCTATCCCGCTTACCGTCCCTACCCCGTTTACCGGACCTATTACCGGCCGGACTATTGCCACTTCGAATGGTTGCACGACGATTGGGGCAATCCCTATCGCGTCAAAGTCTGCCAGCGATAGCGAAAACCGCATCCGGCGCCGCTTGCTCCCCCGGCGGCGCCGACCCAGTGCCCTCAACGACGACCAAATGAAACTGGCGGATTTTCATCCGCCAGATCAAAGCCGATCAGACCGTATTTTCAACCGTTACGGAGAAAGTTCCTCCAGTACGCGGTCCTTGGTTTCTACCGCAAACAACATCGTGATGATTGCACCGACGATCAGAATGGCTGCGAAGCTCGCAAAGACATACTGGATGCCCATGGAAGACATCACCGTACCGACGAGGATCGGGCCGGCCGATGATCCCAGGCGAAGCCAGGCACTGCCGGTTCCGGTTCCCAATGCCCTGAGGCGCGTCGGGTAGATCTCTGCCGAGTACAGGTAAAGGGAGAATGTGACGGTCTGAACGATCGCATAAGCGAGACCGGCTAGAACCAAAACCTGAATGGGAGAGGTCGCGCCGAGCCATGCGAGAGCCAGCAGCGGCACGGGAGCGAGAAGCAGCGCCCCCGTATACCAGCGCTTGCGTCCCACCTTGTCGATGAGCAGCGCGCAGATCACAGCGGCGATTACGCCTCCGACTGATGTCAGGAAACCATAAAAGATGCTGGTTTGAAGCGGCAGGTTGAAGACCTGTCGATACAGGGTTGGCAGCCAGGTGATCGTACCGTTGGCGACCGTATAGGCGGTGAACCACATGGCCCAGATGGAAAGCGTCCGCTTCAAGTAGACGCCCTGGAAAAGCTCGCGCCAGTCCGACTTGCGGTGGACCGGCGCTTGGATGAGCTTCGGTTCGGGCAATTCCTTGCCGGCTGCACGAGCACTTTCTTCCATGCGGGTGACGATAGCGTTTGCTTCGCCATAGCGGCCGTTGGCAGCTAGCCAACGCGGTGATTCCTTCAGGAACCAGCGCAGAGGAACCATGATGATTGCCGGAACGAGACCGACGACGAACATCGCCTTCCAGCCGTAAACCGGTACCATGAAGTAGCCGATCAGCCCGGCGCCGACGAGGCCCAGCAGGAACATGACCTCATAGAGGAGGAAGAACTTGCCCCGCCCCTTTGATCCGATCAACTCGTTGATATAGGCGCTGGCGACCGGGACCTCACCGCCGGTGCCGATCCCCTGGACGAAACGGAAGGCCATCATCATGCCGGCCCCGGCAGCAAACAGGCATGCGACATCCATGCTGACGAACAGCAGGATGGTGAACAGAAGAACTTTCAGCCGGCCGATCTTCTCGGCGAGCCAGCCAAACAGGATCGCACCGATCAACTGCCCCAGATAGCCCATCGACAGGATCATGCCTGTCTGTGAAGGCGTCAGGCCCCACTCGCGGACGAGGACGGGCATGGCATAAGCGATGGCGATGACCGTGTAGCCGTCGAAGAACGTTGCGGCGCCGATGATATTGCGCGCCCAGAATACCTCGCGGGTGATGGGAAGGCGCTCCAGACGAGCGCTGATTTCGGCCTGAGGATCAGCGGCATTCGCCATCTCGTCCGGCATAGGCTGCATGACATTCATTGGTTCCTCCTTCTCGCCCCGTGGCCTACCACTCTCCCAGCCGGGGGCGCTCCTGCTTGATGGTTGCTACTGCGCGTCAGTTCGTCCTGTCAGAGCAATGGCCTTCAAAGACGTTCAAGTCTGCCTCGGCGGGTTTCCATGGTTTCCTCCCCTTAGGAATGCGCCCCTGCGACCTGCGCAGGGGCGTCAAGAGGTCACTCGGCAGCCAGCAACTGGTCAACGCGGCCAATACCGGCGGCGTCGAAGGCAGCAAAGATCTCTGCTTCGGCCTTTTCGCCAAGGTTCTTCAGCGGCTCGCGGATCGTGGCGTGATCGAGGATACCACGGTGGACAAGGCCGAGTTTCAGGGCCACGGTGCCTTCCATGTGAGAGCCGCGGTGATAGACGGCACGCGTCACCGGAAGGAGGCGTTCGAAGATCTTGCGCGCTTCCGGATAGTCCTGCGCCTTGCCAGCTTTGATCAGGTCGATCAGCAGTTCGGGCGCGATATTGCCATAACCGACGAGCAGACCGTCGACATCGAACATGGTTGGCAGCAGCCATTCATCATGGCAGCTCAGAACCTGCAGCTTTGGATTGGCTTTCTTCAGCTCCGGAATTTCGACATACCAGCGCTTCATATTGCGCACGCCGTTCTTGGTGGCGACGACGCCTTCCTGTGTGGCAATCGCAAGCTGTGTATCCAGGTCGTATGATGCCTTGGTGGCGTCGGGATATTGGAACAGGATGCACTGGAGGCCAGACTCCTGCCAGATTGCCTTGTAGCGATCCTGAGGCGCTCCCTTCTGAAAGCCGAAACGCAGCCAGCCGTGGTTCGGATAGACGAGTGCGCCGGTGGCACCAGCCGCCTTGCATTTCCTGGCCTCTTCAGCGGCGACCCTCGTGCCTTCACCGGTAATCCCGGCAATGATCGGAACGGCACCGTCGACCGCTTCGACATAGGTGCGGATGAGAGCAAGGCGCTCTTCTTCCGTGAGGAAGGTGCCCTCGCCGGCATGGCCGAGGATGACGAGGCTTTTGACGTCCTCCATCGAGACCAGCCATTTGGCGATTTTGGCGTTGGCTTTGTGATCAATTTCACCGTCGCGGGTGAAAGCGGTAACGGGGGCCGGGCTCAGCCCGCGCATATCCATCGGTTGCATATTTGGTCTCCTCCTTCGTGCAATCGCGGTTCGCTCGCGATCGGTATAGGATCGTTTACGGGAACGTTCCCACTATCGTTCTCGAATTCTCTGGAGTCAATATCTTTTTTGGTGCATGCTGGACAGTGGCGGCCGATTGCCGACTCGAATGGAAAAGGCTCAATGAATTCAAAGACGGATGAAGTTCCGGGGCAGACCCGCGTCACTATTCACGGCGTCGCTGCCGCGGCCGGCGTCTCCAAGTCTACCGTGTCCCGCATTCTCGACGAAAGGCTTCCCCGCTCCGACAGCGAGACCGCGCGTCGCGTGCGCAAGGTTGCCGAACAGCTGGGATACGTTCGGGACGTTTCTGCAGCGAGCCTTAGGCGCGGCAACACAATGACAATCGGGGTGATCGTGCCCAGGCTGACGGATACGGTCATGGCCATGCTTTACGAAGCTCTGGCCAAGGCCTGCAGCCGTAGTGGCCGCTTCGCGATTGTCGCAACCACCGACGACAAGCCAAAGGCAGACCGGCTTGCGGCCGAGTCTCTGCTGAAGCGCGGTGTCGATGGTCTGATTCTTTCGACGGCGCGGGAAGACGATGACTTTCCGGACGAACTGGCAAAACGCGGTATTCCCTATGTCCTGGCGCTCCGGACGGATGGCCACAGCCTCTCGTCGGTCGGCGACGACAGGCTCGGTGGTTACCTCGCGGCCCGCCACCTCCTCGATCTCGGCCATCGCAAAATTGGTGTCATTGCCGGTCCATCCTATGCCTCCAGTTCGCGAGGCCGCGTGGAGGGCTTCCGCCACGCCCTGGAAGAGGCTGGATTGAATGCAGATCCCTCATACATCATTCCCTCGACATTCGGCATCGAGTCCGGTGCGGTAGCCGTCGAAACCCTAATGCACCTTAGTCCGCGCCCAACCGCTATTTTCGCGGTCAACGACAATACCGCCATCGGCGCCTTGTCGGGACTGACGAAACTTGGCCTTTCCGTGCCGCAGGACATCTCGATCGTAGGCTATAACGACATTCCGATTGTCAGCCACCTCTCCACGCCGCTGACGACGTTGCGGGTGCCGTTCGAGCAAATTGCATCAAACGCCCTTGATCTTCTTGCCGGTGACAACAGTCCTGCCGACGAGCGTATTCGGATCTCGGCCCCAACCCTCATTCCAAGGAAATCGACGGCACCGATACGCTAAAGCTCGCGACACACGCACACACCACTATCTACACACGATGATCGAGTGGGTGCGATCACTCTATTCTCCGATAGCAAATCGCCAGATGTTTTCGCAGACCATGCTGCCCTTATGCGGCCGGCATGCGGCGGCGGCATAAAGAGGAAGGACCAGCATGCCGGAACCGCTCAAAAACTTGCTGCATGAGGCATTGGTCGGTGATATGGCCGATCGCATTGCTGGCAACGCGCCGACTTTCGATAAAAGCCGCTTCGTGATGCTGGCGACCGAGGGCCTCACCGCGCTGGAGCTGATGGAGCGCTCGGCCCTGATCCGCGACGCGCTGTTTGCAACACTCCCCGGCGATTTCCGGGAGGCCGCAGCTATTCTGAAGGCGAGCCTGCCTGCCGCCGGCAGGCCGGGGCTCTCCGGCTGGATGCTGCTGCCGGTCAATCAGTTCATCGCCGCATGCGGCCTTGATCATTTCGATCTCGGTCTCGATCTCCTGAAGGCGCTGACGCCGCATTTCACCGCCGAATTCGGCATCCGACCCTTTATCCACCGCGACCAGCAGCGCGCGCTGGCGATCATTTCCGGCTGGCTCGACGATCCCGACCAGCATGTGCGCCGGCTGGCGAGCGAGGGAACGCGGCCGCGCCTGCCCTGGGCGATGCGCCTGCCGCAGCTCGTCAAGGATCCGGCGCCGATCCTGCCCATCCTGATCGCGCTGATGGATGATCCGGAGGATTATGTGCGGCGATCCGTGGCCAACAGCCTGAACGACGTCGCCAAGGACCACCCGGATCTGGTCGCCGCCTTCATCGCCGGCCATATCGACGGCGCTTCATCCGAACGCCGCTGGCTGCTGAAACATGCCTCGCGCACGCTTCTGAAGAAAGGCCACGCGCAGGCACTCGCCAATTTCGGCTTCGCCGCCACCGCTTCGCTCGAATGCGAACTGCGGCTCAGGAATGCTGAGGTGATGTTCGGCGAAGGGCTGGATTTCGAAATCCGGGTGACGAATGCCGGCGAGATCACGCAATCGCTGATGATCGACTACGCCATTCATCACGTGAAGGGCGATGGCTCACTTTCGCCCAAGGTCTTCAAATGCAAGACGATAATGCTTGCTCCCGGGCAAAGCCACGCGATTGAGCGCCGCCACGCCATGCGGCCGATCACCACGCGGCGCTATTATCCCGGCAAACACCGCATCGCCATCCTCGTCAACGGCGCGGAGACCGCATCGCAAAGCTTCGTCCTCGTCATGCCCTCAGCTGACCCGGGCTGAGGCTTTCTTGTGCACTGCACTTGACTTTCCACGCGAACTAGCCCAAATGCGGGTCAGCTTTCACCCTTCCGGCCGCCGCGTGAGCGTGCCCCTGCTGAAAAATACAGATGCAGGAAGAAGGGACAAAAGCGCATTTCGATAGAGTGCCGCACTCCCATGAGCGGCCAGAAGCGCTGGAAAGCTTTTTCCAACTCACAAGTTCCCACTTCACGCGGGGTTCTTGACGCCAGAATGAAACCGGATCGCATGGTGCGTTCCGGCGATAGTCATTGTGGCGCCCCGAAAGGTTATACCTTGACTAATTTTGAATCGCTTGGTGTCTCCAAGCCGATCGTCGCTACTTTGTTCCAGCTCGGCATCGAAACGCCGACGCCGATCCAGGAACATGCCATTCCCCTCCTCCTCGAAGGCCGCGACCTGATCGGCCTTGCCCAGACCGGCACCGGCAAGACGGCCGCTTTCGGCCTGCCGCTGATTGAAAAGCTGCTTGCCGACGAACGGCGCCCCGACAACCGCACGACGCGGACGCTGATCCTTGCGCCGACCCGCGAACTGGTGAACCAGATCGCCGAGAGCCTGAAGAAGTTCATCCGCAAGTCGTCGCTGCGCATCAATGTCGTCGTCGGCGGCGTCTCGATCAACAAGCAGCAGCTTCAGCTTGAAAAGGGCACCGACATTCTCGTCGCCACGCCCGGCCGACTGCTCGACCTCATCAATCGCCGCGCGATCACGCTGACTGCGGTTCGCTATCTCGTGCTCGACGAAGCCGATCAGATGCTCGACCTCGGCTTCGTGCATGATCTTCGCAAGATCGCCAAGATGGTGCCGAAAAAGCGCCAGACCATGCTTTTCTCGGCCACCATGCCGAAGGCGATTGCCGATCTCGCCGGCGAATATCTCGTCGATCCCGTCAAGGTCGAAGTCACGCCTCCAGGTAAGGCTGCAGACAAGGTCGAGCAGTACGTTCATTTCGTCGCCGGCAAGAACGACAAGACGGAGCTGCTCCGCAAGTCGCTGACCGAAAACCCCGATGGCCGCGCCATGGTCTTCCTGCGCACCAAGCACGGTGCCGAGAAGCTGATGAAGCATCTCGAAAACATCGGCTATTCCGTCGCCTCGATCCACGGCAACAAGAGCCAGGGTCAGCGCGAGCGGGCGCTGAAAGCCTTCCGCGACGGTAGCATCAAGACGCTGATTGCCACCGACGTCGCCGCCCGCGGCATCGACATTCCGGCCGTCAGCCACGTCTACAACTACGACCTGCCTGAAGTGCCTGACGCCTATGTCCATCGCATCGGCCGTACGGCGCGTGCCGGCCGCGACGGTATCGCCATCGCTTTCTGCGCCCCTGATGAAGCCAAGCTGCTGCGTGATATAGAGCGCCTGATGGGCATCGACATCACTGTCGCAAGCGGCGAAGCGCCGGCAAACATCAGCGGCGGACCCCGTCGCGCCAACGGCAACGCCAACAACCGCAATCGCAATGGCGGCCAGGGTCGCGAAGGTCAGGGTCGTGGCGAAGGCCGTGGCGACCAGAACCGTTCGGAGCATCGCGGCGGCCGTCAGGAACGCCGCCCGCGCCGCGAAGGTGAAGGCAGCGAAGTCCGCGCCGGCGGCGAGGAGCGTCGTCCGCGTCCGGAGCGTCCGACTAGCCGCAACGAGGATTTCCGCGGTCAGCGCCGCGGTGAAACTACCCCGGATCTCGGCCCCGACAATGATCTGACCTCGACCTCCGATTTCCGCGCCTCTGCAAAGCCGCAGCGTCCGGCCCATCACGGCGCCCATGCCAATGGTGAGCCGAGCGGTCATCACCGCGGCAACAGCCGCCATGCCCACGGCCGCCCGGCCCGCAAGCATGGCGAGGACCGCGGCCCGCAGCAGGCCCAGGCCGGCGAACCGCGCCGCGACGGCAACAGTGGCAACCGTCGCGGTGGCTCCGGCTCCCGCAGCGGTGGCGGGCAGCGCCGCGAACGCGCCTGATCGTCGAACGATTGAAAATCAGAAAGGCCGGGGATATCTCCGGCCTTTTTATTATCACGCCTCCGCGGACCTATGCTCGCTGAACGCCTTGCGGTTCGTGAGATAGACGCCTGTCACGACGACCACGGTGCCGACGATCAGCGGCAGGGTCAGCGGTTCCCCGAAGGCGATGAAGGCTTCGAGAGCAACCGCTGGCGGCATCAGGTAGATCAGTGAGGCGGCGCGTGACACCTGACCCCGGCGGATCAGATAGAGCAGCAGTCCGACGCCGCCCATCGACAAGCCGAAGACCGACCAGGCCAGCGCGCCATAGGCCTGCGCGGCGGCGTCGAAATGCTGGTGCTCGAGGATCAGCGAAAGCGGCAGGGTGAGGATCAGTGCGCCGATATATTGCAAGGTCGCGATGGTTCTAAGGTCGCCGGATTGCAGGTGTTTCTTCTGATAGAGCGTGCCGTAGGTGACCGACGCCATGGCGACGAGGTTGATCGCCAGCGGCAGGGCGGCATGCGTGAGATCGGCGGTCGCCGGATCAAGCAGCTTCGGCGAAATGGCGATGGCAATGCCGACGAAGCCAAGGGCAAGGCCGAGCTTCTGTGCCGGCTGCAGCCGCTCGCCGATGAGGAAGGGAGCTGCCATCGCCGTCAACAGCGGCTGCAGCGCTGCGATGATGCCCGATATGCCGGCCGGCACGCCATTGGCGATCGCCCACCAGAGACCGGCGAGATAGAAACCATGCAGGAAGAAGCCGGAATAGACGGCGCGCAGCGCCGTCGCCCGGCTGTTCGGCCATTGCGCCCGCACCACCAGGCAGAGTGCCAGGAATGCCGCCGCCGACAGCGCGTAACGTATCGAAAGAAAGGTGAAGGGCTCGGAATGCAGCGAGGCGTATTTCGCCACCACCCAGCCCGTGGACCAGAGCAGGACGAAAACGGCGGGGGCAAGGCGATCGAAGGACATGGGGCGGCTCGGGAGAGAAGGGTCGCCGTGCTGATAGCCCCACCCGGCGGCTGCCGTCAAAGGCGAAGCGTTGATGTTTATTTGAAATTTCGCTGATGGCAGAGACCTAGTGGCGGTCGCGCTAGCCGGCGTTTACCACGGAGGGCGGGCGGGGAGCCCTACGCGCGTGACCATATTCGACCGTCTTGACCGAATGAAAAGCGATCACATGCTCAGATTTTACGCAAGCTTGGGGATCACCCCATCCGTCATGCCGCACTGCATCACTTAGAATGCCCAGATTTTCACCCGTTTCCCGCAGCGCAAAATCTTTTCCTCGAACTGCGCATGGTTCTTGCATTGCCATTTGCGTTGTATTCAAATGAAGAAAAAGGGGAGCCGCGCTTTTGGCATTTGATGAAATGATTACCGGGGACGAAAGTCCTCGCCCGCCTTATGAAAAATACTTCGAGTGGTACAACAGCCAAGATCGGGCGCATCTGATTGCCAAGTCCCGCGATGCGGAAAACATCTTCCGGAAGACCGGCATCACCTTCGCGGTCTACGGCCATGCCGACAGTTCCGAAAAACTCATCCCCTTCGACATCATTCCCCGCATCATCTCCGCCCGCGAATGGCGCAGGCTCGCGCAAGGCATCGAGCAGCGGGTGATCGCGCTTAACGCCTTTCTCGACGATATCTACCACAAGCAGGAGATCATCCGCGCCGGCCGCATCCCGCGCGAACTGATCGAGAACAACGTCACCTTCATCCCCGAAATGATCGGCTTCCGGCCGCCCGGCGGCGTCTACACCCACATCGTCGGCACCGACATCGTGCGCACCGGCGAGGACCAGTTTTACGTGCTGGAGGATAATGCCCGCACGCCCTCCGGTGTCAGCTACATGCTGGAAAACCGAGAAACCATGATGCAGATGTTCCCGGAACTCTTCCACGAGAACAAGGTGCAGCGTGTCGAGGATTATCCCTACCTGCTGCGCCAGAGCCTCGCCTCGCTCGCCCCTCCCGGCTGCAAGGGCAAGCCGCGTGTCGCCGTGCTGACGCCGGGCATATACAATTCCGCCTATTACGAGCATTCCTTCCTCGCCGACATGATGGGCGTCGAACTGGTGGAGGGCGCGGACCTGCGCGTCATCGACGGCAAGGTGAAGATGAGGACGACACGCGGTTACGAAGCGATCGACGTACTCTACCGCCGTGTCGACGACGACTTCCTCGACCCCCTGACCTTCCGCTCCGATTCCGCGCTCGGCATTCCGGGCATCATGGATGTCTACCGCTCCGGCAACATCACCATCGCCAATGCGCCGGGCACCGGCATTTGCGACGACAAGGCGATCTATTCCTATATGCCCGAGATCGTCGAATTCTATACCGGCCGCAAGGCGCTGCTCGAAAACGTGCCGACCTGGCGCTGTTCGGAAGCCGACAGCCTGAAATATGTGCTGGAACACCTGGAAGACCTCGTCGTCAAGGAGGTGCACGGCTCCGGCGGCTACGGCATGCTGGTCGGCCCGACTGCATCGAAGAAGGAGCGTGCCGATTTCGCCGAGAAGCTGAAGGCCAAGCCGAACAATTACATCGCCCAGCCGACGCTGTCGCTCTCCACCGTGCCGATCCTCGTCAACAAGGGCATCGCGCCGCGCCACGTCGACCTTCGCCCCTATGTGCTTGTATCCGACAAGGTACAGATCATTCCGGGCGGGCTCACCCGCGTGGCGCTGAAGCAAGGCTCGCTGGTGGTCAATTCCAGCCAGGGCGGCGGCACCAAAGACACTTGGGTATTGGAGGACTGATGCTCGGAAGAACAGCAAACGGCCTCTACTGGATGTTTCGTTACATCGAGCGTGCCGAAAATATAGCCCGCCTGATCGATGCGGGGTTGCGTATGTCGCTGACCCGCAGCAGCACTGGCGATGACAATTGGGATGGCGTGCTGCAAAGCGCGGGCGTGCGCGAGGCTTATGACGAAGGCCACAACAAGCTGACCAACGCCGACGCGATCGACTATCTCTTGCGCGATCACACCAATCCGTCGAGCGTCATGTCTTGCATCGATTCGGGCCGCAACAATGCCCGCATGGTGCGCACGGCGCTGACGCGTGAGACCTGGGAGGCCACCAACGAATGCTGGATCGACTTGAAGTCGCTGCTCGAAAAGCGCGTCAAGGCGGCCGAGATGCCAGAGGTGATCGATGTCATCAAGCGCCGCGCCGGGCTCATCCGCGGCGCCTTCCATGGTTCGACACTGCGCAACGAGCTCTATAATTTTGCCCGCATCGGCACCTTCATCGAGCGGGCCGACAATACCAGCCGCATCCTCGACGTGAAATATTACGTGCTGCTGCCCTCGGTTTCGTCAGTCGGCTCCTCCCTCGACAACGTGCAGTGGGAATCGATTCTGCGCTCGGTCTCGGCGCACCGCGCCTATAGCTGGGCCTATGACGGCGAATACCGGGCGATGAACATCGCCGATTTCCTGACGCTGAATGTCCAGATGCCGCGCTCGCTTGCCTATTGCTACGAGAAGATTGTCAGCAATCTCGGCTATCTCGCCCAGAATTACGAGGAGCGGCTCCCTGCCCACGATACCGCGGATTCAATCCGCACCACGCTGCAGACGAGGGCGATCCGGGATATCATGGATCAGGGCCTGCACGAGTTCCTGGAGGATTTCGTCTCGCGCAACAACAAGCTCGGCGCGGAAATTTCCGACGGCTACCGGTTCTATGCATAAGCGGATAACAATATGAGATTGAAGATCAGCCACCTCACCGAATACCGCTACGACGGACCGACGCAGTTCTCGCTGCAAAGGCTGCGGCTGACGCCGCCGACCAGCCCCGCACAGAAAGTGCTCGGCTGGGCCCTGAACGTCGAGGGTGCCACGCCGGAAGTAGAATATGACGACCAGTACGGCAATCACGTCAACCTCGTCTCGCTGGAAGGCGAGCAGGAGGTGACGCGCATCCTGGCCGAAGGCGAAGTCGAGACCGAGGACAATAACGGCGTCACCGGCCCGCATACCGGTTTCTGCCCGCTTTGGCTCTTTCTACGCGACACGCCGCTGACCAAGGGCGGCAAGCTGGTAAAGGAACTCATCAAGGGCGTCAGCGGTGACAATGAGCTTGCCCGCATGCATGCGCTGATGGCGGCGATCCACGAGACGGTCGATTATAAGCCCGGCACCAGCAACACCGAGACGACGGCCGAACAGGCGCTGGAGAGGAAGAGCGGCGTCTGCCAAGATCATGCGCACATCTTCATCGCCGCTGCCCGCGCCCTGCAGGTGCCGGCGCGTTACATCTCCGGTTATTTGATGATGGAAGAAAAGATCGAACAGGCTGCGACCCATGCATGGGCCGAGGCCCATATTCCCGGCCTCGGCTGGGTCGGCTTCGATCCCGCCAATGAGATCTGCCCGGATGCGCGCTACATTCGTGTCGCCTCCGGTCTCTGCTATCGCGACGCCGCGCCGATTTCAGGCATGCGCATCGGCACGCCGGGCGAAACGCTGTCGGTCACCGTGAAGGTCGAGGATGGCGGACAGATGCAAAGCCAGAGCCAGAGCTGAGCCTACAGACAGCTTTACCGCACCCTACGATGGTGCCGATAGAGTAGCTGCCGAGTTCGTCGCGACTTCTGGTACGCGGCGCACGTCATAATTGCCGTTTGTCAATTTTTCGTTACAAACTAACTCGATTTTAAGGCCGCAGGCATAACCTTGTCTGGGGCGACGCTTGGTGTATTTCGGCTCCACCCAAAGCCTATCCCGCTGCAAGAACCTGAAGGTGACCGCGCACACCGTGGCTGAGGATCGCCTGGTCGGCCGTCAGCAACGGTACGCGATGAAAACGGGCCGTAGCGGCGATGATGCGGTCCGCGGGGTCGGCATGAAACTCGCCGGGTAGCCGGACACTGTCTATCGTGATCGAGGGCTCAATCGGTGCAAGCTGGATTCCGGGCAGAGACAGCGCGCTGTCGATCCATCGCCCCACATCGTCGCCGAGCGCCAGGCGTCCTTTCTGCACAAGCATCGCGATTTCCCAAGGCGTAATCGCCGAAATCAGGATCCGGCTTCTCTCCGTCATCTCGTCGATAATGCGCCGGGCCTGTGAACCGAGGCGTGCATCGTCCTGCATTGCCCAAACGAGGATATGCGTATCGATGACGATCAACGAACGGCGTCCCAATCCGAGGGTTCAACTGCCGGAGACAGCGGATCGTCATAGCGCAATACGCTGCCCTTCATCGCGCCGATGATACTTCTGCGTCTGCTGGGGCCAGGTGCCGGCGAAAGCACGGCAACTGGCCTGCCGCGTTTGGTGATGACGATAGATTCATCGTCCTTCCCCATCTGGTCGATAAGGTTCAGGCATTTCGCCTTGAACTCCGCCGCACCGACCGTCTTGGACATGACTATATCTCCTGTACATCTGTACGGAATAGAGAGCCATTTCCACATTGAACAAGTGCAAAGAAAAAGACGGGGTCGTGCCCCGCCTTTTTCTCGTTATGGATTGAACCGCGCTAGTGGCTGTCCTTGCCGACAGCGTTTCCGCGACATCCCTTGAGGAAGTCGAGGTCGGCGCCGGTATCGGCCCCTTCGACATGCTGCTGATGCAGGAAGGCATAGCCGGATGTAGGCAGATCATGGTTCGGCTGCCATTCGGCCAGCCGCCTTGCCAGTTCTTCCTCGGAAATGTCGAGATGCAGACGACGGTTCGGCACGTCCAGCTCGATCATGTCGCCGTTTTTCACGACCGCCAGCGGCCCGCCGACAGCCGCTTCCGGCGAGGTGTGCAGGACGACGGTACCGTAGGCCGTTCCGGACATGCGGGCGTCGGAAATGCGCACCATATCGAGGATGCCCTTCTTCAGCACCTTCGGCGGCAGCCCCATATTGCCGACCTCGGCCATCCCGGGATAGCCCTTCGGCCCACAGTTCTTCATGACCATGATGCAGGTTTCGTCGATGTCGAGGTTATCGTCATTGATCTTAGCCTTGTAGTCATCGATATCCTCGAAGACAACAGCCCTGCCCTTGTGCACCAGCAGATGCGGCGAAGCCGCCGAAGGCTTCAGCACCGCGCCCTTCGGCGCGAGGTTGCCGCGCAGCACGACGATGCCGCCCGAAGCTGTCAACGCCTTTTCGGCCGGCAGGATAACGTCTTCATTCCAGTTGACGACGTCCTTGACCTCGTCCCAGACGGTTTCGCCGGATACCGTCAGCGCATCCTTGTGCAGGAGGCCCGCCTCGCCGAGGCGCTTCAGCACCACCGGCAGGCCGCCGGCATAGAAGAACTCCTCCATCAGGTATTTGCCCGACGGCATCAGGTTGACGATGGTCGGGACGTCGCGGCCGCAGCGGTCCCAGTCGTCAAGCGAAAGATCGATGCCGACACGGCCGGCGATGGCGAGCAGGTGGATGACGGCGTTGGTCGATCCACCGATGGCCGCGTTGGTGCGGATGGCATTCTCGAAGGCTTGCTTCGTCATGATCTCGGAGGGCTTCAGGTCGTCCTTGACCATCTGCACGATACGCCGGCCGGTCAGCTGCGCCATGACCTTGCGGCGGGAATCGACGCCCGGGATCGCCGCATTGCCTGACAGTGCCATGCCGAGCGCCTCGGCCATGGAAGCCATAGTGGAGGCGGTGCCCATGGTGTTGCAGGTGCCCGACGAACGGCTCATCGAGGCTTCCGCCTCAAGGAATTCGGCCTGCGTCATCTCGCCGGCCTTCACCATTTCGGAAAACTTCCACAGATGCGTGCCCGATCCGACGCGCTCACCACGGAAATAGCCGTTCAGCATCGGTCCGCCTGTGACGACGATCGAGGGCAGGTCGCAGGAAGCCGCCCCCATGATCAGCGACGGCGTGGTCTTGTCGCAGCCGACCAGCAATACGCAGCCATCCATCGGCTGACCGCGGATCGCCTCTTCCACCGCGAGCGCGGCAAGGTTGCGGTACATCATCGCGGTCGGGCGGAAGGTGTTTTCGGATGCCGAGAACACCGGCACCTCAAGCGGGAAGCCGCCGGCCTCCCATACGCCCGCCTTCACCTTCTCGGCGAGTTCTCTGAGATGGCCGTTGCACGGGGTCATATCCGACCAGGTGTTGAGGATGCCGATCACCGGCCGGCCGTCGAACAGGTCGTGCGGATAACCCTGGTTCTTAAGCCAGCCGCGGTGATAAATCACGTCGCGGCTCGTACCGCCGTACCATTCCTGCGACCTCAGCCTGCGCGGCCATTCCGCTTTCTTTTTCATCGTCTCTATCCTTCAGGATATCGCCGGACCGCCCCGTACGGCCCAGGTTATCGCACTTGTCTCAAGCCAGGGTGTAGGCGGTCTTGACGGTTGTGTAGAATTCGGCGGCATACTTGCCCTGCTCGCGCGGGCCGTAGGACGAGCCCTTGCGGCCGCCGAACGGCACATGGAAATCGACGCCTGCCGTCGGCAGGTTGACCATCACCATGCCGGCCTCGGAATTGCGCTTGAAGTGCGTGGCATGCTTCAGGCTGGTCGTGGCGATGCCGGCCGAAAGGCCGAACGGCGTGTCGTTGGCCGTCGCCAGCGCCTCGTCGTAATCCTTCACCCGGATCAACGAGACCACAGGTCCGAAGATCTCCTCGCGCGAAATGCGCATCTGGTTGGTCGCTTCGGTAAACAGCGTCGGCTGCAGGTAGAAGCCGGGCGTGTCGCGCGAGATCAACTCGCCGCCGAAGGCGAGCTTGGCGCCTTCCGACTTGCCGATCTCGATATAGTCGGTATCGGTCTTCAGCTGCCGCTCATCGACGACAGGGCCGATATGGGTGCCGGCCTTCAGCGCGTTGTCGACGACGAGCGTCTTCAGCTTGTCGGTGAGTGCTGCGACGAACTTGTCGTGAATGCCTTCGGTGACGATCAGCCGCGAGGAGGCAGTGCAGCGCTGGCCGGTGGAAAAGAAGCCGGAATTGGCGGCGGCCTCGACGGCGACGTTGAGATCGGCATCGTCGAGCACGACCATCGGGTTCTTGCCGCCCATTTCCAGCTGGAACTTGCGGTTATGCTCGATCGAGGCGGCGGCGACACGCCTGCCGGTACCGGTGGAACCGGTAAACGTGATGCCGTGAACGTCGGGGCTTTCGAGCATGGCCTGGCCGACGACCGAGCCTTTGCCCATGACGAGGTTCAGTACGCCCTTCGGCAGGCCGGCGCGGTTGAGAATATCGACGATCGCCCAGGAACAGCCGGGCACCAGTTCGGCCGGCTTGAAGACGATGGTGTTGCCGTAGCAGAGCGCCGGCGCGATCTTCCAAGCGGGAATGGCGATCGGGAAATTCCACGGCGTGATGATGCCGATGACGCCGAGCGCCTCGCGGGTGATCTCGACGCCGATATTCGGGCGAACCGACGGGAGAACCTCACCGGCCAGCCTCAGCGCCTCACCGGCGAAGAACTCGAAGATCTGCGAAGCGCGGATCACCTCGCCCGTCGCCTCCGGCAGCGTCTTGCCTTCTTCGCGCGCAAGCAGCGCACCGAGTTCATCCTTGCGCGCCATGATCTCGTCGCCTGTCTTCTTCAGGATGACGTGGCGCTCCCAGATGCCGGAGCGCGACCAGGCTGGGAAGGCGGCCTTGGCGGCGGCAATGGCATTTCTCGTGTCATCAGCGCTGCCGTCGGCATAGAGGCCGACAACCTCATTCGTATCCGACGGGTTGATGTTCTTCGTCGCGTTCGAGCCGACCCATTCGCCGGCGATCAGGTTTTGATAAATGGTCATGGGCTTAACAAGCCTCCTTTACCTTCTACGAGCAAAGAGCCGGCCACCGAATGCGGCCAGGTCTTGAATTCAGAGCTGTCTGACGGCGATCTCTTCCTCGGCGGCCACCTTCAGCGGGTTGCGGAGCGCCAGGCCGAATTCGGCAACTTCGATCTCGAAGACATCGCCCTCTTCGGTCTTGACGCCGTCGGCAAAGGAAAGGGTCGCCGTGCCGAACATATGGACATGCACATCGCCCGGAGCACGGAAGAGGCCATATTTGAAATGGTGATATTCCAGATTGGCAAAGGTGTGCGACATGTTCGCCTCACCAGACAGGAACGGCTTTTCGAAGATCACCTTGTCGCCGCGCTTGATGCGCGAGGTGCCGCGAATATCCTCAGGCGCCGCGCCGACTCGGATTTCCGGGCCGAAGCTGGCCGGGCGCAGCTTCGAATGGGCGAGATAGAGATAGTTGATCCGCTCGGTGACGTGATCGGAAAATTCGTTCGACAGCGCAAAACCGATACGGAAGGGCGAGCCGTCCTTGGCGATCACGTAGATGCCGGCCATCTCCGGTTCCTCGCCGCCGTCGAGCGCGAAGGAAGGCGAGATGAGCGGGGCGCCGGGGGCTGCGGCGCCATGGCCGTTGCCCTTGTAGAACCATTCGGGCTGGACGCCCTTTTCGCCGGCCTTCGGCTTGCCGTTCTCGAGGCCCATCTTGAACATCTTCATCGAGTCCGTGAGGGTTTCCTCGGCGGCTTCAGTGGTCTTCTTGTGCATGGAATCGCGCGTTGCCGCCGAGCCCAAATGCGTCAGGCCGGTGCCGGTCAGATGCAGGTGCGCGGCATCTGGATGGGTGATCGGCGGAAGGAAGCGGCCTTCCGCATAGGCCTTTTCAAGATCGACGGCATCGCCGTAGCCATGCGCTTCGATGACCGAGGCAAGCGACTTGCCGCCATCTGCGGCTTCCATCGCCAGTGCATAGACGCTGACGGCGTTCTTGACCGACCTTGCAGCGCCGCCCTGCTCACGCACGGCGACGATGATCTCTCCGTTTGCACCCTTGATCTGTGAAATAAGCACGTCTTCGATCCTTCTCGTTTCGGCGAAGACAGGAAAAAGCTCCGCCTGTCCGGCTCCATCAGGAGCCGGAATCCATCATTCATAGGCTGCGAATGCCTGGCTGGCGCCTTGAGGCGCTCAGCCCTTGTTCTTGTTGTAAACGTCGAAGAACACTGCGGCGAGAAGCACGAGGCCCTTCACCATCTGCTGGAAGTCGATGCCGAGCCCGACGATCGACATACCGTTATTCATGACGCCCATGATGAACGCGCCGATGACCGCACCGGTGATCTTGCCGACGCCGCCGGACGCCGAGGCGCCGCCGATGAAGCAGGCAGCAATGACGTCGAGCTCGAAACCGACGCCGGCCTTCGGCGTTGCCGAGTTCAGACGCAGCGCGATGATCATGCCGGCAAGGCCTGCAAGCACGCCCATATTGACGAAGGTGTAGAAGCTCAGCCGCTCGGTATTGATGCCTGAAAGCTTGGTCGCCTTCGAATTGCCGCCCATGGCATAGATGCGACGGCCGATCGTGGTCCGGCGGGTGATGAAGGCATAGATCGCAATCAGCACCAGCATGACGACGAGAACGTTCGGCAGGCCCTTATAGGTGGAGAGCAGATAGCCGATCCACAGGATGGCGAGCGAAACGACCATGTTCTGGACGATGAAGAAGCCCATCGGCTCGACGTCGATCCCGTGGTCTTCGTTCACCTTGCGGCGGCGCCAGGCGAGGTAGAAGAGGATGACAGGCAGGATCACGGTCAGGATCAGCGAGGTCGACTGCACGGGTGTGCCTGCAATATCGATCATGCCGCCCGGCAGGAAGCCGGTGCTGATAACCTGGAACTCCCTCGGGAACGGACCGATGTTCTTGCCGTTCAGAACCGTCAGCGTCAGGCCGCGGAAAACAAGCATACCGGCAAGCGTCACGATGAACGATGGGATGCGGTGATAGGCGATGAAATAGCCCTGCGCCGCGCCGATGATGCCGCCCACGATCAGGCAGATCAGGCCGGCAAGCCAGAAGTTCATGCCCCATGACACGGTGAAGATCGCCGCGAGCGCGCCGACGAAGGCGACGATCGAGCCCACCGACAGGTCGATATGGCCGGCGACGATGACGAGCAGCATGCCGAGCGCCATGATGACGATGAAGGAGTTCTGCAGAACAAGGTTCGTCAGGTTTACCGGCTTGAAGAGAATGCCGCCGGTATAGAACTGGAAGAACACCATGATCGCGACGAGTGCGATGAGCATGCCGTATTCACGAATATTGCCGCGGATATAATCGGCAACGGAAACGACGTTGCTGTGCTCGGTTGTCGGGTTGACCGGAGTCATTGTCTCTTCTCCCCTGAGCGCATGATAGCGCGCATGATAGTTTCCTGGCTTGCTTCTCCCTTCGGCAATTCGGCGACGATGCGTCCTTCGTTCATCACGTAGATGCGGTCACATGTGCCAAGCAGTTCGGGCATTTCCGATGAGATCATCAGAACGCCCTTTCCATCGGCGGCAAGCTGGTTGATGATAGTATAGATTTCGTACTTTGCGCCAACGTCGATGCCGCGGGTCGGCTCGTCGAGGATCAAAATATCGGGATCGGAAAACAGCCACTTCGACAGCACGACCTTCTGCTGGTTGCCGCCCGAAAGATTGACCGTTTCCTGGAAGACGCCAGAGGAGCGGATGCGCAGCTTCGACCGGTAATCGGTCGCGACCCTCATCTCCTTGATGTCGTCGATGACGCTATTGCTCGAAATCCCATTGAGGTTGGCAAGCGTCGTATTGTGCAGGATGCTGTCGCTGAGCACGAGACCGAGTTGCTTGCGGTCCTCGGTGACATAGGCAAGACCGGCGTCGATCGCCTTGCGCACAGTGCTGACATCGACAGCCTTGCCATTGACGAAGACCTCGCCGCTGACTTTGTGGCCATAGGATTTGCCGAAAACACTCATGGCGAATTCGGTGCGGCCAGCCCCCATGAGACCGGCAATGCCGACAACCTCGCCCTTGCGGACGTTGACGTTGATGTCGTGCAGCACCTGGCGGTCGCGGTGCTGCTGGTGATAGGCGTTCCAGTTCTTCACTTCGAAGATCGTCTCGCCGATCGGCACGGAACGCGGCGGATAACGGTCGGCCAGATCTCGGCCCACCATGTTCTTGATGATGATGTCTTCGCTGATCTCGTCCGTGTGACAGTCGAGCGTCTTGACGGTCATGCCGTCGCGGAGCACCGTGATCTGGTCGGCAACCTTACGGATCTCGTTCAGCTTGTGGGAAATGATGATCGAAGTGATGCCCTGATTGCGGAACTCGATCAGCAGATTGAGCAGCGCGTCCGAGTCCTTCTCATTGAGCGAAGCGGTAGGCTCGTCGAGGATGAGCAGCTTCACGCTCTTCGACAGCGCCTTGGCGATCTCGACGAGCTGCTGCTTGCCGACGCCGATGTCGGTGACCAGCGTGTTCGGAGATTCCCGCAGGCCCACCTTGGTGAGCAGCTTCTTCGTGCGGTTGAAAGTCTCTTCCCAGCTGATGACGCCGTTCTTGGCATTCTCGTTGCCGAGGAAGATGTTTTCGCCGATCGACAGCAGCGGCACGAGCGCCAGCTCCTGGTGGATGATGACGATGCCGATTTCTTCGGAGTCCTTTAGGACCTTGAAGTTGCGCGTCTCGCCTTCGTAGACGATGTCGCCTTCATAGCTTCCCGTCGGATAGACGCCCGATAGTACTTTCATCAGGGTCGATTTACCGGCCCCGTTTTCGCCTACCAACGCGTGGATCTCACCCTGGCGAACCTTGAGGTTCACATTCTCCAGCGCCTTGACGCCCGGGAACGTCTTGGTGATGCTCCGCATTTCGAGGATGGTATTGTCCATAGTCAAACTTCCAGCGCCTCCGGCCGTCGAGCGGCCGGGCGATCATAAAATCGAAGACCGGAACCCGCAAGCGCGGGTTCCGGTCCCTCTCATTACTTCAGCTTGTCTTCGGTGTAGTAACCGCCGTCGACGAGGATCTGCTTGTAGTTGGTCTTGTCGACAGCAACCGGCTTCAGCAGATAGGACGGAACGATCTTGACGCCGTTGTCGTAGGTCTTCGTATCGTTGACCTCGGGCTCCTTGCCGGACATGACGGCATCGACCATGGCAACAGTGACCTTGGCGAGTTCGCGGGTGTCCTTGAAGACCGTCGAGTGCTGTTCGCCAGCAATGATCGACTTGACCGACGGAACTTCGGCGTCCTGACCGGAAACAACCGGGAGCGGCTGGTCCGGAGTGCCGTAGCCGACGCCCTTCAGCGACGAGATGATGCCGATCGACAGACCGTCATAGGGAGACAGGACGGCATCGACCTTGGCGTCGGTGTAGTTGGCCGAGAGCAGGTTGTCCATGCGGGCTTGGGCCGTTGCAGCGTCCCAACGCAGCGTGCCGACCTTGTCCATGCCGGTCTGGCCGGACTTCACGACGAGCTTGCCGCTGTCGATGTAGGGCTGCAGGACGGACATTGCGCCATCATAGAAGAAGAAGGCGTTGTTGTCGTCCGGCGAGCCGCCGAACAGTTCGATGTTGAACGGGCCCTTGCCATCCTTGAGGCCGAGGGCGTCAACGATGGAACCAGCCTGCAGAACGCCGACCTGGAAATTGTCGAACGTCGCATAGTAGTCGACGTTGGCCGAGTCGCGGATCAGTCGGTCATAGGCGATGACCTTGATGTTGGCGTCATGAGCCTTCTGGAGAACGTCGGAAAGCGTCGTTCCGTCGATCGAAGCGATGACGAGAACCTTGGCACCCTTGGTGACCATGTTTTCGATCTGCGAAAGCTGGTTCGGAATATCGTCGTCAGCATACTGCAGGTCGGTCTTGTAGCCGGCGGCCTCGAGCTGCTTGACGATGTTGTTGCCGTCGTCGATCCAGCGAGCCGAAGACTTCGTCGGCATCGCGATGCCCACGAGCCCCTTGTCCTGCGCCATGGCAGGCATAACGAACGAAGCGACGCCGAAGGCGGCCGCAGCCATCAATGAGATAATGGATTTCATTTCTCTCTCCCTTGTTAATAGACGGCGGACGAAAAATCGCCCGCCCCGAAACTGTGGCAGGTTCCGTATTGGATAGTTACTTCAGATGGTGAGAAACGAAGTAGGTCTCCTCCACGATCTCACACGTGTTGAGTGCCAACCAGCACACGGCGGCAAACTGGTATGGATTCCTATAACTGTCAAATAGAATAAGTGGTAATATGCATAACAATTTTGGTATATCGTTAAAAAGTATTACTTTTGATGGAGCGCAGTGAGGAGGCTGCAACCATGGCGATTGTTTCCGAGCTATTTTCGATGGATCACATCGATATCCACAGCGATAATTTCGGCGATGACAGCCTTTTACGTGCAGGACTTAAGCTGAATCACCTGCGCATGATCGTCGCAATCGAAGATAGCGGACAGATTTCCGCCGCAGCCGACGTTCTGAACATTTCGCAGCCCGCCGCATCGCGGATGTTGTCCGAAATGGAATCGATTACCAAGACGTCGCTCTATGAGCGGGTGGCCCGCGGCGTGGTGCTGACAACCTTCGGCGCAGCGCTTGCCCGAAGGGCTCGCAAGATCCTCCTGGAGCTGCGCGAGGCGAGCCGCGAGATCGGTGAATTGAAAAGCGGCAAGGGCGGGTCGGTCTTCATCGGCGCGGTGACGGCGCCGGCCATGAGCCTCGTCGTTCCGGCAATCAACAAGGTGCGCAAGGCCTATCCGGGCATCGAGATCAACATCCAGGTGGAGACGAGCAACGTGCTTGCCCGCGAGCTGCTCGCCGCCCGCCATGACTTCATCATCGGCCGCATTCCCGATGATCTCAATCCGCGCCTGTTCGAGGTGACGGAGATCGGCATCGAGCGGGCTTGCCTGATCGTGCGCAGCAGCCACCCGCTTATGAAGCAGAAGACGAGCAGCCTTTCAGAGGTCAGGGATTACGACTGGGTGTTCCAGCCGCCGGGCACGCTGCTGCGCCGCACGATCGAGGACGTTTTCCTGTCGCGCGGCGTGGCGCTGCCCGAAAACATCGTCAACACCTCCTCGCTGTTGCTCACCTGCGCCATCGTCTGCGAAACCGATGCGATCGCTCCCGTTGCCGTCGACGTCGCCCAGTTCCTGGCCAGCCAGGGCTCGAATGCCTCCGATGTGCGCATGCTGCCGATCGATTTCGACATCAACGTCAAGCCCTACAGCATGATCACGGCGAGGGAACGGGCGCTGCCGCCGAGTGCAAGGCTGCTCTACGACATCATCCTCGAGGAGAGCCGCAAGCAGGCCGGCTGACGACACCCGCAAGCCCTGCGCCATCTTGCCCGCCTTTAATGCACGCGTCGAAAGGGAGCGCATGCTGTTCGGACAGTCGGTATTTCAATCAGTCCTCGAGCGGCTGAAGGCGGAGGGCGAGACGGACGAAGACGCCGGGGCGCCGGCCGTCCATCGCGTCTCCGGCCTCGGCACCGGGCTTGCCTTCGATGTCATGGCCTTCGATGTCATGGAAGATGTCTCGACCGCCTCGCAACGGGTCGGCCAGGCCTATTTCGACAATCTGGATCTTGATGCTGCCGCCGCGATCGCGGAGGCACCGGCGGCTGCGCCTCCACCCCAGCCCGTCATGCCGGACCATCTCGCCCGCATCGCTCCGGAAGAGATTGCTGCGGAACTGGCGATCGCTGCCGCCGATACCCAACAGACGCTGAACGAGAAGCGGCGCGCCTTTGCCAAGGCCAATCATCCTGATGGAGTCCCAGAGCTTTTCCGCGACAATGCCAACAGGCGCATGATGATCGCCAATCTGCTGATCGACGAGGCGATGCGCCGGCTGCCGCACAGCTGAAGCTTTCTCGCGAACGCAGGCAAAAGTTCCGAGGCTTTGGAAGAGCCGCCGTTTCCGACTCGATTCGCGAACTCTATATGGGCTGTTTTTCCCGCGATTCAACAGGTGCCCATGGCACGCAGTTTGATTCTTTCGCGCTCGGGTAGCAGAGAAATGTGCCGCTTTTTGCGACCAGCAATAGCATATTTCGGGACCCCAGTAGACCATGCCTACTCCCTTTTCGGTAGGCCGTAGCTGTTTAGCGAAATTGAATGCGATACAACCTGTTGTAACATAGCGTGGTGCAAATGTTCTCAGGAGACCGCCAACATGTCATCTACGGAAGATCCGAAGCTGCCGCGCAACAATGCGCGCAGACATTTTCTAGGCGTAGCCGCAGCCGCTGGTGCTCGTCTTGCCGGCGTGGCAGCCTTGGCCACGGCAATTTCCACCTCTCCGGCCAACGCGCTGGGGCGGCTTTGGGGACGGGGCGGCTCCGGTGGACACGGAGGCTCTGGCGGGAGCGGTGGCTCAGGTGGAGGTGGTGGTGGTGGCGGCAGCGGGAGCGGCCCAAATTGCTTCCTGCGGGGAACGGCGATCCTCACGGATTGCGGTGAGAAGCCTGTCGAGAATCTCAGCATCGGCGATCGCGTTGCCCTTCCTGACGGCAGCACCCGCCCGGTAAAGTGGGTCGGCCGCCAAAGTTTCAAGAAGAGCGGCGCGCGCTGGCCCAACGACGTCGTGCCGATCCGGGTTTCCCACCACGCACTGGACGGGCAAACACCCCACTCGGATCTCTATCTGTCGCCTGGCCATGCGCTGTACCTGAACGGCATTCTGATCCAGGTGAAGGACCTCGTGAACGGTAAAACGATTGCATCGGTCACTCCCGCCGCTGACGTATCGATCGAGTACTATGCCGTCATGCTCGATACGCACGAAGTTATCCTTGCCGAAGGTGCTGAGGCCGAGTCCTTCCATCTGAAGAACAGCAATCACGAGAACTTCTGCAATTTTCCAGAGTACGAGCGTCTCTATGGCAAGGAACGCATCGTGATGACATCCTTTGCGCCGTTGCTGGGAGGTGGCTGGTCACATTTGAAAGCGCTTCTCCTGCTCGGCGTTTCGCCGCTGGTACCGCTGCACGATCCATTCGGGAATGCCTGCGAAAAGATCGACGCGCAAGCCAAGGAACTGTCACTCTGACAGGACGGGAATGCGCAGGGATCGTGCTGGCTGCACGTGAAGCCGTGCGTCGGTTTTGCGATCGTATCAAACAAAGACCTCAAGCGTGGCGCGCATCAGAAAGATCGCGGCACGCTTCGACTATTCGGCCTTCTTCTCAAAGGCGCCGGTAAGCTGCCGACACTCCCTGAGAAGCGCCGCGTCCTCACCCGCGCCAATTATCCGACGGTGTTACCCTGCCCTTCCGCGACAATGCGACGAAGCGGATGATGCTCGCCAATATGCTGATCGACGAAGCGCTGCGGCGAATCGCCCGCTGATTATTCCGCCTGCCCGTCCTTGGAAGGCTTTTCAGCGGTCGCAGCAGGCCCTTCTTCTTCTTCTTCGGCGTCAGGCTGCACGACCGGCTCGGTGGCTGGTGGCTGCGGCTTGAAGGTCCAGAACAATATGTAGAAGGAATAGGCGCCCGCCCCGCCCGCGAGCACGCCCCAGAACGGATCGCCGGTGACGAACTCGACCACGGCCCAGCCAAAGCAGACGGCAACGATGGCAACTCGCACCCAGAGGCGCCGGTATGCCGGATGGTTCGGATCGATCAGCTGCATCTTTACCCCGCGCTCGGATATGTCGCACTGCCCTCGGCCTGTGCCGCGCTTGTCTCTAAAGCCTTTCCTGGCCAGATTAAAGTATTCTGTTGGCTCAAACGGTATCGAATGTTCGACAAGCCGGCTCCAGCAGAACGCTTCAATCCGAGCCGGAAATGCTCCGGGTCGAATCTTGCAAATGTGAAAGATCCGAGGCCTTGACGCGACGCAGAGAAGGTGGAATGAAAATTCCAGAAATTTTACAATTCGGTTTATTTGTTCCGAATTCAAGGGAGGTTGGAATGACAGTGAGATTTGGTCTTCTTGGCGCCGGCCGCATCGGCAAGGTTCATGCGAAGGCTGTCAGCGGCGACGCCAATGCAAAGCTCGTCGCGGTCGCCGACGCCTTTCCGCAGGCAGCTGAAGCCATCGCCTCCGCCTATGGCTGCGAGGTCCGCACCATCGAGGCGATCGAGGCAGCCAAGGACATCGACGCCGTCGTCATCTGCACGCCGACGGATACCCATGCCGATCTGATCGAGCGCTTCGCCCGCGCCGGCAAGGCGATCTTCTGCGAAAAGCCGATCGACCTCGACGTCGCCCGCGTCAAGGCCTGCATCAAGGTGGTGGAAGAGACCGGCGCCAAGCTGATGGTCGGCTTCAACCGCCGCTTCGATCCGCATTTCATGGCTGTCCGCAAGGTCATCGACGAAGGCAAGATCGGCGATGTCGAGATGGTGACGATCACCTCGCGCGATCCCGGCGCCCCGCCGGTCGATTACATCAAGCGCTCGGGCGGCATCTTCCGCGACATGACGATCCACGATTTCGACATGGCTCGCTTCCTGCTCGGCGAGGAACCGGTGTCGGTTTTCGCGACCGCCGCCGTGCTCATCGACAAGGCAATCGGCGAAGCCGGCGACTATGACAGCGTCTCGGTGATCCTGCAGACGAAATCCGGCAAGCAGACCGTCATCTCCAACTCCCGCCGCGCCACCTACGGCTATGACCAGCGCATCGAGGTGCATGGTTCCAAGGGCCTCGTCTCGGCCGAGAACCAGCGGCCGGTCTCCATCGAAGTCGCAAACGGCGAAGGCTACACCCGCCCGCCGCTGCATGACTTCTTCATGACCCGTTACACCGAAGCCTATGCCAACGAGATCGCCGGCTTCATCGCCGCGATCGAGAGGGGCACCAAGATCTCTCCATCGGGCGCCGATGGTCTCGCAGCGCTGGCACTCGCCGATGCCGCGGTCCTGTCCGTCAAGGAAGGCAAGCTCATCAAGATCGGCTGACGGCTCTCTCCCGACCGGAAGCCATGCATGAGATGGCCGGGCGCCCGCCCGGCCATTTCGCGTTTAATGAAGCGCGCGGGCGGGCCTCAAAAGACCCCTCCCCAACCCCTCCCCACAGGTGGGAGGGGCTAACCTGCGGCACCTGCGCCGCCCATCCCGAAACGCCGAAGATTTGGAAAGCGAGTGCGGCAGTTTAAGTCCCTCCCCCTTGTGGGGAGGGGTTGGGGAGGGGTTTTCTTTGGGGTACAGACCGGGCTGATGAATGAAACTGATAGCTTTGACCTGTGCCGAAGCCCAATCATTCGTCCTCAGCGATGCATCCTCAATCCGCTCCCTGAACGCCCGAGACAACGATATCCTCGTCGATCACCGACAGCGCCCGGTTCAGATGTCCTTCGAAGACGAGGATCTGCTCGTCGGCCACCACCCTGATCTCGGGCATGCCTTCCATGCGCACGATATGCGATTGCCCCAGACCCTCTTCGATCCCTTGCCGGAGAAGGTCGTAATAACGCGTGCCCGGCCCGGTGATGGCGATCGGCATGCGCTCCGTCAGGCTCAGCATGCGCGAGAGCCCGTTGCCGAGCGCCAGCCCCGCCTGGCGGAAGGCGAAGGCGGGGACCCGGTGACCCTGTCGCGCCTTTGCGGCGATCTTGTCCAGTTCCGCCACCGGCACGAACTTTGCCGGGATCGTATCGAGCGGCACCTCGAAGGCGCTGCGCAGGATCGCGTAGAAACCGGCATAGGCCTCGATGCAGCCGCGGGTGCCGCAGCGGCAGAGTCCACCATTGGCCACGTGCAGCATGTGCCCGAAATTGGGCGCCGATATCTCCTGGCCTGTCTGGTTCCCGCGCCTGACGATGCCGAGCCCGACGCTATGGCCGAGCGAAAGGGCGGCGAGCGAACGGAAAGCGGCGCCCTTCACCATCTCTTCACGCGCGCCGAGCGCGGCTGCGACCAGCAGCGTCTCGTTGTCGAGGATGACCTTGGCCTGCCAATCCGGCCGGAGTGCCGATTCGAAATCGATCTGGTCGCTGCCGAAGATCGGCGACCAGACGAGAACCGGCTCCGTGGAATTGACCAGCCCCTTGCTGCTGATCGAAATCAGCAGCACCTTTTCTTGGCTGATCTTCGAGCGATCGAGAATGCGCAAAAGCCCGGCCCGCACCGCCGCGACGAAGCGTACGGCGCCTGCCGGATCATGCGAACGTTCCTCGCTGAAGCGGTCGATCAGCTTGCCGGCATAATCGACCAGCGAATATTGCACCGCATCCGAGGAGATGATGACGACGATGAGATAACCGCAATCGCGCCGCTGGCGCAGCAGCACGCGCGGCCGGCCGCGGCCGCTTGCCGGCTGCTGTTCCGATTTTTCGATGATCTGGGCTTTTTCCAGCTCAGTGGTGATCGCCGAAATGGTGGCCGACGAAAGCCGGGTGAAATCGGATATTTCGGTATGCGCGAGCGCACCGTGGCGGCGCAGCACAGACAGCACGAGCACGCTGTTTCGCTGCCGGACCAGCTCCGTGCTCGACTTGGTCAGCATGAATGCCGCCCTCTCCCCTGCTTACTCCGCCCTCGGCTTTCCACTGCATCTCCAGCCGGTGTTTCGCAAGGAAATTAAGCCGGCAGTGCCGTGTTGACAGTTGAAAAAATCTCTGACACTAAATTTCTCGACTGTCGAGAAAAAAATCCAAACCTTTCTCGACAGCTTTTCGCCGTGGCCGGAGGAAGCATGGGCTGGGCCGGTCGCAATCCACTCGGGAGGACATTATGAAGTCTATTTTGAAATTGATGGCCGGTGCTGCCATCCTCGTTTCCGTGCATACCGCTGCCATGGCTGCCGATCTCGTCGTCGGTGTTTCCTGGTCGAATTTCCAGGAAGAGCGCTGGAAGACGGACGAAGCCGCCATCAAGAAGGCTCTCGAAGCCAAGGGTGCCAAATATATTTCCGCTGACGCGCAGTCTTCTGCCGCAAAGCAGCTTACCGACGTCGAATCGTTGATCTCGCAGGGCGCCAACGCGCTGATCATTCTCGCCCAGGACTCCGATGCGATCGGCCCGGCCATCGAAAAGGCCGCCGCTGAAGGTATCCCCGTCGTCGGCTATGACCGCCTGATCGAAAACCCGGCTGCTTTCTACATTACCTTCGATAACAAGGAAGTCGGCCGCCTGCAGGCTGAAGGCGTTTTCAAGGCCAAGCCGGAAGGCAACTACGTTTTCATCAAGGGCTCGTCTTCCGATCCGAACGCAGATTTCCTGTTTTCGGGCCAGCAGGAAGTCCTGAAGGCCGCCATCGATGCCGGCAAGATCAAGAATGTCGGCGAGGCCTATACCGACGGCTGGCTGCCGGAGAACGCTCAGCGCAACATGGAGCAGTTCCTGACCGCCAACAACAACAAGGTTGACGCCGTTGTTGCTTCGAACGACGGCACCGCCGGTGGCGCCATCGCTGCTCTCGACGCACAGGGCCTCGCCGGCTCCGTTCCGGTTTCCGGCCAGGACGGTGACAAGGCAGCGCTCAACCGCATCGCTCTCGGCACGCAGACGGTTTCCGTCTGGAAGGACAGCCGCGAACTCGGCCAACGCGCCGCTGAAATCGCACTCGACCTCGCCGGCGGCAAGGACATGAGCAACATCGACGGCGCCCAGGCTTTCAAGGGCGGCCCCAAGGGCGTCGAAATGCAGTCGGTCTTCCTGAAGCCGCTTGCGATCACCAAGGAAAACCTGAACGTCGTCATCGACGCCGGCTGGATTTCCAAGGCTGAAGCCTGCCAGGGCGTGAAGGCCGACAGCGTCGCTGCCTGCAAGTAAGCAAGCTCTGCACTGAAATTGCCGGCGCCGCAGCGGAACACCGTTGCGGCGCCGGATGCGGATGAGAATTCGATCGACGAAGTTTCTCCGCCTCGCCGCACCATCGCGGGTTTTCATTCCCTGCCGGAAGGGTGTCGCAACGCCACGCGACCGGCTTCCGGAAGCATCGCGATGGTGAGTTGAAGAACAGACGCATGACGCCGATGGCAGCCTCTAGCACGACGGCGCATCCGTCCAAACAAAGTGGGGGAACGGCAAACCCATGGCCGAAATGGTAAAATCCACAACATCAAGCGGACCGCGAGCGGCGGAAGCCAATCTGGTGACCCGCTTCTTCCGCGCCACCGAGATCGACACGCGTCTGCTCGGCATGATCGGCGCGCTGATCATCATCTGGATCGGTTTCCACATCATCACCGGCGGCCTCTTCCTGACCCCGCGCAATCTCTGGAACCTCTCGGTCCAGACCACCGACATCGCCGTCATGACGACGGGCATGGTGCTGATCATCGTCACCCGCAACATCGACCTGTCGGTCGGTTCCGTGCTCGGCCTCTGCGGCATGATCATGGGCGTGACGCAGGCCAAGATCCTGCCGGAATATATCGGCTTCGACAGCCCCTTCACCTGGGCGATCACGCTGCTGGTCGGATTGGCGGCAGGCTGCCTGATCGGCGCCTTCCAGGGCATCATCATCGCCTTCCTCAACGTTCCCTCCTTCATCGTCACGCTCGGCGGCCTGCTCGTCTGGCGCGGCGCCACCTGGCTCGTCACCAGCGGCCAGACGGTTGCCCCGATGGACCAGACCTTCCGCATTATGGGCGGCGGTGCTGAGGGCTCGATCGGCGCCACCTGGAGCTGGATCGTCGGCATCTGCGCCTGCCTTTTCGTCATCGCCAGCATCGTCGGCTCGCGCCGGCAGCGCCGCCGCTTCGGTTTCCCACGCCGGCCGATATGGGCTGAATATTTCCTCGCCGTCCTGAGCTGCGTGCTCATCCTCGGCGCGGTCTGGATCGCCAACAGCTACTACTGGCCGATCAACATCGCCAAGAAATATGCCGAGACCAACAATATTCCCTGGCCCGAAACCGGCCTGGATATCCCCTACGGCATCGCCGTGCCGGTGCTGATCGCGATCGTCGTCGGCATCATCATGACCTTCATCGCGACAAGGCTGCGCTTCGGCCGCTACGTCTTCGCGATTGGCGGCAACCCCGAAGCGGCCGAGCTCGCCGGCATCAAGACCCGCTGGGTCACCGTGCGCATTTTCGCGCTGATGGGCATTCTCGCAGCCATCGCGGCGGCGATCTCCACCGCCCGCCTCAACGCCGCAACGAACTCGCAGGGTACGCTCGACGAGCTCTACACCATCGCCGCCGCCGTCATCGGCGGAACGTCGCTGGCAGGCGGCACCGGCACCATCGCCGGCGCCATGCTCGGCGCGCTCGTCATGCAGTCGTTGCAATCGGGCATGGTGCTGGCGCATGTCGACACGCCGCTGCAGAGCGTCGTCGTCGGCACCGTCCTCGTCGTAGCGGTTTGGCTCGACACCGTCTATCGCTCCCGTGCCAAGTGAGAGGAGCCCAAAACATGGCTGATCAACGCACTCCCCTCGTGGAACTGAAAAACATCTCGATCTCCTTCGGCGGCATTCACGCCGTGGACAATGCCTCCGTCGATCTCTATCCCGGCGAAGTCGTGGCATTGCTCGGGCACAACGGCGCCGGCAAGTCGACGCTCATCAAGATCCTCTCCGGCGCCTACAAGCGCGATGGCGGCGAGATCCTGATCAACGGCGAGCCCGCCGACATCCGCAATCCGCGCGATGCCAAGAAATACGGCATCGAGACGATCTACCAGACGCTCGCCGTCGCCGACAATGTCGACGCCGCCGCCAACCTCTATCTCGGCCGCGAGCTGAAGACCCGCTGGGGCACGCTCGACGACGTCGCGATGGAAGCCTCGGCCCGCGAGGTGATGGGGCGGCTGAACCCCAACTTCAAGCGCTTCAAGGAGCCGGTGAAGGCGCTTTCGGGCGGTCAGCGGCAATCGGTGGCGATCGCCCGTGCGATCCTCTTCAATGCCCGCATCCTGATCATGGACGAGCCGACGGCGGCCCTCGGCCCTCAGGAGACGGCGCAGGTCGGCGAGCTGATCAAGCAGCTGAAGAAGGAAGGCATCGGCATCTTCCTCATCAGTCACGACATCCACGACGTCTTCGACCTCGCCGACCGCGTCTCGGTGATGAAGAACGGCCAGGTCGTCGGCCACGCCCGCACCGAGGACGTGACCAAGGACGAAGTCCTCGGCATGATCATCCTCGGCAAGGTGCCGCCAAAGGCCATCCCCGGCCCCGGCGCCATGCAGATCTGACCGCCGTAAGGCGACAGCCGCGACAACAAAGCTCCGCCGCCCGCAAGGCCGGCGGAGTTTTTATGCAACGGTCCTCGGCGCTGACGGATAAAAACACCCGCCAAACTGCAAGCACCGGTAATTCTGAGAATTTCGCGATTGAAGCCGGCCGCAAGCTAGGCTAAGAACCACCCATCGGACAGGCGATTCAAACCGCCTTAGGCATGCACCCGTAGCTCAGCTGGATAGAGTGTTGGATTCCGATTCCAAAGGTCACAGGTTCGAATCCTGTCGGGTGCGCCACTAAACTGAGGTCCGTTCTGGACACATGGGTTACGGTTTATTCCTGAGACATAGGTAACACTTTTGAGCCGAAAGGGTTCGGCAGTGGTTCGAGCCTGCATGTTTCGTCATCGAAGTATCCCAGATCGTAATCCATGAAGCTTGCGAGCCATATGTGGTCTTCGACCTGTTTGATTCCAACGGCCTGCCCGGTGACCGTCAATGGATATCAGTAGCGCTTGTCCGCGAGCATGAACTCGCTCTTGTAATCGGCGCACCACAGGTCGTTGGGTTGGCGAGGTTGGGAGAGTGGCGTTCCAATAGCTCTGTTGCGCCGTCGCTTGCGGTGCTGGACCAGCCCGTTGCGGTCGAGCACCGCATGCGGTCGCTCCCCTCGCCCTTGTCCCGCTGTCGCCAATCCTATCGCTTTTCGGCCGATCGCAGCACCCCTACAAGGATTCGACCATCGGTGAAGTACGGATCCCCACCGCCGTTCCGACCATCTCTTGTCGCACCGACGCCTGCGCGCTCGTAGGTCATGGAGATCTCCCCGGCGGCCTTGAGGTCGCCGATCACCAGTTCGCGCTCGGCGTCAAGATCGGGCCCGATATGGTGGGTGATTTGCCCGGTGTCGTGGCTGACGCCGACGCCGCGGTCGAAGCTCGCGGAGCCCAGCCACAGCGGCTGGCCGTCGGCGCCGACGGTCGCCGTTTGCCAGAGGCGTATGTGGTGGCGCTCGTCAGCGCTACGCCCGACAGACTTTTCGAAAGCCAGATCCTGCTTCCGGCCGTCGAAGAACAGCGGGCTGACGGGTGCATCGAGATCCGGCCGATCAAGCGCCACGCTCAGGCCGATTTCAACCGAGGAGAGCAACGTTATCCTGTCGGCGGGATCCCAGCCCGAGGCGGCGAAGGCCTTGATCACCTGCTGCTGCGGGCCGACGACGCCGACGTTGATCGGGTCGCCCGGAATGTCGTCGCCGGTCGTGGTGACCATCCGGCTGAGATCGGCAACGGTGCTCCGGTCGCGGAAGATCCACAGCTCCGGCATGACCAGGTAGCAGACGAGCAGATACGCCAGGAGGACGGAGGCAAGAACGCCAGCAGCCGACTTCCATCTGCCTCGACTGCTTCTCCCCTGTTCCATTGCAATGTGCCGCTCCCGACTTCAGTAGCAGGGCGGATACGGATAGTAGCCGCAAGGGGGGTGATAGTAGTATGGCGCGGAGGCCGCCGCGGCACCGATGGCCGCGCCCGTCGCGACCGCGGCGCCGTAGCGGGCCGCAGGGTGCGCATACCAGCCGCCGTGGAAGCCGACCGCACCCACGCCAACCACGCCGACGCGCCCCATTCCGGCGCGCGCCACGAACATGTCGATGAAAAGCGAAGCCGGTCCATTAGCCTTTGTGAGCTCCCCCTCGAGAACCTTGACGTCAAAGGTCAGCGTGCCGCCATCCAGCTTTGGCTTGGTCAGGACCACGACCGCATCTTCGACCGCCGTCCCATCGCTGCTCATGACCGAGATCGTCGCGTTCGGCGGGTCGACAGCGAAGCTGTCCTTGCCCTCGTCCCATTCCTTGATGAACTCGATCGTGAGAACATGTCCGGCCGATCGTACCGGACGGTCGGCGAACACGATGGAGTTCGGGGTGACGCCCGTCATCGTCAGCTTGCCATCGACCAGCGTCGCCCCGCCGGAATTGAGGACGGCGAGCGACGGCACCATCTTCGTGGCCGTGGTCGCTCCAATGGTCTTGGCGGCGGGGGCCGTGATCGCGTCTTCGGCCTGCGCCGCTCCCGCGAACGACACGAGGCAGGCTACGGCGAGAGTGCCAATCCGTATATGGCGTTTCATGGAGAATTCTCCTTTTTGCTACTTCACGAGACCAAGGTTCACGAGCTGGACGCGACGATTATCGGCGGCCTGCGGGTTCGACGGATCCACGAGCCACTCCTCGCCGACGCCGATCGCGAACAGACGGTCCGGGGCGATGGCGAAGGTCGTCGACAACGCCTCCGTGATTGCGTTCGCCCGCTTCTGGCTGAGGTCCAGATTGTGCTTGGCGTCACCCGTCGAGCTCGTGTGTCCGACGACAAGGAACTTGTAGCGCCACAGGTTCGGATGATGCAGGGCGTCGGCGATCATGCCGACGGTGCGATAGGATTTCGGTTCGATGGCAATGGAGTCGTTCTCGAAGTCGATCTCGACGATGAGCTGCGACAGCTTCGAAAGTTTCTGCCAGTCGGGAAGCGCGGCGACGCCCTTGCCTGCACTCGCCGCCACTTCTTCCATAAGCAACGCGAGGTCGATGGCCGGAGCCCCGCCCTGCAATCTGCCGAGCGTGCGCACCACCTGCGAGCCGCTCAGTTCCTGTGCGAACGGGTGGCCGGGTGCCAGCAGCAGTCCGGCGGCAAATATCGTTGCAAGTCGAAAGCTCTTCATGATCCTGTGTCCCTTCAACATCGTTCACCGCCAGCCGGCGTCGATGATTGCCTGGCCGCACTGGCCTTCGTTCACGCGCGTCGCCTTGTTCAGGCAGGAAAGAATGTTGCCCTCGCCCACCACGCCACTGCAGAACTGCGCGACGTAATGCTTGCAGATCGCGGTGAACGACGACTGGGCGGCAAGGCGCTGCTCGATCGAGGTGGTGACACTCGCCAGTGTCGACGTGCAGGTCGGCGAGACTTTTGCGGCATGGGCCTCGAGACAGTTCTGGATGCGGCCGCTTCCGAGGTTCAGGCCCTTGCAGAACTTCTTGATGTCGGATCCGCAGTCGTTGGCGAGCGTGCTCACCGCGTCGGCGAAGCTGATGGTATCGGCACGGGCCGCCCCGGTGAGCGCCAGGAACGCGACCAGCGCCCCTCCTAACAGTCTGGTTCTCGTCGACATGCTACCCCCATCGTGAACGATTGATCGTCGGAGAAACTCTCCGCACGTATCTGGTGCGCCTTCGGGGGTGAGAAGGGAAGTATGTTACGGTTACACGAACCGTAGGACACGGCGTTCAACGCGAAGGAGTCGACTTCCGGCGAGCACTTCGCCATCTGTCGCGTGAATATCCTCGAGCACATCCAGAGGCGAGACGTCGACCGCCGCCGTCGGGAGGCCGCGCACGCCGATGTCGCCATTCGCCGGTATGCTTGCCGCTCTTCATCGTGATGCAGAAACCGCCGCCGCACGGCTCGATCGCGGCGGCGTCGCCGAGCGTCGTCTTCCAGTTTCCGACGATCGGCTCGGCTGCGCTCGCCAGTCCGGTCGACATCAGCAGCGCTGTGACGGAGATCAGGATGGGTTTCACGGTAAGGTCTCCTCGCATGGCTGGCCCGCCACCGGGCCGATGACCGAATGGATCACACATGCTCTGCCGACCGGCAGGATGAGAATATCATCGTGCTCAGTGGTCTGGATGAATCGGGCGACCGGCGAACGATCGGTTTCGGCAACATCAGGGGGTGCCCTGAGTTGGAGGGCCATGAGGATAGTCCAAACTTCTGAGGATAGAGCTGGAGTTTGTTCAGCGAACCTTTCCAGTTCCGACGCATCGGATGCCTCATTCCCAGCTGGCCTGCCCTATTGATTGATCCGGGCTTAAGGTCGATGCATGTTCTGGTCAGCCGCTAGGCGGGAGTTGAAGTCACCTGTTCGGGGAGACTGAAGGTCGGGAGCGGTTGTAACCGTTTCAGAGCGGCGGGGATTTCAGAGCAGCACACAATGCGCTCGATGCTCTCCTCCCGCGGGCGCAGGGTCGGACTGCGCTTGGGATGATCCGCATCCTCAATCCGCCGAGCTCACGCATCCACTCGTTAGCAATTTATTGACCATAAGCTGGCTTTACTGAGCGTGATGGATGCGGAGATTCCCGCACGCCGTCGAGTGTTTGGTGTAGGACGGAATTGTTCGTGTTGAAGTATCCAGTGCAAGGATTATCGGGCGGAGCCTTGGGCGGAATTGCCACGGTCGTGTCGCGTGCGGAACGGTTCGTCGCAAAGACCATTCTGCCGGCTCTGTTTGCGCTGCCGGCACTTGTCGGCTCCGCATCATTTGCCTCGGCGGAAGATCGTGCCCTGAAGCTGTTCTTTACCCATACGGGCGAGAGGGCCACGATTACCTACAAGCGGGACGGAAAGTTCGATCCGAAGGGCCTCGCCCAGATCAATCGCTTTCTGCGCGACTGGCGAAGGAACGAGCCGACCCGGATGGATCCCCGACTGCTCGACCTGGTCTGGGAAGTATACAAGCGCAGCGGCGGCAAGGACTACATCCACATCGTCTCCGCCTATCGTTCGCCCACCACCAACAACATGCTCCGCAACCGCTCGCGCAGCACGGGCGTCGCCAAGAAGAGCCAGCACATGCTGGGCAAGGCGATGGATTTCTACGTTCCCGGCGTGAAGCTTTCGACGCTGCGTGCGCTTGCAATGCAGATGCAGGTCGGCGGTGTCGGATATTATCCGACCTCGGGATCGCCCTTCGTGCATCTCGACGTCGGCAACGTCAGGGCCTGGCCCCGCATGTCCCGGCAGGAACTCGCCCGAATATTTCCGAATGGGCAGACGATACATCTTCCGGCCGACGGCCGGCCTCTGCCTGGATATAATCAGGCGGTTGCGAATCACAGGAAACGCGGCAGCCCTAGCTCAATCCAGATCGCCAGCATCGCTGGAGAAGACGAAGACGTGAGCGCGTCGACCAGGTCGAACGGCGATACCACAGACAATAAACTCGTGACGGCGCTTCTGCCCACGCCGAAAAGCCGTGCATTGAATGCGCTCGCGCTGCAGACCGGCGCCACCCCGCGAGATGACAAACGGTCCGCTGGGGATGTTCCATCTTTCCCGATTCCGATACCAGCGACGCGGCCGCCCGCCCTGGAGCACAACGCAGATATGGATGACAAAATAGAGACTGCGTCGATCGGTCCAATTGATGTCCTTCCGGAGAAACCGGCGTCTGCATTGCCAGCCTATGCCCGCTTCGAACCCGGCCTTGTTGCACACCAGGCCTCCAAGCAGGGCACGAACATGATCGCCTCCCTGCCCATGACCGCTTCCTGGGAAGAAGCAAATTTCCTCGGATCGACGTCCGAAGCGGCGCTGATGAAATGGGCGCTGCATTCTCCTGGCGAGGTGATGGGATTGAGCGCGCCTCGCATTTCCCCACGCACGGTTCATCGTGAGGTCAATGTCGCGACGTCAGGTGAGGATATCATTCCGGTCGCCGCCCAGTTCGATGCCAACCGGCTTGTCTCGTCCCCGGAGGGCTGACCTCATCGTCAAGGCTTGATGCGCAGCACGAAGCCGGTCAGAAGCGCCAGAACGGCCACGGTGGAACCGGGCTGGCGGTCCCGAGAAACCAGGTGCCGCCGCCCAGTGCCAGAAGCCTGTGCGGTCACCAGCAACAGCCGAGCGGCACCACGAAGGCGTGACATTCCATGTATCTGCGTATGGCCGACTAGATTTTTTAGGATCTCCTAAACAATTGCCACACCTTATGGGCGATGCGCGCGTATCGGCCCGAAAATCGGAATCTATGCTCAAGAAAAATGAGGTAGATCCAATGTGTTAAAGCGTTGTCCAGGCGCTTGAAAAGACGACGACGATCGTTTCTGCGCGCGGAAAATTCAGACCAAAGTCCGATCCAACCCCGGACTTCGTGCCCATACCAAACGTTCAATCGCTGTAATAACAATAATATATCTTGAAGTAATGAGGCGCGTTGATGTGAGAAGCGTATCAATTTCTGGCAGAGCCGGCTTCATTGGATCGCCTGTGACCGACTTCTACTTAGGAAGCGCTGTCCGGAAACTGGTTGTTGTTGACAATGTTTACACTGGACCTTTCGAAAATATAGCACATCAAGGATCCCGGTTGCCGCCGAGCGACCTGCTTGTCGATGAGCAACCTCAGCTCTGTATCCGGAACGCGTCGGATAGGTTCTCGAAACCATGCGGTTTCCTTCGATCGTACCCGCAGATGGGGCGGACTTCTCATGGCACGGATAGTCGAGATAGGGCAGGTCGTGATGATCGCGCAACGCTCATCTGTAGTATCCGGTCCGGTGCGGTCGCTCGTTATCGAGCGCGGCATCGGCAGCGACAATCACCTTAAAGTAGGTACATTTAACGATTAACATTAATGAGTGAGTATTTCTTAGAACTCCTCTAAATAATTGCCATGCATTACAGGCGATGCTAATAAACAGGCACATTTCTCAAGTCACGAGGCGCAATGCAATGAAAAGCGTATTGATTTCTGGCGGGGCTGGCTTCATCGGATCCCACTTGTGTGATCGACTTTTGCTGAGGACGGACATTCAGAAGCTGGTCGTTGTTGACAACCTCTGGACCGGGCTTTTCGAAAATATCGCGCACATCAGAGACCCCCGTTTCCATTTCGTGAAATCCGACGTCGAGACGCTGCAGACGTCGGATAAATTCGACGAAATCTATCACCTTGCATCCCCCGCATCGCCGCCGTGGTACATGAAGGAGCCGAAGAGGACGATTTCCGCCAATCTTCTCGGGGCGTTCCGGTTGCTCGACTTACTGAAGAAGGGTGGACGTTTCGGTTTCACCTCTTCTTCCGAAGTCTATGGCGATCCTCTGGTGTCGCCGCAGCCGGAATCCTATAAGGGCCAGGTCGACTGCACCGGACCTCGCTCATCCTACGACGAGAGCAAACGATGCACGGAGTCGCTGCTGTTCGAGATGCAGCGTACCCAGGGGCTCGACGTCAAGATCGTTCGCCCCTTCAACATCTATGGCCCGCGGACACGGTCCGACGATGGCCGCGCAGTCTCCAACTTCATCACCCAGGCGCTTTCGGGCCGGCCGATTACCGTGTTCGGCGACGGCCTTCAGTCTCGCAGCTGGGGCTATGTCGATGACGTTGTCGATGGTTTCGCGCGATATTTCTGGATGAATGAAACCGACTATAAGGGGCCTCTGAACGTCGGCAATGATCGCGAGATTTCGGTTCTCGAAGTCGCGCAATATGTCTCCAGACTTGTTGGCGGCGTGCCGATCGTCTTCGAACCGTCACCGCCGCAGGACCCCACGAACAGACGGCCGGATTTGACCAATGCGCACTATGTCATGCCCGAGTGGTCGTGCAAAATCACCTACGAACAGGGCGTGGCGATGACTCTCGACTGGTTCAGGGACCAAATGAGGCACGCCGCGGAATAAACCATGTCGGCTTTCGAGACTCGCGTCTTGGATGCGCGCGGCGTATGTTCACGGTGCGATTGAGAGAGTGATGATGCGAGAAGCAATTCCGTCCGATCTGAAGGATATGAGTTTTCCCGTACCGATTCACTATCTCGATCTCGCCTCCTCTCGTCTCGATGCCGTTTCGCCCCCGATCTCCGATGGGCTCGTGGTCTTTCTGTCGGATGGTCTTCCCGTCGGACAGACCTATATCGAAAGGCCAGAGACGGCTGCCGCACTCGCCGAGCGTATCGTGCGGCCCGAGACCCTCGAGCATGCGCGTCATGTCACACAAACCCCGGTGCGCAACCGCGATGTCAGCATTCTGATTTGCACCAAGGACCGGCCGGAGGAGCTACGTCGGTGCTTGGCCTCGATCCCCAAACAGTCGCTCGGCCCCATCGAGATCATCGTGGTGGATAACGCCTCCGCCGGTGATGCGACACGTCGTGTGGTGGAGGAATCGGGCGCAACCTATGTCCGTGAAGATCGGGTCGGGCTGGATTATGCGCGCAACGCTGCGGTTCGTGCGGCGAGAACCGAATTCGTCGCGTTTACGGACGATGACGTCGTCCTCCACGAGCGCTGGCTGGAAAACCTGATGAAGGGGTTCGATCTGCCGGAGATCGCCTGCGTAACCGGGTTGGTTCTTCCCGGAGAACTTGCAACGCCCGCACAATTTATCTTCGAAAAGCATTGGAGCTTTGGCAGGGGTTATCTGCGGCAGGATTTCGATCAGGATTTCTATGGCCTACACAGGCGTTACGGCGCTCCGGTCTGGACGATCGGAGCCGGCGCAAGTCAGGCCTTCCGACGCAAGGTCTTCGAGGAGATCGGCCTGTTCGATGTCCGCCTGGATATGGGCGCGGCCGGATGCTCGGGCGATTCCGAATACTGGAACCGGCTTCTCCATCATGGCCATGTCTGCCGCTACGAGCCGACAGCTGTATCCTGGCATTTTCATCGCAAGGATATGAAAGGGCTCGCCAAACAGATCTACCAATATATGAGCGGCCATATCGCGGCGCTGCTCGTCCAGTATCAGAATACCGGAAACGGCGGCAACCTCAGGCGCATCCTCATCTCCTTTCCGAAATATTATGCCGGACGGCTCCGCAAACGCCTGCGCAAAGGCGCGACGTCGCATGACTTCTTCTTGAAGCAGGAAATGCTCGGAAGCGTAAACGGCGCTCTATACGTTCTGCGGCGATGGAAGAGGCCCGCATGGTAATCGCCGCGACGCCTGACATTTCATTCCTTATCCCCGCCTACAATGCAGCCGATACGCTTGCCGAATGCCTTGCCAGCCTGCAGCAGCAGACGCGATCGAACTGGCAGGCGGTCGTGGTCGATGACGGTTCGACCGACCGCACCTGGGAGGTGCTTGAGGGCATAGCAAGAACGGATAGCCGTATTCGCCTCGCCCGTCAGCCGAATGCCGGCGCCGCCGCGGCGCGAAACCACGCTGCACGCCTTGCGGTCGCTCCCCTGCTCTGCATGCTGGATGCCGACGACTGGCTGGATCCGACCTTCATCGAAAACATGCAGCCGGTGGCAGAGGATGCATCTCCACCTGTTCTCGCCTATTGCGATTATCGTCGCGTTGCTCCGGGCGGCCGGCTGCTGCGGGTAGAACAGGCTCCCATCTTGACGGGAGATGCCGCCAAGCGCGAATTCTCCTCCTTCTGCGCCCTTGCCATCCATACGGTCGTCTTTCCCAAAAGCCTTTTCGAGCTTTTGGAAGGCATGGATGAAACCTTGCAGACCGGCGAGGAATGGGATCTCTGGCTCCGCATGGCCTTTGCAGGCGCCGAATTTTGCCATGTGGACAAGTGCCTCGCATTCTATCGCATGAAGGCCGGTTCGCTGTCCGGCGATCCGGTCAAACTGGTGCGCGACGCGGTTCGCGTGACGACGAAAGCGCAGGCGCTGCAGATGCAGGAGGGCTTGTCGGCCGGGGGGCCGGAGACAGGTTGGATCACGCCTCCCGTCAGCCAACTGCGCATGCTCGCCTGGGTCGTCGCGGCCAAGCTCGATCCGGCTTTGGATATTGCAGCTCTTGCAGCGCTTCTGCCTGACATACCGGACGCCGCGGGTTATGAAAACCTTTTTGCCGGCGTAATCCTCCATGGCCTGCAGACAGGGCTCTTTATCGATCGGGCAGACGGTCTCATCGATGTTCTCGATAAATGGCGACCGACGTTCCTTTCGCTCATCCAGCTGATTCAGAATCATTCCATGCCTGGCGCTGGGCGCAAGATCATTGACGCCGTTTCTTGGCACATATCCGCCGCAAACCCTTTGCGGTCATTCACGCTTGGCAATGTCCAGGTGGTCAGTGTCGCGCTCGAAACGCTTTCGCGAATCCCCAAGGCCGAACCATCAGACACGCTCGTCATGCACGCCATGTCCGGCGGACAACATGTCGGCTCCTTTGTCGGGCCATTCTGGGGCGATCTTTCGATCCGGGCGCAGATCAGGCTGATCATGCATGAGATGCAGGCAGACGAGCATCTGCAAACGCCCCACGCACTCGCCTATGCCAGCTCCTGGACAAGGGAGGCATTGCGCGGCTACAGGACCTTCGGCGGACTGATCATCAAAAGCGGCCGGCGGCGAGGGCGTCTCGAAAGGTTTTTGGTGCGTGTCGGACGCAATGCCCTCCTTGCCACAGCGTCCGGCGACAAACAGGACAATGACGCCCGGATTTCCGAAATCCTGCGGGATTTCGAACATCGACTGGCACCGCCGTTTCGAAATTCTCCCGAGCCAAGGTCGGAGAAAAGAAAACAGACTGCTCCCACTCAGTCGGAAGAGGAATACTGGGAGCATATGTTCGAACGCCCGGATCCGTGGAATTACATCTCGGTCTACGAGCAAGTCAAATATGCGCAGACGTTGAGCCTGATCCCGGAAGGGATCGAAAAGGCCCTCGAACTCGCCTGCGCCGAAGGAATCTTTACTGAGAAGCTGGCGCCAAAGGTCGGTCGGCTGACGGCCACCGATATTTCCCAGCGCGCGATCGACAGGGCGATCAAGCGGTGCCGCGACCATGGTAACGTCGAGCTTCGTGTTCTCGATTTCGTCAAAAGCGATGTTCCGCCCGAGCAGGATCTCGTTATCTGTTCCGAAGTCCTCTACTATATGAAGGATGAGGAGATGCTTGCGGCCGTCTGCCGGAAGATGGCCGCAGCAGTGAAGCCGGACGGCTACCTAATCACTGCCCACGCGCATATCCGCCAGGACGAACCCGGCCGAACCGGTTTCGATTGGGGCCATCCTTTCGGTGTCGAGACGATAAAACGGGTTTTTGCCGCGCAGGCCGGCCTCGCCTTGGAAGAGACGATCGACACCGAGCTTTACGCCATCCACCGATTCAGGAAAGGTGCCGTGGCCGATCCCGCCCTGCGGATCGAAGCGCACGGAGCCCCATTGGATACGGATGTGGCAAAGCACATTATCTGCGGACCGGCGGGCATCGCGCGCGAGGCGGCATGGAAGACGGAGGTGACCACCTCGGTTCCCATTCTGATGTATCACAGGATCGCAGAAGACGGCCCCGCTGCACTCCGGCGCTTCCGCACGCCGCCGGAGATTTTCCGCAAGCAGATGCAGTTCCTGAGGCGACAGGGCTATTACAGCGTGACCGCGCAGAACCTGGCAAATCTTCTGCGCAGCGGCAAGCCGATCCAGGGCCGGCCTGTGATGCTGAGTTTCGACGACGCCTATCTGGATTTCCAGACGAACGCCTACCCGATCCTTGCCGAGAATGATTTCAGCGCCGACGTGTTCGTCGTGACCGATAAGGTCGGCGGTCGGTCAGATTGGGATTCCGCCCATGGAGAACCTGCACCGCTGATGTCGTGGTCGCAAATTCAGGAATTGCACCAAAAGGGCATCAGCTTCGGCTCCCACCTCGCATCCCACACACCAGCCAGTGCGATTGATAACGAAGCCCTGCTGGCCGAAGCCATATTATCGCGCGACGCGCTGCAGAGCCGGCTGGGCGCCCCGGTGGAATCGATCGCACTTCCTTATGGCGGGACAGACTTCAGGGTCCCAGGCATTCTGGCGCTTGCCGGCTATAGCGTCGGCTTCACGACCCGGCCGGCGAAGGCTACCTTCTCCGATAATTTCTTCGCTCTGCCGCGCTTCGAGGTGCGCGGGGATCGCCCGCTTGAAGCCTTCCCTGAACTCATCGGCCTGCCGGGAGCCTTTATCGGATGACAAAGCCATGACTGCCGCAGCATCCCCCTTGGTCACCATCGTCATACCGGCTTACAATGCCGAGAAGACGCTTGTCGAAACATTGCGAAGCGTCTCTGCCCAGTCCTACGACAAGCTCGAAATCCTGGTGGTCGACGACGGATCGCGGGACGGCACCTTCGATCTTGCGCGCGACTATGGCTTGACCGATCGCCGTGTCCGTGTTCTCCGCCAGGACAATGGTGGGGTTGCGCGGGCGCGCAACCACGGCATCAAAGAGGCGCGCGGCTTCTATATAGCCCCTGTCGATGCCGATGACGTGTGGCATCCCAGCAAGATCGAGCTCCAGCTTGAGGCAGTGCTGAAATTTCCCCACGGAAACGGAGTTGCCTACAATTGGTATGCGGCGATCGACGAAAACGGCATCATTTTCGGCCATTCGCGCCCGGTCCTGCATCAAGGAAACATCTTCGAACCGCTGTTGCGGGAAAATTTCATCGGCAATGGCAGCACGCCCTTGATGCCGCGGGCGGAGATTCTTCGCTGCGGCGGCTATGACGCCGGCCTGCGCGACAACGGCGCCGAGGGGTGTGAGGATCTGAAACTTTATCTGGCGCTCGCCGAAACGCTGCCCTTCGCGCTGGTACCCGATTTTCTGACCGGCTATCGTTTCACCAAGGGCAACATGTCCAGCAATGCCTATCGGATGCTGAAGTCCCACGCCTTGGTGATGGCGCCGATCATCGCCCGCTATCCACATTTTGAGCGTGATATCCGGACCGCCGAATTCAACACCGCCTCCTGGTATTTCAAAAAGGCGTTTCTCGACGACGATTATGCGCAGCTCAAAAAGCTGGCGCCGATGATGGTGAGCAAATACCCCTCACGCCTTATCGTCCATGGCATGCAGCAGGGATGGCGGCAGGTAAAACGCCACGGCATACGGATAGCGAGGCGCGCCCTGGGCAAGCCTCCGGCCCGACCCAAAACCCGCTTCGCCGCGGTCATCCCGCAAGCCGGAACAGCTTTCCGCGATCGATACGCCGGCATGCCGGCCAGGGAAGCGCCCAGCCCCATCGCTCAGCGGGTGGCCGACAATGAATAGGTTTCGAAAACCTGCATCCGCCAAGCCGGCCACCGCCTACAACCTGATCGTGGCAGCTCGGTTCCGCGAGCTTCGGCAACTCGTGCCGGCGCTGCGGTTCAAGATGACGGTGATGATCGTCCTCGGAATTCTCACCGGCCTTTCGGAAATGATCGGGATAACCCTTCTGGTCAGCCTGGTCTTTCTTCTCGGGCAGCAAGGCCCGGTTTCCGGCTCCGCCATTGCATGGCTCCCGGCGTTTTTCGGCAACATCGACCTCAGCCTTTCCAAGCCTGTCCTGATCGGCATTCTCATCGGCTCCATCCTCCTGCGGATTTTTCTGGGATGCGCCAACTCGCTCATCTCGAGCGCGATCAATCATCGGATTAGCGACAGGATGCGGGATCGCCTCTACGCTAAGGTCCTGGCTATTCCTTTCCAGCGATTTCAGGACTATGAGCGGAGCGACCTGATCAACGTCATCGCCACGGAATCCTATGCGGTCTCTTCGGCGCATGCCAGCCTGGTGCGGTTGGGGGTTAATTTCGGCACGATCGTGATCTTCGGCGTCGGCATGGTGGTCATGGCCTGGCCGATCGCTTTGCTCGGGCTCATCTTCGGCGTCCTCCATAATTTCGCATTAGGCTTCTTTGCCGGCGCCTACCGGCGCGTGGGAGCCTCGGCGGTGGCGGCAGTGGAGGCATTGACGCAACTGAGCTGGACAACGCTGCAAACTGCCAAGGCCGTCAAAAGCTTCGGCCTCGAGAAGCGCCACCAGCAGCTCTTCGCGGCGCTTTCCAGGGAGGTCGGCCAGACTTGGCGCCGGTCGGACTGGATGGGCGCGACGACGTCGCTTGTGAGCGAAATCCTGACGTTCGGTGTCATCCTGACGATCATTCTATCCTCGGAATTCCTGCCGGTGGATTTCAAGGCGGCGCTCTCGGCCACGATCCTTCTCTACAGGCTGCAGCCGCATATCAAAGGATTCGATTCCCAGATTCTGAGTCTTTACGAGATGGAAGCGTCCCTGCAAAACGTCCTGGCGCTGCTTGCGGAGAAGGATGACATCAAACTGACCTCGCAAGGAGAGCCGGTCACCCGCCTGGCGGAGGCGATTGTCTTCCACAACGTCTCGTTCGCCTATGAGCGGTCGAACGCCCCGGCTGTTGACGATCTCAGCTTCTCGATCAGGGCAGGCGAAACGACGGCTCTGACGGGGCCGAGCGGCTCCGGCAAAACCACAATCCTCAACATGATACTCGATCTCAATCCGCCGACCCAAGGCATGATCACCGTTGATGGCAGGGACCTCGCAACCATTGACCGTTCCAGCTGGCTGGAGCTGCTCTCCGTGTCGGGTCAGGACGTTGAACTGATGGAGGGCACAGTCCTCGACAACATCCGGTTTCGTCGCGATATCTCGGAGCAGGATATCCGCTGGGCGGCCGACGTGGCCTGCGCAACGGAGTTCATCAACGATCTGCCGTATGGCTTCGATGAATGGCTGGGCGACGAGGCGATCCGGCTTTCGGGCGGACAAAGGCAACGCATAGGCCTGGCGCGCGCGCTCGCCGGCCGGCCTCAGATCCTGCTGTTGGACGAAGCGACGAGCGCGCTCGACGAAGATACCGAGATGCGGGTGTTTTCGGCGATGAAAGAAGACGCCGGCAGAACGCTCATCGTCGTTAGCCATCGGCCCGCTGTGGCCAGGCTGATGAAGAATCGGATCGATCTCCGCCCCCCCGCTCCCACGTCGAAGCTCGGGTGACGGAGATGGATATGTCAACGATGTCCGGGATTTGGGTGGCCGTCGTGATCCCCGCCTATAACGCCAGAGACTACCTTGCCCAGACGCTCCAGTCTGTCATCGACCAGACCCACAAGGCGCTGGAGATCGTCATCGTCGACGACGGCTCGACGGACGACACAGCCTCGATCTGTCGCCATTTTGCCGCGAGTGATCCAAGGATCCGGATTGTCTCGACTGAAAACCGTGGCGTCGCCGCGGCTCGCAACACTGGGATTGAAGCATCGAAATCCGACTATATCGCCTTCCTCGATGCCGACGACCTGTGGCATCCGACCTATATCGAAAGAATGCTTTCGGCTCTCCATCCCCTGCCGAACACCTGGGGCGCGGTCTATGCTCTTCACCGTCTCATCGATCCCGAGGGATATTGCATGAGATCCGGTTCGTCACTGAACGCCAGGGACACCATTTTCACCCGTCATCTCGTATTCCGCTTCGTCGGCAATGGCAGCGGCTTCATGGTTCGCCGCGCAGTCATTGAGAAGATCGGTGGCTACGATCCAAGTTATGCCAGGCAGGGTATCGGAGGATGCGAGGATTTCGACTTCGAACTTCGTACAGCTGAGCATTTCAAGATCGAGACGGTGCCGTTGGGTCTAGTGGGATATCGTGTTCATTCAGCAGCCATGTCTTCCGACAGGTCGCAAATGGCGCTATCGCTTCTGGCTGTGACGGAGCAATGTATCGCCCGCAATCCACAGCTTCCAACTTTTGTCGTCAATTGCGCCCGCGCGTCGGCGAATCTTTATGCATTTTCAAAATTTGCCGCATTGAAAGATTGGCGCCGCGCCGCGACCTCACTCAAGCACATTTATCATCATAGCCCAATGCTTGCTTCCGGCATCCTGTTCAAATTGATCCTTTCAAAAGCCGACAGAGCCGCACGCAGGACATTGTTCAAAGCCTGGCCAGTCAAGGAACAAAAGGGAAAGAATTTCAGGAAATTCGAAGAGATAGACCCACTTGTCCCATTGGTTGGCGGTTGGACACGCTTCAGGACGAAGGCATTGTTAAGGCACTTGTCGGAGATCGATCGGTCCGGCCAATGCTCTGCGGCGGCCTCGTCGCAGGAGGCTTGATGCCTGCCGACTACACATCTGTTGGTGGCGCCAGCGCCGGCGGCAGTTTTTCGCCCGGCTGCTCAAAAATCTAAAGGTTTAACAACCCATCACTTCAAACAGCGTGGCGACTACCTCGCCACCTTCTATTACGAATTTGATAATTAATCAGAATAGTAATAGCAAATAAGAGAACAAGATATAAAAAAAGCAATTACCCCAATAATGATCTGTGACAATACAGAGTTTTACTGTAATCATCCTTATGCACGTGCAAGCATTCTTAGCAGAGGACCCGTCACCCACCCCGGCGGGTCCTCGACTTTGCTTTTTTGGCTGATTGCCACAAATGCGACAGCCGTTATCGCTGCATCGGCATAAATAGATTTCACCGCGGATGGCGATACTATCGCTGTTGAGTTCGGTTTGATCAGAAAATCCCCCGTCATCGGCAAGTGAAGAGCAAAATTCGGGTTCTATTCCGTCAATATTTCGACCATCGCCTCAATTCACCTCGGTGATGCTTCCGGATCCGCAATGAAATTGCGGAGGCAGAAAGATCATCATCAATTCGAGATTACTATCCGATAGAATTTCATAAGCATCACTGCCGCAATTAAGAACAACAAATCAAATGATTACCATCATGTATAAACTTAATCGTCTTACAATTGATTTTTAAATACAACCATTGTCTGAAATTAATAATTTTACCTTTTGATAAATTTTATCCTGATGAACTCAATTATCGATTTCATTTATTGTGAATACACTTTAAAGGAGCATAAGCATTACCTTCGACTTGGGAACAGAAGATCTACCGAAAGCTACTTCTGCCGCCGGGCTCTCAACAACCCCGGCAAATGCCTGCATCATCGGTGAGATTGGTCACCGCCGATGGCCCAACAATCCTGGGACGGTCGCGAGGAGAAAAGTTGCCGATGCAAAACACGACCGCTGGACTGAAGTGTAATATATTGATAAATAAAGAGTATCTCTTATCTGCCTGCGACCTGCACCGAACAGGTCGGCCAACAGCATTCGGTCTGGATTTTCAAAAGTCGACATATGAGCCTGGGCTCGCAATTGAAATACCGGCACAAAACTCAACGACCTAAGACATTCCTGTCCTCTTTGACGAGCCTCCCGATACGACACAAGCGATTGCTCGCGGCGCAGTTGACATGTCCTGATTCAACACGCGGGCGGCCTGTAAGATGGCTGACCTGTGTCGAAATGGTCGCACCTCCCAAACGAATTAACCCTTCATAAAGCATTTGCTTGCTCAACTTATAATTTGTGTCATGGTCACTGTAAGTAGTGAGGGAGCCGACCTGATGAGTGATATAGCATCGCAGATTCCGGAATTTGGTTACGATGAGCGCGTGATGATCTGCCGGAAGCAGATCGAGAAGGCGGTCTATCAGTTCATTGCAAATACGAAGGTCGAGGGATGCGATCCGGCGGAAGTCGCAATGGCCATCGCAGACATTGCCGACGATTACATTCTGTTGCTGGCCCAGAAGCGCAACCTGACCCATTGAGATGAAGGGTCGGTCGTTGATCGGCTGGTCGTGCAGAAGACATTGAGTGCGAAATCGCGCCGCCTCCCTGCCCGGAGGCAACGTCAGCGAAGCCGCTTACCTCTCGCTTGAAACCATCCGTGAGACGAATAGCTTCCGAATAAGCGCCAGCGGCCGGAAACGAGCCGGGCTTCCCTAACCGACAATTGACCCGAAGCGCTTGAAGCATGGGCACATACCAAGCGTCCGTTTCCGCGCGCTTGCGCCCAAGCACACGCAATAACCCCGAAAATCGAAGCTCGCTTTCGGGGTTATGCGCGCGTTTGAAGTGATGGAGCGTTCTCGTCGCGTCTGACCGGACGCGCCGTACTAGGCCGTAGTGACGATTTAACTATTTGAGCCAGATAGCGATAGCGGCGAGTTTAACGAAGCCCATGAAGTTTGCGAGCAGCTTGTCATATCGGGTTGCGACGCGTCTGAACTGTTTGAGCTTGCTGAAGAAGCGTTCGATACGGTTTCGCTCCTTGTAGAGATCGGCGTCATAGGGGCGCTGGAGCTTGCGGTTGCGTTTCGGCGGGATGACGACGTCAGCACCGGTTTCAGTGATCTTGTCGCACAAATGATCGGCATCATAGCCTTTGTCGGCAATCGTAGCGGCAGCCTGGATGCCATCGACGAGATCGTGAGCAAAGGCGATGTCGTTACGCTGTCCGGGAGATGCGATCAGACGAACCGGAAGCCCGAGTGCCTCCGTTGCAGCATGGATTTTGGTGCTTAATCCGCCCCGAGACCGGCCCTGGGCATCCGCCCCCCTTTGATCTTACGCGCCCCTGCCGCATGCTGGTGTGCCCGCACGATGGTGCTGTCGATCATCAGCCATTCCAGGTCTGCTTCTCGGGCAAGCATCGCCAGCATCTCATCGAGCACACCCATTTCGATCCAGCGGTAGTAACGCCGTTTCACCGAGCGGTAGTCGCCCAGTCGCTCGGGCAGGTCGCGCCAGCGGCTGCCGGAACGGACCATCCACAACAGCGCGTCCAGAAACAATCGATTGTTCGTGCGCGGACCGCGTTTACCCTTGGTCCCTCCCGGCACAAAACCTCTGATCCGTTCCCATTGATCATCCCGAAGGGCATCGCAATCCATCACTGACCTCCAAAAGTCAGCGTTGAATCTGATTTGCTTGCCCTTGGGAATCCCAAGACGTTAAATCGTCACTACGGCCTAATGACTTCTCACACTCACTTGCGGAACCGGAGAACTCAATTCAGCCAGTTCCCTGGTCAAACCCTCCCCCACCTCCTGCTTCACTGCCTCGAGCGCAAGGTCGAGGCAATTCGTCGCGAACGGGAGTTTGACATCCTGAGCGACCTGTCGCGCATAGGCGATCATCCGCGCCAACGCGACGAGCTCTTCCAGACCGTCTTCCGCCCCTTGGTCTGCATCTATCTTGACAACCGATGTCACGCCCATGCCCCATTTCTCCAATGAATTGAAGAAATGATACGCGTGTGGAGGTGATCCAGCCCGTGAAAAAAGCGTGACACAACCCTCGGTGACTATTGCCGATTTCAGTTCACAATGCAGGGCGCGTGGGGAATGAGGTGTTGTGCAGTTTCCAGGGCAGATCGGCAGTCGAGCGAATGTCGCGGACGTCCTGCACCACTTTCAATAATCCCAAGGCATCGATGCGTTTTTGATCGACGGCGTTCGACAGAAGTGTCGCCAGCAGTCGCTGACGATCCGGCTCGGCCAGCCCTGCACACTGCTCGACGACCGCCCGCCACGTTCGCTTCTTGAAGAATATCGCGCTTGCGGCATCGTCGAGCTGTTGGCGCAACCGACTTTCCAGCAGCCCGCGATCCTCCATCGCATCGAGCGTTGCGCTGACATTGACGAGCGGTACCGTCAGTGGCTTGCTGCCCAGCGCGCTCGGCGCGTGCGTGAGCGCGACGGCGGCATCGTCGACCAGCCGGCCGGTGCGATAGTCTTCGAAAATGCGGCCGATTCCGATCATGCCGAACGGATGACATTCGGCAGCGCGCAACGCGCCCATGCTTGCCGCCCCGAGAACCGCGACACCCAACGACAGAGCATGGAGAATTTCCTTGTGCCAGACCGGTGCGGCATATTCGAAGCCGCCGTCGATCAGGCCGATGACATTGGCACCCTGCTCCACCGCGGCCAGGACATCGCCTTGCGTGGCAGGCGGCAAGACGCGTATCCCCTCGCCGGCAAGCGACGCCGCATCGGGAAGACTGGGACCTGCGAAAATGAGCTTCAAAACCCTATTGCCCTGGCAAGCGCCCTCGTTCCAAACCGCCGGGCGCGCTCCCCCTCCGGATTTTCGAGCTCGGGAATGACAATCTTGACAACACTGAACGGAAGCGTGTTCTCGCTGAGGCGCACGGCGATCACCGAAACGATCCGCCTGTTTCTGAGCGCGTCGAGCACATGCTGCAGCAACTGCGCCAGATCCTGTTGCCGATGTCCTACCACCCCGTCACGGCCGATGGCGGCGGCGGGCGGGCCGGCAACCGCATCGAAGGCCTGTCGCAGCAGCGGCGGCAGGCGTCGTGAGAAAGTTACAGGCGAAATATCGTCCCTGGCTCCGCTGATATAGGTCAGACGGGATTGCACGGCTTCCGTCACCGCCCGAATGGCCGCGCGGACAGGAGACGGATGAGCCCCGGTACCGCCGGTCACCTCGACGAGGCGAATGTCCTCAAGCCTAATATCCCCGGCGCCGTGAATATCCCGGGGGCCCAGAAGGGGATTCCCAGGACCCAGCATGGCGGTGAAACAGGGGACCCCGATGTCGCTGGTGATATCGAAGAGCTTGAGCGCCAATCCCGAGGTTTCGATCTTGTCGATCAACCCGTCCAGGGCGCCGTCCTCAAAACCGCGGGGATCGGTGCAGCCGGCATAACGATCCGCTTCCGCGCCCACCTGCCACAACACATGGGCGTCACGCTCGATCCGCTCCAGAACCCCGTGAAAGATTGCCTCCTCGACATTGTTTCCCGAGGCTAGGCCATCCGACGACATCCAGTATCGCGCGTCACGTGTGCGGTCGAGCACCACCGCTTCAAAGGGGATATAGACCTCCTCGCCGTTGAGGATATTGACGCCGCAAACCCATTCCGTCTCCTCGTCCGGTCCGAGATCGGGTTTATGAAGAGCGGTCAGGCAGTTCAGCGCGTCGGTCTTGTGCCCCATTGCCTGCAGACGGGAAGAGGTGCCGCGGACGAGATCGACGGTGGGCTCGCCGGCGACCGCCCGTTCAAGGGCTTCCATGACGGTGGAAACTTTGGCATCGAGATCGGTCAGACCCTTTCCCTGGGCAATCACGATCGAGCGGGAATTCGGGGCGTATGCGCACCAGACCGGGATTCCGATATCATCCAGTCCGGTATGTCGCGCAACCCTGGTGATGCCGAATCCGGCCAAAAGAGGTTCGACGCGGGAAAGGGTTTCCCGCGGCGACATGACCCTGTCGGAATATATGGACCGATGCGTCAGAATGCCGGCTCAGCCGTCGACGTGACCGGAAAGGGCAACCTGCGCCGAGGAAACCGCGACGGCGAGGTCGACGCCCTTCACGAATGTGCCGCCGGCCTTGCGCAGGCCGTTTGCAGTCGCCAATTCCCCCGTCGGATTGAGAGGCTTGACCGTACCCGCGTCGAGATCGGCAAGCCAGAGACCCGCCTCACCAGGTATACCTATAATGACAGCTTTCGCCATGTAATGCCCCTCAGCTATTGTTAAAAACCGGCCTTCAGCAGGCCCTCTCGATAAAGCTCTTTTTGCCACTGTTCCTTGAAGGGAACGATGGCGAGCCACTTCTCGACGTCGAAGACCGGGTTGATGCTTTCGGCTCGTTGCCGATGGAATAGCGCCCGTTTTCGATCGCCGATCATTGCGCAACTGGCCGCGGCGATGCGATGGGCCGGCGCTTTGTCTTTCATCGCCTCGACATAGGCGATGGCCTCCTCGTACTGTTCCAGGAAGAAGCTCGCTCCCGCAGCGCACCAGAGGTAGGCGTCGGGCGCGATCGGATTGAGCAAAATCGCTTTTTTGATCTTAGCGAGCGCATCGCCGGGGCGGGATGCATGCACGAGCGTGTCGGCATGGCTGTAGATGACGTCGGCAAAATGCGGGCTGAGTTGTTCGGCCAGATCAAGTGCGGCGACACTGGCATCGACATCGCCGAGATAGAGTTTGGTGACGCCAAGCTCGCGATGGCCCGCCGCTGATGCCGGATCCCGCTCGATGGCCCGAAGCGCGTTCTGCTCCGCCAGATGCAGCAGCTCATTGTTTCCCTGCGCCGTCACGAGCCACTCGCTGGTGAAAGTTCTCGCCAGCCCGGTAAATGACGGAGAGAAATCCGCCTTGTGCGACAGCGACTGCTTGAAAGCTTTTCGGGCCCGGCGGATATGCGGCAATGTCAATTTGCTCATCAGGCTCGAGCCGACCAGATAGGCGTGATAGGCCTCAGGATTGGCCTCGAAGCGTAAGCGCTCTTCCTCGTTTTCAGCCAGTTCGCGGGCCACAGACATGGTCAACTGCTGCGCAATCAGCCGTCTCTGACGCGGCAATATATCGGGCGTCATCGTAAAGCGATTAGCCCAGATGATCTCGTCCGTGGGAAAATAAACCAGCTGGGCGAACAATCCCTCTTCGGAAAGCCGTGTATCCAGAAGATAGGCGATCGAGTGACGGGCGACCACGGCGGCCTTCTCGGAGTCACGGCGGATCTGGCCGGCCGTATGGGGCGCTACGATGGAAATGTTTCTGAGCGCGCAGAGTTCGATCGTGACGTCTTCGATCAGGGCGTTGGCAAGCGCAAGCCCGGCATCGGCATGTTTCGATGTCGGGGGAAGCAGCACCAGCCGAGGTAGGATCAGCGGCGCCTGCGATACGCGTTCGATATCGGCAGTTGTCTCACCGCCGGCCTCGGAACGCTTCACCTGCACCCTGGCATGGCCGTCGCCGTTCGGCAATCTCTCGCTGAGGGACGAACCGCCGGATAGTCGGTGCAGCAAGGCTCTGACCTGCTCGTCATTCGGATCCCGTTCGAGGATCTGCAGGGCGGCGCCGGAAATGGAGCGCGCAGCGCCGGGCTTTTGCGCATCCGGCAACGCATCCAGCAATGCCTGCCGCAATTGCAGCGCCTGAGCGTCCCGTTGCGCCCTGATCCACGCCTCTATCAGCTTTGTCGCTGGCTTGATATTTCCGATGAACCCACGCTGGGTCAGTTCGGCGATCGCGTTCAGCCGCTCCAGCGGCGAACCGCCGGCGCGAAAAATATCCAGATCGCTGGAAACCCCCTGCGTGTTGAGGCGAACCGTGTTGGCGGTGAAATCGAAGGGCATTTCGGCGCGTCCGCCGTCTGTCTCGCGGATGCGGGAAAGCAGTTTGCGCAGATTGAGCCGCGCCAGTTCGGGTTCGACGTCATTCCATAGAAACTGAGCCAATTCATAACGGCTGAGTTCATGGCTCGCGCCGGCATAGAGATGGGCCATCATCAACAGGCCCTTGATCGGATAGCGAACCGGGTCGCCATTCGTCTCGATCAACCGCAGATCGCCGAATGTCTGCAGGTGCACGATCCGTCCTCAGCTGTTCACAACCGAATCCTGCAGCTCACTGTCGCTGTCAGGCAATCCCGCGACTGCCAGGCTTTTGGCCAACGCCACCAGCTTTTGCCTGATATTCGGATCCTCGATGGCGATGAATGCCTTGTTGAGTGCCAGCCCCTCCTTCGAGGACAAAAAGCTGTTCAATTCATTCGTCGCGCCGTCGATCGGCCCGGAGCCGCCGTTCTCGAAGAAAAAGCCGACGGGCACGCGAAGAATCTCGGATATGCGCTGAAGACGGCTGGCGCCTATTCTATTCGTTCCCTTTTCGTATTTCTGGATCTGCTGGAAGGTAATGCCCAGAAGTTCGGCCAAGCCGTTCTGGGTCATCCCGAGCGTCTTTCGCCGAACGCGCACGCGGTTGCCAACATAGACGTCAATCGAATTCGGCGATTTAGCCTTCATGTGAATAAGTCTCCCGCTTGATCAGCACGCCCGGCTGTATAATGGAGAGTTTAAGCAAGAATGCAACTAAAAGTAAATATTTCGTAAGGTTTTTTTTCAGCAGCTCACTCAGTAAAAAACAACCTGTGGATTATCGCAGCGGCGCCATTTGGCGCGGGTGCACCCGCGCGCTCTATCGCGCACTTCGTAGCGGACGAATGCTATCCGAAATCGTTGCCGCTCCGACACCCTCTCTGAGAGGTTTTTGCGCAACGGCGATCATCGACTTGGCGAAAACCGGAATTCTTCCGACATACTCAAAACGAACATTGTCGAGGCCGGCATCCAGCAGCGTGCTCAGCGTGTTTTTCGACCAGAACTTGATATGCCCAATGACGAGGCACAAAGGTGCCCAATTGCCGCCAAGAAGCCAAAGATATTTAACGGATAAATGTATACTGCTGGATTTAGACAGCCCGATCGAAACCCCTTCTCGCGCGCCGGAGAAGACAAGCTTGCCCGATAATTCGTCGTCCGCATATGCAAAACAGCCGGTGGGGAAACCGCGGGTTCCCGTGGTCTTCTGGTTGCTGCTGACGATTTCCCTCTCGCTGGTCATGGGAACGGTGCTGCTTTCCAACAACATGAAACACTTAAAGACGGTTGGCCATTATTTTGGCTTCGATCTCTTTCCCCCGGAGGTCAGACCGCCTCCCCCCAAGGCCCTTCCCCGCCCGACACCACCGGCCACCTTCATGCTTCCATTGCATGTCATCGAACCGCCGGTGGTGCAGACCGCGTCGACTTTCCTGCGGACATGGCGGATATCCGGCGCCGCAATGTGTGCGGCGCTGCGCAATGCCGGCATCGAAACCAGCGATTGGGCGGCAGCGAGTTTCAACGCCGATACATTTGAATGCTTTTTCGAGCAGAGCGGCAAGCGGAAGAAGGATCAGCTCCCGAGCTCCATCTTCGTCATCGTTCGCGGCGACGCCGCCGGCACGATCAACAATATGCGCGTGAAAATCATCAATCCCGAGACCGATGAAAATGGCCAGCTCGATCCTGGCATTCTGCGAATTTTCGAAATCATGCTGCAGCAACCGCAATGGCTCGATTTTCACGAGACCCTGAACGCGATCAAGAATCTGAAGGACATCAAGGAAGACGGCTTCGGAGCCAGTATCGGCTTCACTCGCGAGGTACTCAATCCCGGGAATTACAACTTCACGCTCTCGCTGGATGCGACTTCAGGACCTCAGAAAAGTACCAGAAATTATTTTTCCGGCAGAAGATGGCTGCCGTTGCCGGACCCCGCAGTCGAGATCGACAGCGCGCAACCGGAATCAGTCTCCAAACCTTCCCATACCGAAACGCCGGCTGAAAGTCAGGAACATCGGCATTAGGTCTTCGGCTTCATGCCATGCACGGACTGATCACGCCATGTGACTCGCATCGTCGTGATGTCTGGCCATTATCTTGTAGAGCTCTTTCAAACTGTCCGCACTCGGCCGTTCGGTGCTGTCCCCACCCGCCAGACGCCAGACACGCTCGACATTGAGGTCCTGCGTGACTTGCGCAAGGTCTTCGTTCAGCGAGCGAATGACGATTTCCGATCGGTGCAACCGCCACGACATTCTGACCAGCGCTGCGGACGGGAGGGAAATGATGCCGATGATGCCGAGAACAAGGACCGCGAACTGCCAGTCATCGAGAACAGACAGACCGTTTCGAACGGTCGCCATAAAAAAAACGGCATTTTGAAATGCCATGTGAAAATAGCTCATCACATAGCTGGACCAATCTTCCATCACGAGCGCCCTCCCCGAGCGGTTTATATCTTGGAGTATGCTGAAAAGTCTAGCAGACACTGACAATATCCCCTGCCGGGAAAGTATATTTGAGGTTGTATTACTCTGCTGAATTGAACGCGAATCTCGTGATGGTTCGGTGCCGACGAGTCCGGCCTTTCAAATTCCACCGCGGACATGAAAAAAGCTAACAGTGAGAGATAGGATGAATAGAAGACGTTTCCTCGCCTCGGTTCCGCTCGCTCTGTTGTATGTCCGTACGGGCCAAGCCCTGGCACAGGTGCCTGCCGCTGCAGGGTTGCGCGTCCTTGCCGACAGCAAGTCGTTCCGATTCGGATCGGCAATCGACCTGCAAAACATCAACGATCCAATCGCTGCCGAGATCTACATCGACAACGTCAATTCGATAACGCTGCGAAACGAGCTGAAGTGGAATTCGACGGAAAAGAGACCGGGTGTTTTCAGCTTCGGCAGCGCCGACCGCATGGTTGCATTTGCACGAAAAAACAACATGAGGGTTTATGGCCACACGCTGATCTGGTATCGCGTCCCGGGCTGGGTGTCTGATATCACCGACGCAAAGACCATTCAGGCGACGATGAACCGTCATATAAAACAGGTTGTCACTCGCTATAAGAACTCGATCGATGCTTGGGATGTGGTAAACGAACCGTTGGAGTATGATGCACCGGATCTGCGGGATTGTGTTTTCCGACGCCTTCTTGGCGACGATTATATCCGTATGAGTTTCGACATGGCGCACCAGGCCAATCCCGGCGCGACGCTGGTGCTCAACGAAACGCATCTGGAGAAAAAATCCGACGTGTTCGAACAGAAGCGCGCGCGCATCCTGAAAATCGTCGAGGATCTCGTCGCCAAAAAAACGCCGATCAATGCAGTGGGTCTGCAGGCGCATTTCCGCCCCGGCCTCGACCGGATCGATCCGGAAGGAATGGGGCGCTTCTGCGCGGCGCTGAAGGACATGGGTGTCGGTGTTTTCATCACCGAACTGGATGCGTCCTGTCACTTCCTGAACCGCGACAAAGCCTTCACGCCGGCATCCTACGCCGATATTTTCAGCGAGGTGATCACTGTCGCGGCCGAACATGGCGACTTGAAAGGCGTGACGGTATGGGGCATGTCGGAAAAATACGGCGCGCCCGATGAGAAAGCGACCGATCCCGCTGCGGCTTGCACGAAGCGCGTTAATCTGTACGACGAAAGCAATGCGCCAAGAAGTGCGGTTGAAGGGATCCGGCGGGCAATAGAGGCGATGTGATGCACAAGACAACGGAGACGCAAACAGATTCATGAAAAAAGCCGTTATTTATGTGGAAAAATTTTTGCCTGCCAGCCAGGCATTTGTTCTCAACCAGGCGGTAGCGTTTCGTTCTTTCGAAGCTGAAATTCTTGCTGGCTCGCGAATTTCTTCGGCCCATACGAAAAAATCCACTGTTCCGGTTCATGACATCCGTCGGTCGCCCGTTGCACGGGCCGGTGAACTGCTTCTGAAAATCCCGCAGATCGGCCTTCCCTTCCTCTTTCCCGCGATCGGCAAAGCCGATCTCGTTCACGCCCATTTTGGCAAGAACGGGTATGTCATAGGTCCATTGGCACGTGCCGCCGGCAAGCCGCTGGTCACGACGTTCCACGGCTTCGACGCCACCTATCGCGGTGACCCGAAAAAGCCGGGTGGCTTCAATCAGGTGCGCTTCTTTGCCAAAGGCCGGAGCGAGATGGCCGGCTGGAACAGCTGGAACATCGCCGTTTCCGATTTCATCCGCGACCGGCTGCTGGCGCTCGGCTTTCGCGCCGAACGTGTCTATCGCCATCACATCGGCATCGATCTCGATCTCTTCAAAATAGAGCCCCGTCCGCGAAAAAAAGGGCTCGTGGTTTCAATTGCCCGCTTCGTCGACTATAAGGGCCATCGTTTCATGATCGATGCGCTTTCGCGTGTGGCTGCTGCCGGCACCCCTGTCGAATTTGTCATGGTCGGCCAGGGTCCCTTGAAGGAGGAAATCGAAGCACTGGCGCGTCGTTCCTTGCCAAGCGTCACGATCCATGAAAATCTGTCGCAGACTGAGATAAGAGACCTGCTCGCCAGTGCGGAGCTTTATCTCCATGGAAGCGTGACCCTCGACAATGGTCACGCCGAAGCTTTCGGCCTTGCCAATCTCGAGGCGGAAGCCGTCGGCACTCCGGTCGTCGCATTTCGCTCGGGAGGCGTGGGCGAAGCGATCGAAGAGGGGAAAACTGGTTATCTCGTGGAGGAGCGGGATGTCGCGGGAATGGCCGAGGCAGTCGGAAGGCTGCTCAACGACCAGGCTCTGTGGACAGCCTTTAGCGCGCGGGCACCGCTTCTGGTGGCCGAGCGTTTCGACTTACGTCGCCAAACGGGGATGCTCGAGGACTATTACAGTTCCGTGCTAGACGAATTTTCCAGCCGGGGTCGGACTTGATGGTGCAGACAGGAAAAAAGCCGAAGTGGGGACTGAATGTATTTCGGCCGCTGCGGAACAGCATTGTGACGGCCAAATGGCTCTACTATACGAAATTCTGGGGAATGGACATCGATCCGACGGCAAGCTTTTCCTTGAGCGTTCGTTTCGACAAGACCAATCCGAAGGGATTGCATATCGGCGCGGAAACTTACGTCGCCTTTGAGGCTGCGATTCTCACCCACGATCTCACACGCGGGCTCTACCTCCACACGAGGATCGGCAAGCGCTGCTTCATCGGCGCCCGCAGCATCATTCTGCCCGGCGTCGAGATCGGCGACGAATGTGTCATCGGCTCGGGCTCGGTGGTGACCAAGAACGTGCCGCCGCGCTCGCTCGTGGCGGGCAATCCGGCAAAGATTATCCGCAGCGACATCAAGATCATTTCGCGTTACGGACGCATGGCACGCGAAGACGAGACGGTCTCGCAGATCGTGACGCACCTGCCGACTGGAGAAGCACGATGAAGATGTTTGCCTACCGGGGGAAACACGAGAATTTTGGCGACGAACTGAACCATTGGCTCTGGGAGCGTCTGCTGCCCGGCTTCTTCGATGAGGACGAAAGCCAGCTCTTTCTCGGCATCGGCTCGATCCTCTACGACAATTTCGACCCGAACATGCAGAAGATCGTCTTCGGCTCGGGTTACGGCGGCTACACCAACCCACCGAAAGTCGACGGCAACTGGACCTTCTATTTCGTGCGTGGAAAGAAGACCGCCGAGGTCCTCGGCATCGATCCGAGCTACGCCATCGGCGATTCGGGCATCCTCACGCGCAGCTGCTGGGATGCGAAAAGCATCGAAAAGCGTTACCCGGTCTCCTTCATGCCGCACTACGAAAGCGCCATGTACGGCAGTTGGGATAAGGTTTGCGAACTCGCCGGCATTCACTATATCGATCCCCGCTGGTCGGTGGAAAAGGTTCTGACCGAAATCAGCGCATCGCATAAGGTCGTCTCCGAAGCGATGCATGGCTGCATTATATCAGATGCGTTACGCGTTCCCTGGCGGGCGATCCGGCCGATTGCGCCGGGCAATCGCGCCAAGTGGTATGATTGGGCGAGTGCGCTCGATCTGGAGATCGATTTCGATCCGATCGGCCCGTCCAACCTCGTTGAAGCAGGCGCGTCGCTGGTGCGGAAAAACACATACCTGTTGAAGAACATAACGTTCCGTCACCGCCGCATCCGGCAGCTGACCGGCAACCATGTCTTCGGCTCGACGATCAAAACTTTGCAGCGGGTGGCTGAAAAGCCGGGACAGCTCAGCTCCGACGAGGCTATCGTAAGAGCGCACGAGAAAATGCTGGTCGAGCTGGATCGGCTGAAGCAAGATTTTTCCAAGAAGGCGGTAAGCGCCCTGTGATGTCGCAAACCGGGTTTCCGACGAGGCAAGAAGGCATGATGCTTTCCGACGCTACCAACGCTCTTTGCTCCAGCAAGGGTAAGAGGCACTCTGGAGGGGCCTGCGCGCGCCTCAAATCGTCAATATCCCAGACCTCAGGAGTCGTTCGCCCATGAGCAGCGTTACCGACCGATTGATTCGGGGTAGCATGTGGCTGAGTCTGTCTCGCGCCATCGTCAACGGGCTTTCGGCACTCAGCACCTTTGTGCTCGCCTGGTATCTCCTGCCGGCAGATTTTGGTCTCGTCGCCATTGCAACGACGATCCAGGTCATCTTGAGTTCGGTGACCGAACTCTCGCTCAATCAGGCACTTATCCGCCACGAGTCTCCGAGCGAAACTCACTTCAGCGCGGTCTGGACCTTGAGCGTGACCAGAAGCGCGATATTGGCACTGTTGTTTGCCGCCGCGTCCTATCCGATCGCCGAATTCTATAACGAGCCTCGGCTGACGAGCGTTATGCTTGCCTTGAGTTTCAGCCTGCTCTTGAGCGGTCTGGCCAATCCGCGCCGTGTCATGCTCCAGCGCGATCTGATATTTTGGCAGGAGTTTGTACTCAACGTCTCGCAAAAGCTTGTCGGCTTCGTGGTGACGGTGGCAATTGCCGCGATCTACCAGAGCTATTGGGCTCTCGTTATCGGCACCCTCGCCTATCAAGTGACCAATATCATCGTTTCCTACACCGTTCTGCCGTTCTGGCCGCGCATAACCTTCCGGCATGCACGCGAACTGTTTTCCTTCTCGCTCTGGCTGACGGCAGGGCAGATTGTCAACACGCTGAACTGGCGGATCGAATATCTGCTGATCGGCAAGATGCTAGGCGCCACGCAGCTTGGCCATTATACCGTCGGCAACACTCTTTCGACGCTGCCGACGCGCGAGGCCACGGCACCGTTGAACCAGACCATTTATCCAGGCTTTTCCAAGGTCCGCAACGATCCGGTCCGGCTTGTCGCAGCTTATCAGCGGGCGCAGGCGCTGCTGGCGGCGGTGGCGCTTCCGGCCGGTATTGGCATGGCTGTCGTGGCTGATCCGATGATGAGGCTTGCCCTGGGAGAGAAGTGGGCACCCGCGATCTTCATCGTGCAGGCGCTTGCATCGGTCTTTGCCCTGCAGACCCTCGGCTCGCTCGTCCAGCCTCTGGGCATGGCAAAGGGCCATACCAAGATGCTGTTCATCCGCGATACGCAGATGCTGGTGGTTCGCATTCCGATCATCATCGCCGGCTTGATGATGTACGGTCTTCCGGGCGTCGTTTATGCACGCGTGTTGACCGGCCTGATTTCCACCGTGGTCAACATGCTTCTCGTCAAGCGCTTGATCAACCTGCCATTCTTCCGGCAGCTCGCAGCAAACTTCCGCGCGCTTGCCAGCGTCGCCTTGATGGCCGCCGGGATCTGGGGATTGTCGAATATTCTCAGCATGCCAACCGACAAGCTGCACTTGGCCCTTCATCTCGCCGTTCTGGTTATCACCGGCGGCATCATCTATGTCGGATCGAGCTTTGTTCTTTGGCTTGCGATGAAGAAGCCGGACGGCCCAGAAACCGAAGTTCACCGCATTATTGTCAAGTTCCTGTCAAAAGCAAAACGTATTGCCGTACCCAAGTCGGCCTGAAGTAAACGAACATCAACAAGAGAGGCAGAATGACCAGCCAATCCAGATCGGAGCTGATCGCAAAACTCAATGGCATGATCCATGATTGCCTGAAGGACTACGTCTCGCGCGACGAACCGCTTGCGATTCTCGACTTTCCCGACATCCGCAATTGCGGCGACTCGGCAATTTGGTTAGGGGAGATGGCCTATCTCAAGGATCGCTTCGGCAAGCGCCCGGACTATGTTTCGAGGCTGTACGACTTCTCCGCCGACGAACTGAAACGGCGGGTACCGACCGGCCCGATCTTCATTCACGGCGGCGGCAATTTCGGCGATATCTGGGTTGCCCACCAGGATTTCCGTGAAGCCATCATGGAGCGTTTCCCGGATCGGCAGATCATCCAGTTCCCGCAGTCGATCCACTACAGTTCGCCTGAGCGCATCGAGCAATCCAAACGGGCAATCGGGCACCACAAGAATTTCGTGCTGCTTGTGCGCGATGAAGAATCGAAGGAGTTTTCCGAGAAGCACTTCGACTGCACCGTACGACTATGCCCCGATATGGCTTTTGCCATCGGCCCGCTTCCGGAAAGGGCGACACAGATTCCTGTCCTCGCCATGTTGCGCGAGGATGCGGAACGGGTTGGCGGTACCGATCGGAAGATCCCTGCCGATATTCCTGTGGAAGACTGGATTACCGAGTCGAAACGGAAGGTGGATATCGCCAAGAAGTTGGGGGTAGCTTCGGCTTATCTCGCATTGAAGCCGAGCGAAGTTGCCTTGCGCAGGCTTGACGCTGCGGCACACAACCGCTTCGAGCGCGGCATCAGTCAGATTTCGCGTGCCCGCGCAATCGTGACCGATCGCCTGCACGTCCATATCTGCTCGCTGCTGCTCGGCCGCCCGCATGCCGTACTGGACAACAGCTATGGAAAGATTCGCCGCTTCATGAATGCATTCTCCGGCGGAACCGACCTTTCATACAAGGCAACCTCGCTCGAGGACGGAATAGAGTGGGCGCGTGTTCAGGCGGCCAAGGGGCGTGTCGATCAAAAAGAAGCTGTGAGCTTGCGGGCTTAAGGGGGTCATTCAATGCCACTTGTCACCTTCATTATCCCGGTCCGACATCAGGACAATGCCCGCGACTGGAGCAGGCTGAAGGCAAATCTGACCCAGACCGTGGCTTCCATTTCCAACCAGACCAATGGGGACTGGCGCGGCATCATCGTGGCAAACGAAGGTGCCGATCTGCCTGACCTGCCGGAAAAATTCTCCGCCCTGCGTGTCACCTTTCCGCCGAACGACCTGCATGAGCTTGGAAAGGGCAGCAAGGAAGACTTCCTTGATGCCTTCCGGGCAGACAAAGGCCGTCGCGTTCTCAGTGGAATGTTGAACGCCGCCGACAGTCGCTTCTTCATGATTGTTGATGACGACGATTTCGTTAGTTCGCGAATCGTTCAACACGTGTCCGAAAATCGGGACGCCAACGGATGGACGATCGACCATGGTTATATCTGGGACGATGGCGGCAACTTCCTGTTTGGCCATGACGACTTCAGCCATCTCTGCGGTACCTCATTGATCATTCGTACCGATCTCTACGAACTGCCGACCCGCTTTGAGGATGCTTCGCTCGACTGGATCAAGTCGATGCTGGGCAGCCATGTCCGAATAGCGGATATTCTTGCGCAACGGGGAGCGCCGCTCACGAAGCTTCCCTTTCGCGGGGCGGTCTATCGGGTCGCCCACGGCGGATCGCATAGTCAGGCACCGAGCCTGCTGCAACAGTATTTCCTGAACCGCGGCGTACTCACCAAACCGCGGCGATGGTTGCGCAATCTTCGTAGGCTGAGGATACTCGGCGAGGGTCACAGGCGCGAGTTTTTCGGTAAGACTCGGTCGAACCCCGCGTAAGCGCCGATCCCATTCGAACATCGCACAGGCGGTCAAAATATGAAGCTCTTCTCTTTCGACTTCACCAAGAGGGTTGTTAACTGATGTCGGATCTATTGGTCAGCGTGCTCTTTTCATCCTACAATGGCGCCAGCCGCCGGCTGCGCCATACTTTGGATTCCTTGGTGCGCCAGGAGCTTCCCCATGATCGGTGGGAACTGATAGCTGTCGACAACAATAGCAATGACGGCACGTTTGATCTTTTGGAAACCTATAGCGACAAGCTTCCCATCACCATCCTGCAGCAGCGCAAGCCGGGAAAGTCCGGCGCGCTGAATATGGCCTTGGATCGGGTGAAGGGGGATCTCGTCGTCTTTACGGACGACGATGTTCGTGCCGAACCGAACTGGCTGAAAGCGATCGTCGACTGCGCCGCAGCCCATCCGAGTTATGGCGTCTTCGGCGGCAGAATCGTCCCTGAATGGGAGAAAGAACCAAAAGACAGGTTTATCGAATGGATTCCGATGGGATCCACCTTTGCGATAGTCGATGACACCCAAAGCGGACCGTGTGACCCGACGAAAGTCTGGGGCCCGAATACGATCGTCCGGCGAGAGCTGCTCGGAACAAGCGTGCGCTACCGCGAAGATATCGGTCCTCTTCCCGGAAAGATTTTTGCCATGGGTGAAGATGCGGAAATCATCATTCGCCTGGCGGCCAATGGCGCCAAGTCCTATCGATGCGCCGAGGCCGTGGTCCATCATTGGATTCCGGCATCGAGCGTGACGGAGGATTGGGTACAGAAAAGAGGCGAGCGGCTTGGCTACGGCATGCCGGCGCTCTTTCCCGACGAGGTGCCTGGAGGGGTGAGGTTAAGCGGAGTTCCGCTTCCGACTTGGATCGAAAGCGCACAATGGGCTTGCCGGGCAGCAATGCTTTATCTCATGCCGCGATCGAAGAAACGTTTTTGGGCGATCTGGAAATATTACTACATGCGCGGCTATCGCGCCGGAATTCGCCGATACGTTTCTCAGACGATGACACAGTAATTCATTGCCGAGGAGGCAGTAATTTAAAATCTACGGTGCCCATCGGCAATTTATGGCAGTATGCGGCCACGCAGCGACAGCGTTCTATGGCAGGCCAAGTCATCGGTAAGGCGTGACCCAATCCGCACTGGGGAGCGATCAGACCAAAATGAGGTCCGGAGCATCAAATGAGCAAAGTCAAGGTCACAATACTGTTCTCAACTTATAACGGCGAGAAAACCCTGCCAACGATGCTTGACGCACTATGCGCTTCGACCCTACCGAAGGAAGAATGGAAAATCGTCGCGGTCGACAACAACAGCAGCGACAACACTGCATCAGTCTTGAATTCCTTTAAGGCGCGGCTTCCACTGGAAGTTTATTTTGAGCTAAAACAAGGCAAACAACACGCATTGACTTCGGGCTTCCGCCATCTGGAGGGTGAACTCGTCATTTTAACCGATGACGACGTCATTCCCGCGCCGGATTGGATCGAGCAGTTTCTCACCTTGGCGGATCAGCAGCCACAGTTTGCCATATTCGGCGGCCTAATAACGCCCGAATGGGAGGAAAGGCCGGCATCGTGGCTCATCAAATACGGGCATCTGGGGATTCTTTATGCGCTAAATGACGGTTTACCCGAGGGGCCGATTTCAGCGGCATTGATATCTGGGCCGAATTCGGCCTTCCGTCGTTCCATTTTAGGATCCGGTTATATCGTTCACGACGGCCTCGGCCCGGATGCCACTGTCGCTCAGTTCCCCATGGGTGAGGATACTGCTTTCGCTCTCAGGTTGGAGAAGAATGGAGCCAAGGCTTTTCACTCGCGACGTCCCAGGGTTCGGCACATTGTCAGGAAGGGCTATGTGAACGAAGGCTGGGTTTTGCGGCGCGGCGAGCGCTATGGCATGGGCTTGGTTATCGTTCGGCCGGACCTCTTCGACAGCAAAACGAAAATTGGCGGTCTGCCCATCGCTAGCGCATTGAGATGGCTTCTGATGGTGCCGGCCAGCGTTGTCGTCAAGAGATTTCCGCCAAGCGGCGTTCGCTTCAAATTGCTCTGGGCGCAGTCGGTGAGACACGGGATCCTGCGCCAATTTCTCAAGCAGCGATCTACGATGAATAAAACGATCTACTCTCAGGTCGGTGCCAAATGACGAAAGTACTAAACCGCGGCATCGACAGGAAGTGCTCCAGCTGCGGAGGCAGCGGGCAGGATTTTCGCGCGTCAGGAGGCGAGTGGGTTTGATGACGGATCCGAGAATTAGTGTCATCTTTTCGTCCTTCAACGGCGCCAGCAGACGGCTTCAACAGATGCTGGATTCGATGTTGGGGCAAACCCTTCCAGTCGAACAATGGGAACTGATTGCCGTCAACAACGCCAGTAAAGACGAAACACAGGAGCTTCTCGATCAATATGCAAAGAAGCTTCCAATTGTTGTTGTTAATCATACCCGCCCAGGCAAATCAGGCGCTATGAACGCAGCTCTGGCGATCGCTCGAGGAGCGCTGATCGTTTTTACGGACGACGACGTCGAGGCAGATGCGAACTGGTTGAGTTCGATCGCTGCATGCGCGGAGGCGAACCCGGATTTCGGCGTTATCGGCGGCCGAATTCTTCCAAATTGGGAGCATTATCCCCATGGGGATCCGCTGTTGGACTGGATTCCCATGGGATCAACCTTCGCCATAGCCGACCAGGAATCCAGTGGCCCATGCGACCCGACAAAAATTTGGGGTCCGAACACGACTGTGCGTCGCGAATTGCTTGGCAGCAATATTCGATTCCGCGAAGATATCGGGCCGCTTCCAGGAGGTCTTTTCGCAATGGGAGAGGATACGGAAATCGTCAGCCGCCTATCCCGAAGCGGCGTGAAAACCTGTCGGTGCGCTGAGGCCATTGTTCATCACTGGATTCCAGCCTCTAGCGTGACAGAGGCTTGGGTACAGAAGCGTGGGGAACGTCTTGGCTATGGAATGCCAGCGCTCTTCGCCGAGGACATTCCAAAAGGTATAAGGATCGGGGGAATCCCCTTAAGAACCTGGATCGAGAGCGCCAACTGGGCGGTTCGGGCAGCCCTCCTTTATCCGTTGCCGCGATCAAGGAAGCGGTTCTGGGCCATCTGGAAGTACTATTACATGCGTGGCTACCGCGCCGGACTTCGCCGATACGCACCGGCGGTAAATCATTCTGGTCGACTAGCGCAGGAGGTCGTGCATTGAAAATATCGGTGCTTATCAACAATTTCAATTACGGCCAGTATTTGCGCCCATGCATCGACAGTGTTCTGTCGCAGGTCTATCCCGATTTCGAAGTGATCGCGGTCGACGATGGCTCCACCGATGATTCCCATGAGATTCTTGCTTCCTATGGCGAGCGGATCCTGACCGTCTTGAAGGAAAATGGCGGCCAGGCCTCGAGCTTCAATGCGGGTTTTGCGGCCGCAAGCGGCGATATCCTCTTTCTCCTCGATGCCGATGATGCGTTTTTGCCGGGCAAACTCGCGCGCATCGCCGAGATCTACGATCGCAACGAGATCGACTGGTGCTTCGACCGCGTGACGACCAATGAAGACGACCAGCCTCCCGCGGAGCTGCAGGTGACGCTGTTCGACAAGCGGGACACGCTGCGCAAAGGCGGCTTTCCCTCGCTTCCGGTGCCGACCTCCGGCTTGAGCTTCCGCCGCGAGCTGCTGTCCCAGATCCTGCCAATGTCTGTCGCGAAAGACGTCGTCCTCAGCGACAATTACATCAAATTTGCAGCCGCCTATCTGGGTCGCGGCGCCATCGTCGAAACACCGCTGACCTTTCAACGCATTCATGCCTCGAACCGCTATACGGGCACAAGCAGGGCAAAAACACTGCGCCCGCGGATCATGATCGCGACAGGATTGGAACTGGCACGCCGCTATGACGGCCTCCAGGCACTCGGCAAGAGCCTCGTGGCCGGCGGAATTGCCGAAACGACATCGCTTCTGAAGCTCCCGAGCGAAGCTCGCAACACAGTGGCCGGCGGTCCGTTCGGCGATGCTGCCGCGACCGAAGTGGCCTTGATGGCGGCGCGCAAGCGTTTGGGAAATATGCTGCGGAGAGGACAGTCATGAATCAGCAAGAGACTTTTCCGCATTCATCCGTCGGCACAGAAGCAGGCGCCGCACCGCTGAAGATTGCCGTCGGTGTGCTGACCTATCGGCGCCTCGACGGGATCGCCAAGCTGCTTGACGTCATGACCCGCCAAATCCGGCATCCGGACCGTCCCTATCATCTCACCATGGTGATCGTGGATAATGACGCGGCCGGCAGCGCGAGGACCACGGTAGAGAGCTTTGGCCAAACAGGTGCCTACGACCTGATCTACGTCATTGAACAAAACCAAGGCATACCCTTTGCACGCAATCGCGCACTGGACTCGGCACCTCCAGGCACTGACCTCTTCTGCTTTCTCGACGATGACGAATGGCCCGTCGACAGCTGGCTGGATGCGATGCTGGAGACACGGGAGAAAAACCGCGCCGATTGCGTCTATGGCCCCGTCCAACCGGTCTATCCAGAAAACCCGCCGGAATATTTCATCAAGGCAAGGGTGTTCGAGCGTAAAAAGAACAAGGACGGTCAACGCATTTCTTATGCGGCATCGAACAACGTCATGTTCGACTATCCCCTGATCCGTTCATGGAATCTGCGTTTTGAAGAGAAGATGCGCTTCACCGGGGGCACGGATTACCTTTTCTTCAACCAAGCCATCCGCCGTGGCATGCAGGTCTTCTGGGCTGACAAGGCGCTTGTCCATGATATCGTTCCGGCCAGCCGGATGACCTGGAAATGGGTATTGCAAAGACAATACCGGCTCGGCAATACCTTCGCAGTCAGCGAGGTCCTGCACGGCAACCTGAAGCGCCGGATCTACCGAGCGGCCTATGGCGCCACGAGAGTCATGCTTGGGCTGGCCATGCTGCCGGCGATCCTGATTTCACCCTATTGGGGCATGCGTGCCCTCACCCATGTTCTGCGCGGCGCGGGCATGGTTAACGGGATTCTCGGACATGCATATCAGGAGTACAAACCCAATGCCGCTCACTGATCATTTGCGCGGGCGCGCTCGGATGAGATTTGGCCGTTATGCTGTTTCAGACGAAAACATCATGCATAATTGCCGGTTTATCAACTTCGTGGCTTCAACCAACCGGGCCAGAAATGGTACACTTCCACTGAACTATCGTGACGCAAACGCTGTTCGAACAGAACGGTTTTCGCCCTTATCCATCGGTCAAATCTAGGAGATGCCTGTTTATGACTGAGAAAAAATTGAAGGTTCTCGCTGCCTCGTCAGGAGGCGGCCACTGGGAACAGCTGATGGCCATGCGCGGCGCATTCGAGGGCTGCGATATCGTCTTTGCAACGACCATCCCGGGACTGCTTGCAAAATACGACATTCGCGGCGGACTAGTCCTTCCCGATTGCAGCCGCGACTCGATTACCATGTCGATCCGGTGCTTTTTTACCGCCTTCTCCATCGTCATCAAGCACAGGCCCGACGTCATCATCTCGACCGGTGCCGCACCCGGGCTTTTTTGCCTGCTGGCCGGCAAATTGACGGGCAAGCGGACGATCTGGATCGATAGCGTCGCCAATGTCGAGAAGCTGTCCCTATCGGGTAAACTGGCCGGCCATATTGCGACGCTCTGGCTCACGCAATGGCAACATCTGTCGAGGCCGGATGGCCCCCATTACGCAGGAGCTGTCCTTTGATCCTTGTCACCGTCGGAACGCAACTGCCGTTTGATCGCCTCGTCAAGGCTGTCGACACCTTCGCAAACGAACTGTCGAAACCGGTTCTGGCGCAGATCGGCAAGGGCACCTACACGCCACAGAATATGAAATGGATCAAGAATATCGAGCCAAAAGACTTTGATAACGTCTTTCGCGATGCAAGTGTCATCGTTTCTCATGCGGGAATTGGCACCGTGCTTACGGCCAAGCGTTTTGGAAAGCCGATCATTCTCGTTCCCCGACAGGCGGCTCTCGGCGAGCACCGGAACGATCATCAGCTCGCCACGGTGAGCCAGCTCGTGGGCCGGCCGGGCATCTATGTCGCACACACCGATGACGATCTCCGGAACTATCTGCTCGAAGAGCTGGATAGCCCATCTCACGAAGATTCGTCGGAAGCCGGTCGGGCTTCACTGGTCACCTACCTGAAAAACTATATTACGGCAGTCTGACCCCGAGAGCCGTCATAGCCTCTGACGCTTACGAGCGAATTTTCATTCTCCGCAATTGTTGCCGGCGATACGTTTGACAAGCTCAGGCGCAATGATTTTGGAGGCTATGTCGGGCAGAGGATGCACGCCATCAGGAATTGCCGTGACCAGATCATCCGGCGTCAGGCGCTCCCAATTGGGCCGGTGGTCGACAAACTCCAGACCACGTTTTTGCGCCTCCGCCTCATGTGCGGAGACATAACTGTCGACAAAGGGACGGATCAGCCCACGCAATCCTGAAAACGGATTCATGGCCATGACGATGATCCGCGCTTGCGGCAGGCGCTGCTGGAGTTGGTCGAGGATGTCGCCAATATTCTTTCGGCTTTTCGCAAGCGACACGAACCGATGCAATGTCGCATCATTGGCGTAGAGCTCAATCAGGATGATATCCGGCTGCTCGGCAACGACGCGATCGATCTGGGTCAGAGCCCACAGTGACGTTTCACCGCTTTTTGCAACGCTCTCGATCTTCACCGGCTTCTGCAAGCAGGCTGCAAGCTCCGTCTCTAGGGCAGGCTGCCATCCCCCTCGCGCCGTCAAGGATGTTCCGAAGGCCACTATTTTCAGCGGCACAGGACGATCGGCATAACCGTTCCTGACCGCCGAAAGCATCAACAGACACGCCAGAAACAGAACCAGTCCATAGACCGGTCGCCTCTCAATCAGCACCGCTCGCCAAAACTCCAAACATATCATGAGGAGACCTTGCAGCAGGCTTGAGACAATTTCGTGAAATGGCCGCGCATGCCTGTTCGAGCAATGCGAAACCATCCAATCCCCCTGGCGGATGACAACGGCTGCTTTGAAACGTCGGGGCTATTAACGACGCGAAACAGCCGCCAATCACTCCTGGCGAAATACGTGCTGCATCTGATCGGTCAGCGGCTTCGTCAGATAGGATATCACGGTCCGATCGCCGATCTTGATGAAGACCTCCGCCGGCATGCCGGGATAGAGCTTTATCGTCTTCATCCTGGCAATGCTTTCAGCTTTCGGCTTGACGCGCAGCGGATAGTAGCTGATGCCCGTGCGCTCATCCTTGACGATATCGGGCGCGATCGAGGTAATCTCACCGCTCACATCAGGCGTCGTGCGTTGATCGAAAGCACTGAAACGCACATCGACGGACTGGCCGACGTGAACCTGGTCAATATCGCGGGTGGCGACTTTCGCCTCGACCGTAAGTTCGTTATTTTCCGGAACGACGAGCATCAGCGTCTGACCAGGATCGATGACACCATTGACAGTGTGAACCGAGAGTTCGTGAACTCGCCCAGTCAACGGTGCGGTAATGTCGAGGCGGTGCAGCTGATCGACTGCGGTTCCGCGCCGCTCTTCATATTCGGCGATCTGCGCCTCGACGTCGGTCAGGTCCTTTGCAATCTCCGAACGACGATCTTCATCCAGCTGGATCGACTGGCGATCGATCTCGATTGCCTTACCTTCGGCCTCCGCCTTAGCTGCGATTTCCTGGCCGCTGTTGCCCTGGAGATCGGCGCGGGCGCGCTTGAGCGTATTCAAACGCTGAAGCGTGACGAGGCCCTTCTTGTAGAGCGTATCAATGCCCTCGAGCTCCTGTTCGATCAAGCCCAAGGCATCGTTGGTGGCATTGATCTGAACGACCAATCCCTTTACCTGCTCGCCCAGTTGGTCCTTGCGCGATGCCAACTGGCTCTTCATTCCGATAAGCGCCGTCCTGCGACTGTCAAACAACTTCTGCTCGCCATCGAGAAGCTTCTCTGCAGAGGTGCTGGATGTCAGATCCCTGATGTTTTCCTCGACCTCGAACGAATCTGCGCCGATTCGTTCCGCCTTCAGACGGGCGCGGCGCGCATAAAGCTGAGCGAGCGTGCTTTCCACAATCGAGAGATTCGCTCTCGTCGTCGTCCCATCGAGCCGTATCAGCACCTGCCCGGCCGTCACATGGTCGTTTTCGGAAACCAGCAATTCCGACACGATACCACCTGTCAGGTGCTGGACCTTCTTGACATCGCCGTCGACGACGATCACGCCCTCGCCGATGACTGCGCTCGAAAGCTCTGTCGTCGCCGCCCAACCGCCAATGCCGCAAACGAGGGCTATCGACAGCACACCGACAACGGCAACATGCCGATTGAGGGAGCGTTTCGATTCACTGATAACTTTACTCACGATCTTCCCTCTGGCCTATTCGGCCGCATTCATGCCGTCGACCACGACTTTAAGCTGAGCCACGCGCTCGGCAATCGGCGTGCGCGCCGCTTCCGGCCGGCTGACTCTCGCCAGAACTTCTTCTTTGGGACCGAACGCGATCATGCGGCCGTCCTGCATCATCAGCACGAAGTCGCAGACCGCCAGAACCCCGGATCGATGTGCGATGACGACCACAATGCCGCCCCGCGCCCGCACGCTCATGATCGCGGCACTCAGCGCCCGCTCGCCTTCTTCATCGAGATTGGAGTTTGGCTCGTCGAGCACGACGAGGAATGGGTCGCCGTAAAGCGCTCTTGCAAGCGCGATACGCTGTCTCTGGCCAGCCGAAAGCGCAGCACCGCCTTCGCCGATTTCGGTTTCGTAACCGTTCGGCAGACGAAGAATGAGATCGTGAACACGCGCCGCCCTCGCCGCAGCAACCACCGCCTCAGGTGACATCTCCTTCGCAAAACGGCAGATATTCTGGGCAACAGTCCCCGAGAAAAGCTCTACATCCTGTGGGAGATAACCAATATGCCGGCCAAGCGCGTCACCGTCCCACTGATCGAGTGCTGCGCCATCAAGGCGAATGGATCCTCTGACGGTCGGCCAGATGCCCATCATCGCCCGTGCCAAGGACGACTTACCCGAGGCACTGTAACCAATGACCCCAAGCGCGCTCCCCGCCCTTAGGCCGAAGCTGACATCGGAAATGACCAGGCGCTGACCCGCCGGCGGCCCGCTCGCCAGTCCTTCGACAGTGACTTGCTTGGTAGGAGCCGCGAGCGCAAGAGGGGCCGGAATCTCAGGAATGGCTTTCAGCAGGCTCGAAAGTCGCGCCCAGCTCTGCTGAGCAGAAACGAAACCACGCCAATTTCCGATCGCCGCTTCGACAGGCGCCAGAGCGCGAGAGGTCAATATCGAGCCGGCGATGATAATTCCCGAAGAGGCCTGCCCTTGAATGACCAGTATTGCGCCGGTCGCGAGCGTTCCCGATTGCAAAGCAATACGGAAAATCTTCGACAAGGTCGCATATCCATTGCCAACATCCGATGCCTGCCGAGTGATTGTCCGGTATTCACTGTTCTTGCGGTCCCAGATTTCGGCCATCGTCCCCGCCATGCCCATGGCGTGAATAACTTCGGAGTTGCGGATCGAGGTCTGCGCGAAGGCATTTCGCATGTTAGCGGAGTCAGACTGCTTTTTTGAGAGCGTACGCGTTCCCTGATTGGTCATGAACGTCAGGATGGCGAGAACCAGCGCTCCACCGATCGCGATATACCCGATCGCCGGATGAAAGAGGAAGCAGATCACGATATAGAACGGCAACCATGGCAGATCGAACATCGCTGTCGGGCCCTGGCCGGACAGGAAGGTTCTGATCTGGTCGAAGTCGCGCAACGGCTGAAGCCCGTCGCCGCCGATTTTGACCTTCAACGGAGCCTTGATCAGCGCGCGGAACACACGCCCGTTCACCATCTCGTCAAGCGCACCGGCAACACGCACAAGCATCCTGCTTCGCAGAACCTCGAACGCTCCTTGAAACGAGTAAAGCATCAACGCAAGTATTGCCAGGACAGCCAGCGAAGGTATGCTTTTGCTGGGAATGACCCGGTCATACACCTCAAGCATAAAAAATGAACTTGTAAGGTATAGGATATTGATAAGCCCGCTTGCTATTCCAATGAAAACAAGCCCTCCCTTGCATTTCTTTAATGCTTTGGATGGCTCGCTGACATCAGCTGCTGAACTCTGAAACACGAAGTAATCCCTCTCTTACCGCATCGCACGAAAGCAAATATGCCGGCGCACACTCCAGCTCCGGGTCCATCACGCCCGATCAATGACACGACTGCCTTGGACCCCCGAACCGGCGCCGGACCCGCTTGCAAGCCCACGACCTATTACATGAATCCAACCAAAAAGTGACCAAAAATTCCAATTTATAACGAGCGGCCTCAGGGATTCTGACTTGACGCTACGCTAAATATACCAACCTAAGCAAGTGAAAATCGCAAATTGCTCAACAACCGCGCAGAAGGATGAACGTATCGCGCGCATATTAGCGACGTTTACTGGGGCGTTAACTACAAATTCAATCTATAGTTCATTTTTCCTATGAACGCCGGAACTATTTTTTATCCGCGCCCTCGACCGCCGACACCCCTTCATCATCAAGTTTTCAAGTGTTGAACAGCGGGCCGTCGCTCTCTAATTTGGCTGGATTCAAACCAGCAGGTGCGACGCTTGGCTGTTATGGAACGCGTCCACATTGATATACACGCCGAGCGAGTCGGTATCGATGTGAGAAGCGCCGTCAGAAATCTTATATTGGAAGGATTCGCTGACCTTTCCGCTGAGACCGGCGATTTTCACCGCATCGACCGTATAGGTGTAATCACCATCGCTCTCCACATGGATGACGCCGTATTTCCCGGTCAGCGTCAGGCCATGCTTATCCACGGCACTGTCACCGAAGCGACGAAGAAGCACGGTTCCATTGATTGCGCTATCGTTTTCGAGGAGGTTGCCATGATAGGCGCTGCCCGTATCCGTGGAGATTTTCAGGCTGTCATGGGCTGCAACAATCCTGGGACCGGCGACGGTGGGTGCGGTCGGAACCTGCACTTCGTCCGCGGGCGCCGGAGTGCTTGTCTGCGTCGGTGTTGACGGTTCGACAGGCGGCTCAACAACCGGCGTGGTAGGCGTCTCACTGTTGGACGGGGTGTCGCCACTCGTGGCGTCGAGTTCGGCCTGCGCTTGCTCCAGGGTCTTATTGTCGTTGATCAAGAAGGTGCTCTGGAGGGCAATTGCGACGGGCATCGTCAACGTCGACACCGCGCTGTCGATGATATTATCATGGAAAGAGCCGGATGCAGGCCTGTCGACCTTCAGCGCCGAGGACGACAGGTCGTCAAAGACATTACCGTAAATATCGATATCGGTGCGTGCATAACTTGGGTAACCTGCAGCGCTGATCGACACGCCCCAGACGCCGTCATGAATATAGTTTCCACTGATATCGTAATTTGTCGCATTGCCCTGATCGCCAAGGCCGATACCGTAGGACCAGCTATAGCCGCCATATCCCGAGATGTCGTTGTCGTGGATGGCGATATTCGTGCCCGCGTTGGCACCTATCCCGAAACCGCCGCCGATCACGGTGTTGTCCTCGACTGCTGCATTTGCAGCCCGAACAAGCACCAGGACGCCCTTTGCGCTATTAGTCTCCGTCTGCTCTAGGTGGTTACCCTTGATCAGGATATTGCTGCTGTCGTTCAACTGAACGGCGTCTGCCGCAGCGCCCTGGCTGTTGATGACGAGATTATTAACGATGGTAACGCCAATCACTTTATCCATCCAGATGCCGTCTCCATTTACCCCGGAAATCTTGCTGTTCTCGATGGTAATGTTCTGGCTGCTCTGGAAATTGACGGAACCGGGCTTGCCGGCAAGTCCGGTATTTTCGACCTCGACGTTGCGGACGGTCCAGTTGGAGACATTTCCCGCATATATCGCCGCACCGCCGGTATCAGCAATCTTGATGTTCTCCACGATGATGTTTGAAGCCTTCGAGCCGTGGATACCGTCATTGCTACTGTGAATAACCGGCGCATCGCCAACGCCGTAACTGCCAATTGTAATCGGAGAGCTGACAGTGCCGGAGTATTTCAGGTCGAATTGCTCGTTAAACACGCTTCCGGCGGCAAGCAGCACGCTGTCTCCCGGCTTTAGCCTCAAGGATTCGACAGCGGAAAGTGTCGCGAAAGCCGACTGCTCGCTCACTCCACTGTTCTGATTGGATCCTGTTGCCGAATTTACATAGTAGACGGTCACGCCGTGATCTCCCAAAGATACTGGAAAATCTTTTACCCGCGGATCTCTCTCTGCCTCCTAAAATGGAACACTAAAATGCGTTCTATCTCGCGATAATTCTTACGCTTCCCACAAAAGATCTTCGTTTCTCGAATATTTTGCATTGCAACAAAAATTTCATCGCGCAGTTATGACGATGTTACCCAATATCTCTAGTGTAAATAAGATTATTCTCCACGCATCGCATATTAGTTTACGCCAATTGCGTTTCGCGAGAAACATTACTTGATACACAAATGTTACAAAATCATGATATCAGTTACTTTGTCGAAAAGCAGACGCCGGTACAGAAACCGAAGCAAGACTGAGATTTCAGCCTGTAGCCCGTAGTGATTATATCAACATCTCATCTGCGCATAAGCAGCTCGGCGTATTCTTATAAATTGCGCCCGAATAAACATTCTTCTCCTCTGAAGAAACAGGGGGCAGAATCTACCATTTGGTATTTTCACTTATTATTAACGTAATAATTGCCATGCGTTTCATCGCCTTATGCGTGTTACAGGTGTGTCATTATTGTATAATACACCCGAAAATGTTCACCTGCTGTTAATTGCACCCTTGACTCTCTGTATTAAGATATCCTTAATCGACCCGCTCGCTAAAGGTCAGAATTGACCTGGCAAAGAATAATTCGAGGAGAGACAGTAATGGCTATTCATGCAACAGATGATAGTGCAACATTCCTGGAAACCGACGCTATTTCCGGAAATCTGCTGGCGAACGATACATCCGATGGGAACTTGTTCCTTCGTTTCTTCGATCAGCAGGGCGTTGGCTCCAAGCAAGGCAACAGCCAGGTCACCGAGATCCAGGGCGATTACGGCACCTTCTTCGTCAAGCCGGACGGCAGCTATACCTATGTTCTGAGCGACGCTGCCAAGGTCGGCTTCACCAATGGTGAATTGCTCCAGGAGAAGGTCTCGTACAAGATCTCTGATGGTGCCGGTAACACCGATGTCGGCCTGTTCACCCTGAATATTCAGGGCGTAAGTCAGGTAAAGCCGATCGCTGTCGACGACAACTACAGCTTCACCGAAGGCGACGCCATTAGCGGCAACGCCCTGGACAACGACATTGCCGGCGACAATGGTCATCTCTTCCTCCGGCTATTCGGCACCACGACCGTAAACGGCGATCCAAGCGCAACAACCGACGTCGCCGGCACGTATGGCACGTTCCATGTCAAAGCGGATGGATCATTCACCTATGATCTGACAGCAGATATCGCTCCGGGGGATCAGGTCACGGAGACTATCCAGTTCTACAAGATCTCCGACGGCGAAGGCCACACCGACGCCGGCGTTCTGACACTCAACATCACTGGTGCGGACGCAGAAGTCTGATCATCAATAGCCAACCAAAAAGCGACGCCCGCCGCGCAGGCTGCGGGCGTTTTTTTATGCAAGTTGAATTCGCCCAGAGAAAGAGCCGTAGCTGCTCAGCCTGCCGGCCACGATCTCGGAACTGTCCTTAAAAACCAGCCTTGATGATTACTTGCTGCAGCGCTGTCGGAACCGCGCCGTCGCGGCCTCTCCAACGTTTATCCAGCTTCGATCGAAGATCGGGCGGAGCTGTGGGCTAATCTCTTTTATCGTGGCGTTGACCCTGCAACGATCGCCCAGCTTCAGCATCGTCGTAAGATCGCTATCGAGCGCGCGCTTTGCCGCGGCAAGCGTTGCATCGGTAAAATCGTTCCAGAAATAAAACCGCGTCAGGATCATCACCTGGTCGTAGGGCGCGAGCACAACCGAACGCTTCATCATTCCCGCAATCGCGACCGGCTCTTCTGCAATTGTCGACTGCACGGCCGCAAGGCGAAGCCAAAAATTGCTGTTCGTCGGCATGCACGAAAGCGCATGCCGCAGATACTGGCGCGCACTCGATGCCGCAGCGGCCCAGCCATCGTAATTGACATTGACATTCTGCCGATCGAGTTGCGCCAGAACGAGGGTTACGCCAGCAGCCACGATGTCGGATCGACAATAATGTCCGTCAACGACGTCGACACTGCGCGAGGCATATTTGGTCACGACATCATCCGCAACGGTCTCGCCCCGCTCGATCCTTTCGGCGACGATCGAGATGCTGGCCGTTCTTATCGAAGCGTAGAGCTCACGACCGGCCAGCACCACCAAGACGACGGCTACGATAACGAAGGCGATCCTGGTAATCGAAACGGACTGACTGCGGATCATCAGCTTTCGGTATAGTATCGCGAATAACGCTTATAATAATATTCGCTCGAACCGAATGTCCGGTAGAGTTTCATCTGCGACGGGTCGACCTTGGTCAAGATAGTACCGACGCATTTCGCATAGAGTTCCGGCTCGGACAGCAGGGTCGACTGCACGACCTTGCGCGATGTTTTTCCCCACTCGATAACGAAAACCACCGCATCGAGCTTCGAATTGATAGCGCGCGCATCCACAACCGGCGCCAGGGGTGGCAGGTCGACGATAATATAGTCGAAGCTTTGACGCGCCGTTTCAAGAAGCTGATCCATGCCGCGTGACGCGAGTAGCTCCGACGAATGCGGAACACGATATCGTGCCACCGTCGGCAAAAATGCGAGCTTTGTTTTTGGATCGAGAAGGATCAGATCCTTGAGCGGACGGCTGTCGACGATCGCCTCGAGCAAGCCGGCCTCGGCATGGCGGCCGATCGCCCGGGTGGCGCCGGGATTGCGCATATCGCCATCGATAAGCAGGCAACGCGCACCCTGCATCGCCAGGAGCTTGGCAAAATTGATGGATGTCGTCGACTTCCCCTCGCCGGGCAAGCTCGACACGACACCGATGACCTTACAGCGCTGATCGGCAGCACTGAGGTCGATGGCAATCTTGGCGCTTCGAAGCGTCTCGGCAAATGCCGAGAGCGGATGCTCCTCGACATAGGTCGTCGTCTTTCCACCCCTGGCGATGCTTCGCGGATTGCTGGGATCAACAAGCGTCGGATCATCGACGTTGTTTTCAATCAGCGGCATGACACCGAGAGACTCGACATCGAGCACGTCCCGGACATCATCGCCGGTGCGGAAGAACCGATCCCGGAATTCGCGGAAGGCAGCTATACCACTTCCAAATGCACATCCCACGAACATCGCGAAAGCAACAACGAGAGCTCTCTTCGGAGCGCTCGGCTTCGTCGGCGTCTCCGCCGTCGTGATGATGCGCGCAGCGGTAATCGGAAAGCTCTGCTGCTGAATTGCTTCCTGGTAGCGCGTCAAGAAGCTCTGATAGAGATTCTTATAGGTATCGCGCGTACGCTCGAGCTCGCGAAGCTGCACCTGCGTTTCGCCAGCCGTTGCGGCAACGCCCGTCGCCTGCGTAACACTGTCGCGCAAAGAATTTTCCCGCGACTTTGCGACCTGCAACTCGCTTTGGTAGCTCTCGGCGATGCGGTTCAACTCGTCGAACATGAGCCTTTTATACTCTTCCATTTCCGCACGAAGCCGAACCGCCTGGACGTGATCGGGACCGAGCCGTGCCTCGATTTCGGTCTCGAGCTTGGAAGCCTCCAGATATTTCTTGCGCAGGTCGTTCGAAATGGAGCTATCGAGCACATCCGTGACGATCGCATCGGTCTGCTTGGCGTCGATGATCGACTTGACGCGCGCATATCTTGCCTCGGCCTTCGCTGTCTCGGCCTGCGCATTGATCAATTGGGTATTGATCTCGGAAAGCTGCTGCTCGCTGATCAACGTCCCGGATCCGGCCTCGACAAGCCCATGCTCGCCGCGGAATTTCTGAACCGCAAGATCGGTGTCCAACGCCTGCTGCCGGAGCTCTTCGATACGCTCCTGCAGCCACTGGCCGGCCCGGCGTGTCGCCTCGTATTTCGAATTGAGCTTGTCGACGAGATAGACGTCGGCGATGGCAGCCGCGATATCACGCGCCAGATCGGGCGACTGCGCGGTATAGCTGACATCGAGGACATAGGAGCGACCGACGCGTTCGACGTCGATATTGCCCGCGACGGTCTCCGCAGCGCTTCGCCGCTTCCTTTCCGGATCGGGTGCGACGGCTGCGTCATCGGCAAACCATGACCGAAAATTCACGAAGGATTTCAACGTTGAAACAGAAAAAAGTGAGCTTTTCGGTGCCGTGAACACCGGATTGTCGACGAGTTTCAGTTTGTCGACAACAGCATAGGCGATGGTGTCGGACTTCAAAAGCTCGACCTGACTGAGGACAGTACCTTCGTCATCGTCCATCTGGCCGAAAGCCGCCAGCTGGTTGATCACCTGACTATCGCTGCGGTCGATCAGCACGCTGGTGTCGGCGGTGTAGACAGGCACCGAAGTCAACACATACACAATGCCGAGAATGGCAAAGGCGAAACCGCACGCCGCAACCATCCGCCACTGTCGGCGGGCGATTGCGATGAGCTTGTCGAAATCGATGAAATCAGCATCATTTCCGGTATCGCGGGAGGGGTCGATACGCGGTGTAAGTTTATCTGGCGATAGCAATTTCGATCTCCAACAAATGCGTCAAGCGCTAAGATCTAAGGGCAATTCCAGCTATTATATGACCGGGACACTCTGACTCGTCGATTCCGTCGTATCGGTAGACGACTGCCCTCCCGCTCCGGTGCTGAGGATCGTCGTCGTTGAAGTCGACGATGAATCATCTGCGCCGGCATTCGAAACCTTCAGCGTACCCGCTGTTGTCGCAGCGCCGTCGAACGGCGTACCATCGTCCGCTCCAGGCCCAGTTTGTCCAACTTGCCCGTCATTGCCGATGCCGGATGCGGCGGCGGCAGCACTTGCACCCGGGCCGAGCGCCGCGGTCCCGCCTTCGGCAAGGACCTTTGCAAAGGCTGCAAGCAGCGGCGCCAGATTCGGATCGGCACTCGCCGCCTCGGCAACAGCCTTTTCGATCGCCAGCTTGAATTGCGGATCCGTTACCTGGCAGCTGTTTGCGGCCCGTCCGAGACCGGAGCCGATAGCCGCCATCTGTGCGGCACTGGCCTTCTTGGCCTGCTCAATCACTGGCGATAGCGCATCATTGCTGCTTCCAACCAGCGCGCGAACGCGCGATGACAAAACCAACGGATCGGACATGTCGAGCAGAACGGCCGGGCTAGCCGTAAATCCGCTGACATCGACGGAAGTCAGATTTGCCGGACCCAAGCAAGCTGCCGCAAAAGCGCTTGAATTCATGCCGGCAAACATCGCGACGACAATTCCGCTATATGCAAGCTTACGATAAACACCTGACCTTGCCATAACCGTAGCCCTTCATCAAATCCGCTATATAGGCCGCCGGCATTGATCATCCGCGATCGATGCCGGCACGCCTATTTCAATCAATTTCCAAGATCCTGTACCGCGTTACTGGTATCGTTCGCATCGTCGGCCACGCCGGAAACAGTGGACGATACCGAGTTTACGATGTCAAGGAACTTGACCAGTTCGACAGAGTCCGAATTGGAAATATAGATAATATCCTTGTCTTCCATCTTGAATTGCTGAACAGCAAACAAGGTTGCCGGGTCGCGCATATTCGCACGAATGATCACCGGAACCATTTCACCCGCAAATCTCGTCGTGTCCACATGCATCGCTTGAACCGTTTTCTTCGGAACAAGACGATAAAGCAGGACCTGAGCCGGATCGGCGCGGTCGTCGCGTAGGCCGCCCGCCTTGGCGATTGCCTCTCCAAGGGTTAGATCAGACTCTTCAAAATCGAAGCGACCGCTGGTGCCTGCGGCACCGAGCGCCAGATAGGTGCGGCGCTCATGATCGATCGAGATCGTATCATCCGGCGCAACGTAGATATTTTCTGCCGGGTTCTTCAACAGCGTAGTGTAGGCGACGGTTGCCGTCTTGCCGCGGCGCTGCAGCGTCACATTCGTTTCGATATTGTTGGTCGTCAAACCGCCCGCGGCGGAAATGATATCGAGAACACGCTCGCCGGCCGGGCTGATCTCGACGCGCTGGGGATTGTTGACATCGCCGAGCACAGCAACCTGGCTGGAGCGGCTTGTTGTTGTCGTAATAACCACCTGCGGTTCGATCGCGCGGCTCGCCAGGCGATCCTCGACGTCCTGCTCCACGGTCTCCTTCAGGCGACCGGCAGCCGGAACCCGGCCCGCATAGGGAATTGTGATTGTTCCGTTTCTATCGATGGTCTGCTCCGGCAGCGAGATGTAATTGCCGGGTCGGCTACCTGCATCGGACGGAATGAAGAGGCCGCCCGACTGAGCTTCGAAGATGGCGACCTGAACGACATCGCCGTAACCGAGCGGAATTTCAGGCGCCCCGCCTCGACCACCACCAAACCCTTTGAACGAGGTCGGCTGGGGGGCGGTAAAATACGACAGGACGTTCTTGCTGAGATCAACCAGGGCGTAGTCGATACCGACGCGACGTTCCTTGGTTGTCACTTTGACCGCCGCATCTCGATCAACATCTTTGTGATCGGGACCGGATCTTGGCAACGACGTGCAGCTTGCCAATATAGTCGTTAGCGCTACAACAATGGCGACGCGTGTACTACCGATACGAGAACAACCCATAGAATACCCTGCGTTTACGCCCCTGAAGCTACTGCCCCGCAATCTGACAAAATACAAGACAATCCCCGATCAATAACACTTAAAGCCGATTAACATTCCCCTAACTGTGGCAGGCTGGCAACGCCGAGCCCCTTAGGAAGCGAAAAACGACTTCGGTCCGACTTTTCTTGCGTCGCAACAATCCGAAGGCTGCACCCGCTATAAAATTTCTAGGGTTTCAGAGTCAACCGTTCGCACCTGCACAATCGATCTTTTCCGAAAATCTTATTAAAATCCATCCATTTAAACTTTACGTGGTTAACGGCCGCTCATATGCCATGTCCGCCTCTCCGTTGCTGCGTCCCAGGCATATCGCGACAACAGCACTCAGGAAGGCGGAGTAAAACACCGCAAAACCCGGTATCTGCAGCGAAAAATCGACCGCCGCATGAAGGGCGACCAAAACGGTCGCCGCCAGGCCAAGAAGAACATAATGCCTGAGACGCCGTCTTTGGGCGAACCCGCGCCGGAACACTCTGGCAAGCACCGAGAAGGCAAGGACCGTCGCAATCGGGAACAATATTCCGAGGCCCAGAAATCCTTCGAGATAGAAATTGTGCGCGCGGTCGAAGACTCCGAAAATTCCGCAGGCCGGATCGCGGTAGGCGGAAAACACGGTCCGGAAGGTTCCGAGCCCCGTTCCCGTCAACCAATGATCCGAAATGGCACGCCATATGCCAGGCAGAATGCAAAACCGATCATCATCCTCGAGTCGCCGCTCTTGCGCGCGCAAAATCGCCTGGCCCGCAAACAGTGTCAGCAGCAGTACGACGAAACCAATCGCCGAGAGGAGTATCAGCAACGAACGCCATCTTGGCGCCGGTCTCAGATAACGCCTCGAGCCGTTCCAATTGAGGACAAGCCATGGAAAATAGATGAGAGCGGCAACAAAGGTCGCAAATATCCCGGCGCGCGAGCGGCTCAACATCAGCGCGGTGAAGCATGCGCACAAGAGCAGGATATAGATCCACGATCTCAAGAGAAGCGCGTTTCGGCCCGGTTCGCCGGGCGGATAGTTTGAATAGGAACGAGCTATGTCCCTGACCAGGGTCAGCATCAGCAGCGTTCCAAGCCCGAGGAAGGTCGCGGCGGTATTGCGGTTAACGAAGACCGCAGTCAGGCTGTCGAGGTAGGCGCGTTTCTCCACGACGATCAGAATGTTGGGAAACAGCAAAAACTGCAGAAGGCCGAAAACAGCGACAATGCCCGCCGTAAGCCCGAGCCCCGTCAGCACTTTCCGCGCGCGCTGATCGGTATCGCATAAGAGCAGCCCGGTCAGAAATGTGACGAAAGGCAGGGCGATCCACAGGATCGACGCAAGCGTGTCGGCCGGTTCGACCGAGATCGCTGCGTACTGGACACCTGCCAGATCACGCGCAGCACTCCAGGCAGGATTGGCCAACCAATTGGAAGGCAGTTCGATGGTCTGGATGAACGCCCAGCCTATCAGCACTACGAGTAGAAACAAAGCGATGCTGAAAACCGATCTGGTCTGCCTCGGCTCCCCGAACAACAGCGCGGAAATAATCGCCAGCACAAACATTCCGATCGCAGCGAAGGCGAAGGGAAAGGGCGTGACGCTTCCGAACGGAATAAAAGTCAATATCACCAGGCAAATGAAGACAACGAGGATCACCTCCCGCATGATCTGCCTGTTGATGAGGTTGGATAACATTTGAATTCGCTCACCGGCAGCAGCGGGAATGAGGGGCCTACAACCAGTACGGTTAATATTCCCGTACTAACATAAGTTGCATATCAAGCGCCTGCGTGTTAAAGTGCAACAGAATTCCACATCATTTAAAATTGTCGCGAAACGTTTAAATCAATCGAGACAAGCCCTGGCTATGCTCCTTGAAGCAGCAGGAACGGGACAGACGTTCTGCAGCCAATACTTGGCAGATCACTAAGTCGCCATGCCATTGACTGAGACAAAAGGCAAGCCTGATCTCAATCGGTTGCCCGTAACGGGGATTTAAGAGATGAAGAAAACAGTCGTTACACTTCTGGCACTGGCCTTTACAGCAGGCAATGCATGCTCGGCATTTGCCGCCGGTCCCGCAGGTTTTGCCCGCGGTCTGACCGATAGTTCGGCGGTCAGTTATATCTCTGAAAAAGGCACGATCATTCCACCTTTCGCCCAAGTGCTGTTCTGCGCCCAGAACCCGACTGAATGCCGCGATAACAATGGTTTGGCGGTCGTTGCGATGACTGACAAGCAAATGCTGCAACTGAAGGACGTCAACACCGCCGTCAATCGTACGATGATCGGCCGGAACGACCCCCGCAACGAACTGAATGGCGACGTCTGGAAGGTGAATGTGCGCAGCGGCGACTGCGAAGATTTCGCATTGACCAAACGCAGCCGGCTGATCGCGATGGGCTGGTCGTCGCGCGCTTTGCGGATCGCGACGGCATATACGCCCTCCGGTGAAGGACACGCGGTCCTCGTCGTCAGAACCGACAAGGGCGATCTCGTGCTCGACAACAGGAAAAGCAGCATCAAGAACTGGCGCGATACCGATCTGCGCTGGGACAAGATCCAATCGGGAACAGACCCCTATGTCTGGTACCGGCTATAACAGCCGAGACAGCGACATAGACTGATTGATCCTGTTTCCGGATTGAAGTCGAGCCTGCTCTGACGAGCCGCTCGACTTGTCATATCGCCCACACAAACCTATGTTTGGGCTGTCGACGGGGCAGCGCGCGGCAAGTTGCGGTGCCCGGAGTTCGATTTCCGATGTGGGTTTCAGGCGATCTTCGGTATTGTCTTTTCGTCCAGATTAACTATGACGAACGTCATGCTGCGACGCAGCATGACGTTCTACTCTAATGATTTGAGGGAAATATGCGCATCACGATGATTGGATCAGGCTATGTCGGCCTCGTTTCAGGCGTTTGCTTTGCGGATTTCGGCCACGACGTCATCTGCGTGGACAAGGATCTGAGTAAGATCGAAGCCCTTCGCGAAGGCCGCATTCCGATCTACGAGCCGGGCCTGGAGCAATTGGTCGCGGAAAATACCAGCACCGGCCGGCTATCGTTTTCGACGGATGTCGGCGAAAGCGTCCGCAGCGCCGATGTCGTGTTCATCGCAGTCGGCACGCCGTCCAGGCGCGGCGACGGCCACGCAGACCTTTCCTATGTCTACGCCGCGGCACGCGAGATTGCCACCTATGTGGAAGGCTTCACCGTTATCGTCACCAAGTCGACGGTGCCGGTCGGCACCGGAGACGAGGTCGAGCGCATCATGCGCGAAACCAATCCTGCGGCGGATGTCGCCGTCGTTTCCAATCCGGAATTCCTGCGTGAAGGTGCGGCGATCGAAGACTTCAAGCGTCCCGACCGTATCGTCGTCGGCCTGAACGACGACCGGGCGCGCGAAACCATGACCGAGGTCTACCGCCCGCTCTATCTCAACCAGGCCCCCTTGGTCTTCACCACCCGCCGCACCTCGGAACTGATCAAATATGCGGCCAATGCCTTTCTCGCGATGAAGATCACCTTCATCAACGAGATTGCCGATCTCTGCGAACGGGTCGACGCTAACGTCCAGGACGTTTCGCGCGGAATCGGTCTCGACGGCCGTATCGGCTCCAAGTTCCTGCATGCCGGCCCGGGTTACGGCGGTTCGTGCTTCCCCAAGGATACGCTTGCCCTTGCCAAGACGGCGCAGGATTACGACGCGCCGATGCGTCTCATCGAGACGACGATCTCGATCAATGACAACCGCAAGCGGGCGATGGGACGCAAAGTCATTTCGGCCGTCGGTGGAGACATTCGCGGCAAGAAGATCGCGATCCTCGGCCTGACCTTCAAGCCGAACACCGACGATATGCGCGACAGCCCGGCGATCGCAGTCATCCAGACCCTGCAGGACAACGGCGCGCAAGTGGTCGGCTACGATCCCGAGGGCATGGAAAACGCCCGCAAGGTGATCGAGAACATCGAATATGCGAGCGGTCCCTATGAAGCGGCCGCTGGTGCGGATGCGCTTGTCATCGTCACCGAATGGAACCAGTTCCGCGCGCTCGATTTCAATCGCCTGAAGCAGTCGATGCGCGCTCCGATCCTGGTCGATCTGCGCAATATCTACCGCAGCGACGAGGTCCGCAAACACGGCTTTACCTATACCGGCATCGGCACCAACTTTTATCAGGAAGCGACCGGCGCCTGAGATAGCCTCCTGAACATCTGATCGTCCTGACGCCGCGGAGCATAATCCGCGGCGTTTGGTCTTGAGCATGACGCCGAAAATTGTAGGCGTTTTCGGACGACACCATGCTCACCGATTTAAAGAATTCCGACCCGCGTCCCCTTTATCGTCAGCACGGTCAACCGGCCCGTCGCCGAAACTGCGGTGTCGATACCGATGCGCTGCGGACCGAATGTCGGGATTCGCGCCGGGGTGTGCCCATGAATCACCAGGACAGGAAGCTGCGGCCCTTCATCCAAGAAGGGCTGACGGATCCACATAAGGTCGCTGTCTTTCTGCCTCTTGAGCTCGACGCCCGGTTGGATGCCCGCATGAACAAAGAGGATCCTTCCCATCCGCAGCATGACCGGCAGCGATTCCAGAAATTGGATATGCCGCTCGGGTATCATGTTGCGAATGACGCGGGCGATTGTTTCGCTTCCAGCCGCCGACTGCAGCAGATACTCGATATCGATACCGTATGAGTGCAGCGTCTCCGTTCCGGCAAAGCCGAGCCATTCGAGAATGCGCGCCGGTTTGCGATAGAGCTTCGCCAGCTCCGCGTCATGATTGCCGCACAGGACGAAACGTTGAAACCCCGGCGGCGGGGTCTTGCTCAGGAATTCCAGCACCGCGCTCGAATCCGGCCCGCGATCGACATAATCGCCGAGCATGACGATGAGTTTCGGCCCCGGAATGCGGGCGGCATCCTCCTCGATGCGGCGATGTGCCTCGACGAGTTCTTTATAACATCCGTGAACATCGCTCATCGCGTAGACCGCAGCGAATTCGCCTTCGGCAAATGTCAGCCGAGCGCGTCTTTTACGGTTGCCAGCCAGTATCGGTATCTGTCGTCGCCACGGCGCTAGATAGTTAAACATGGAACCCATTTATGAGACCCGACCGAATGGCGGGTTGCGGAATAATCCATCTCTTATCCATCGCTGAAACGGCATGAGGCTCTCAGTGTTCATAAGAATTTGGCCTGATCGCGGCCCACCGAAGTTGTAACCCGAACCAATTGCCACATTCAGAGTGACATAGTCCTTCGCCATTTGCTGCACCGCCTGCGCCAGGTTGGCCTGACTGGTCGCGGCCGAACGCTGCGCATCCAGCACATCAAGCAAGGATGATTGTCCATCCTTGTAGCTCCCGATTGAAAGCGCAAGAATCTCCTGCGTGGTCTTCACCTGAGCACGCAGCGCCTGCGACTCGGCAACGCCGATATCGGCCGTTGCAGCGGCGAGGTCACGCTCCGCTTTGCGAATGTAATCATTCATACGTCAGAGGGTGCTGCGGTTAATAATACGCTATAGTTTGCGATATGATGGTTAATCCGGCGTTAAGCCGGCGATTATTGTGTTTCTCGCGACATTCTCGGCTAATATTCCCCAAATGGAGAAGCCACAGGTATCGGATTTCCACAGGCCACACCTTCGAAAGAGCTGCAAAAATCAACTATAACGAGAGCCATCAGGAAAAAATGAACGTTAAAGAAGATGACGCTTGACGCCCCCGCAGCGCAGCATAATGATGGCACGTTGCGAGTGTGAATGACATTTCTTGATCAGGAATCTCAGATCCAAAATTGCGGGGTGCAAAGTGGAAACTGCGGTTGATTCGAAACTTATCGAGGCGATCACCTACGACGAAGACAGCCGGCATCTACGGGTCTATCTGACCAACGGTCAGAGGCGAGAATATGAAGGCGTTCCCAAGGGCGTCGTCGTCGGGTTGACGATGGCGGAATCACCGGGAAATTTCTACATGAAGGCAATCAGGGGCAAATATCCTCCTCGCCCCTAATGTCCTATCGATCACGACGATAGGATCCTTGTTTCAGCAAAGATGCGGGACCGGCAGTCGCCGGTCCCGCAAACCAGTTTCCCGCCGACCGATGGTGCACGCCGTCAATAACCGCCGAGAAAATCGCGGACCGCATTGATCTCGAGTGGCGCAATCTCGTGACCGCCGGGGTGCCAGACCACCCTGATCTCCGCCCCTCGTTTTTTCAGATGTTCGGACAGCGCCTCGGTCATGGAGACGGGCGCGATAGGATCCCTTTGCCCGGCCGTCATCAGCACCTTTCTCCCCGCCAGCGTCGACTGGGCTTCGGGTTGAAACGGGATGAGCGGGTGCATCAGAACCGCGGCATCGAAGATACCCTTCTCGATCAGGACATTGGCAAGAATATTTGCGCCGTTCGAAAAACCCAGGCCGAGAATATGGGAAGCCTGGTACTCGTCAGCGAATGCCTTGACGTAGGCGGCCATCTTCTCCGTCGCGCGTGAGAGATCGGGCATGTCGTAGACCCCCTCCCCGGTGCGGCGAAAGAAGCGCGCCGCGCCATGTTCGGAAACATCGCCGCGCGGCGAGACAATCGTCGCTTCAGGCAGCAGGCGCCGGCCGAAGTCGAAGAACTGGTTCTCGTCGCCGCCGGTGCCGTGCAGCACCAGCAGGATGGGTTTATCAGGTGCGCCGGCATGCAGCCGGTGCACATATCCGGTTTCGGTCATATCGCCCCTCCTCACACTTCGAGCGGCTGCAGATGCTGCTCGAGCAGCGCGCGAAGATGGGCGTGCTGTTGCGGCAGTTTCAGGGCTTCGCCGAGATGGGCCGTATCCTCGTCGCGGTCGAAGCCGGGCTCACTGGTCGCGACCTCGAACAGCACGCCGCCCGGCGTGCGGAAATAGATCGCCCAGAAATAATCGCGATCGATCACCGGCGTGACCTGATAACCGGTGTCCATCAGCGCCTTGCGCACTTCTAGTTGCTTCTCGCGGTTTTCGACGGCGAAGGCGACATGGTGGACGGAGCCGGCACCCGGAAGGGCACGGGCAATGTTCGGCATGGTCTCGAGATCGATGAGATGCGCGCCATTGCCGGAGGGCTTGATCAGCCGCTTGACGCCGTCCCTTTCCTCGGCGACCTCATAGCCCATGAACTTCAAGAGTTCGGCCGTGGCGCCTTCGTCCCTCAGCCGCATGGCGACGGAGTGGAAGCCGTAAATGGCATGGTCTTCGCTGATGCCGCCCTGTGTCCAGGCCTGGCGGGCGTCATCCTTGACCTCGACGAGCGCGAAGCCATCGCCATCCGGGCCGGAGAAGTTCAGCCGTTTTTCGCCGAAACTTTCCTCGGCCTTCAGGCCGCCGACACCAAGCGCGGCAAAGCGATCGCTCCAGAAGCCGAGCGAGCCCTGTGGAACGGAAAACACCGTCGTGCCGACCTCGCCGGTACCGGGACGGCCCTGCGCCATCTTCGGGAACGGGAAATAGGTCATGACCGTGCCGGGCGCACCAGTCTCGTCACCATAATAGAGGTGATAGACATCGGGCGCGTCGAAATTCACCGTCTTCTTGACGCGTCGCAGGCCGAGCGCATTGGTGAAAAACTGGTTGTTGGTGCGGGCATCCTGCGCCATCGACGTGACGTGGTGCAGACCCTTGATCTGATCGAGCATGTCAAACCCCTTTCATGCCCGCCGTTGCGGGCTTTCGATGAGGCTAAGATGCGCGCTGAAACCCCCGTAGAACAGACCCGTAGACCAAAACGCATTGTCTTCTTTTAGTGAACGAACGCCAAAGTCCGTTCACATCTACGCCCCATGGGGATCGGCCGGCAATTGCCAGTCAATCGGCGCACGTCCGCGCGACTGCAGGAAGGCATTCGCCTTCGAAAAATGCCCGCAGCCAAAAAAACCGTTATGGGCCGAAAGCGGCGAGGGATGCGGCGCCCGGAGCACGAGATGCCGCGTCGTATCGACAAAGGCAGCCTTGCGTTGGGCATAGGAACCCCACAGCATGAAGACCACGGATTCGCATTCATCGTTGACCTTGCGGATGACGGCGTCGGTGAAGCGTTCCCACCCCTTGCCCTGATGAGCAGCCGCCTGCCCTTCCTCGACGGTCAGCACGCTGTTCAGCAGGAGGACCCCCTGCTTTGCCCAATGTTCGAGAAAACCGTGACGTGCCGGCGCTATGCCAAGATCCGTCTCCATCTCCTTGTAGATATTGACCAGGGAGGGCGGTATGCGCACGCCCGGCCGGACACTGAAACACAGTCCATGGGCTTGCCCGAGTCCATGATACGGGTCCTGGCCGAGGATGACGGCCTTGACGTTGGAGATCGGCGTCAGATCGAGGGCGCGGAAATATTCGCTGCCCTTGGGGAAAATCCGCTTGCCGACCTGCTTCTGCGCGACGAGGAAGGATTTGAGCTGTTGCATATAGGGGCTTGAAAACTCCCCCTCCAGCGCGGCTTTCCAGCTCTCCTCGAGACTGACGGATGTATCGCTCATCTAGGAAAATCCTTCGCATATGACGAAACAACGGACACACGGTTCTAACAAAATCGATCTACGCTGCAATGCCTGCCGGCGCGGCAATGGGTCTACACCTCCAGAATTCGGTGAGAGAAGATTGCAAGAGGCTGTCCCAGGCACCGTCGTCCGTATTTAACTATATGATGGCTTTGGTATTTACGCCGGCAGGCGGCCTGAGTAGAACTTTGATCGTGAAATCGGAGCCATGTCTTCCCATGAAATTCGGCACGAGCGGCCTTCGCGGACTTTCAGTCGACCTCAAAGGACGCGCCTCCGCCCTCTACGCCACCGCGTTCGGCAAATATCTGCTGCAGACCGGCAAGGCGCGGGCCGGCGACGTCATTCTGATCGGCCGCGATTTTCGCGATTCAAGCCCTGAAATCTCGGGGAATTGTGCCGGTGCGCTTGCCGCGCTTGGCTTCCGGATATTCGACTGCGGCACCGTCCCCACACCCGCCCTTGCCCTCTATGGCCTCGAGAGCAACGCCGCCTGCCTGATGGTTACGGGCTCGCATATTCCGGCGGACCGCAACGGCATCAAATTCTACCGCCCGGATGGTGAGATCGACAAATCGGACGAGGCTGCTATCACCGCATTGGCGGCCGAGATCGAGCGAACCGGTGAAGCGGTGACGCAGGCGCCAGCCGAGACGGAGGAGCATGAAGCGATCTGCCGGCAGCTCTTTTTCGAACGCAATGCTGCCCTGCTTCCGCAGGGCGCGCTGTCTGGCATGAAGATCGGTGTCTACCAGCACAGCAGCGTCGCCCGCGACCTGTTGGTTGATGTTCTCGCCCATTACGGCGCCGAGATCACCGCTCTCGGACGTTCCGAGAGTTTCATTCCCGTCGACACCGAAGCCGTTTCCGACGAGACGATCACGCTGATGAAGCGCTGGGTGTCCGAGCACAAGTTCGATGCGATCGTCTCTACCGATGGTGACGGCGACCGCCCGCTGGTCACAGACGAAACCGGCACGCCGTTGCGCGGTGACCTTCTCGGCCTTGTGGCAGCCAATTTCCTCGGTGCCGGCACGGTGGTGACACCGGTTACCTCCAATTCCGGCATCGAGGCCGCGGGCTCTTTCGCCGTCCGGCGCACCCGCGTCGGCTCACCCTTCGTTATTTCAGGCATGGAAGAGGCCGTGGCGGCCGGCGAAGATCATGTCATGGGCTTTGAAGCCAATGGCGGCCTGCTGACTGCAACCGCCTTTGATATCAACGGCCGGAACGTGCGTGCCTTGCCGACACGCGATTGTTTTATCCCGATGCTCGCGATCCTATCGCTCGTCGCCACCCGCAAGCAGCCGCTTTCGGCCGTTGCCACCTCCTATCATCTGCCCTTTGCTGCCGCCGACCGCCTGGAGAATTTTCCGCTGGAAACGAGTGCCGCGCTGATGGAGCATCTGCGCGCTTCGGACGAAAATCTCTCGGCTTTCCTGCAGCCGATCGGCGAAGTGGCGACGAAGTCCGACATCGACGGACTTCGGGTGACGCTGAGGGATGGCGGCATCATTCATTTCCGCCCCTCCGGCAATGCCCCGGAAATGCGCTGCTACACGGAGGCCGGCAGCGAAGCAGCCGCCCTGAAGCTGCTGGATACAGGGCTCAATCGAATAACAGACTGGGCAGGCGCCCGCTAACATGCGACGAACAAGCCGTTTATTTCAAGGAACCCGCCTATGACGCAGAAAATCGTTCCCGTGATCATGGCCGGCGGCAAAGGCACGCGGCTCTGGCCGCTTTCCCGTGCCACCGCACCGAAACAATTCATCCAGTTCGTCGGCGACAAGACGCTGTTTCAGGAAACCCTCGAACGCGTTTCCAATCCGGACCTCTATGAAGCCCCGATCGTCGTCACCAATGAGGAATTCCGCTTCCTGGTCGCCGAGCAGGCCCGCGCGCTCGCCGTCCCTCTCGCTGCCGTGCTGCTCGAACCGGTCGCCCGCAACACTGCCGCAGCAGTGGCCGCCGCTGCAACGCTCGCTGGCGAGCTGTTCGGCAAGGGCACCATCATCCAGATGCTCGCCTCGGATCACGAGATCCTCGCCGATGAGAGCTATTTCGATTGCATCCGCATTGCCCGCGATGCCGCTGCCGAAGGCAGCCTCGTCACTTTCGGCATCAACCCGACGGAGCCGGCGACAGGCTACGGCTATATCGAGATCGGCGACGCGCTCAAAAACGGTGCGCACAAGGTCAAGCGCTTTATCGAAAAGCCGGCACTCGAGAAGGCCGAGCAGATGCTCGCCGACGGCGGCTTCTACTGGAACTCGGGCATCTTCATGTTCCCGGTGACGGAACTCATCGCCGAGCTGCAGGAATATGCGCCCGATGTGCTGAAGGCGGCCAGCAAGGCCGTTTCGAAGGCAAGCCGCGACCTTGATTTCACCCGCCTCGACGCCGACCATTTCGCCAAGAGCCCCGATATCTCCATCGACTACGCGATCATGGAAAAGACCTCCAAGGCCGCCGTCGTCCCCTCGCCGTTCAAATGGTCGGACATGGGAAGCTGGGATGCCGTCTGGAAATCAGGCGCACGCGACAACAACGGCAATGTCGCCGCTGCAAACACCACCGTCGTCAATACCCGCAACTCGCTCGTTATGACCCATGGCGTGCATCTTGCCGTCCAGGGCATGGAGGATGTCGCCGTCATCGCCAGCGAGGACGCCGTCTATGTCGGGCCGCTTAAAGACAGCCAGAATGTTGGACAATTGGTTAAAATGCTGGCCTCGTCTTCCACTACTGCGAAATTCGCCGAAACCCATCCGACATCCTATCGCCCGTGGGGCGGCTATACCTCCATCTTCAACGGCGATCGCTTCCAGGTGAAGCGCATCTTCGTCACGCCGGGTAAGAAGCTTTCGCTGCAAAAACACCACCATCGCTCCGAACACTGGATCGTCGTCAAGGGAACGGCTGAGGTGACGGTCGGCGAGAACGTGCGTATGCTGCGCGAGAACGAAAGCGTCTACATTCCGCTGGGCGAAGTCCACCGCCTCGCCAACCCCGGCAAGATTCTTCTCGAGCTCATCGAGGTTCAGACGGGCTCCTACCTCGGCGAGGACGACATCATTCGTATCGTCGATGAGTTTGGAAGGACGTAAAATCGCAGCCGGAGCGATGGTCGGGCCTTTTCGGCGCGACCATCCTCGCTGTTGAATTTCCTCTTGGGGTTCTCGTAGAATGGATGTACCGAAAGACATGACCGGAGAGATCCCCCTGATGCGTACCTTGCCCGTCCTCGCCGGATTTCTTGCAATTATGGTGCCAGGAATGGCGTTTGCCGAAACGGCAAGCATGCGAACCGCAAGCGAGTCGGAAATTCGCCAGCACCTGCCCGGTACGTCCGAACTGAAAGAAAGCAAGAACGGCTACGAATATCGCGACGGCAATAAGAATGGCTACAAGATAACCAATGGCCAGGTGTGCGTCCTGTTTCCCAGCAAGAAGACCGATTGCGTCAACGTGAAGACCGACGGCAAGAGGTTTCAAATGATCGACAAAAAAGGCGGCCGAACCAGATTCTGATCTGTAGCCCCGGCAGGATTTTCTTGCGCAGGTAAGTCATTTTGCCGTTGAAGTTCCGCCGTCCTTGTCGAGAGCGAAGTCGGCGATCAAGCCCGAATGGTTCGAGCCGAGATTGTCGTCGAGACGTTTCAGCGATGTCAGATGAAGCGGCGCGCGTGCAAATACGTGGTCGATGGCGATCCCCAGCGCGCCGGCGCCGATCGGCCATGTTGCCGGTTCTGGCGTGATCGTTTTCAGCTTCTGCTCGCGCAGGAAAGCTTGGATGCTCGGGGCGATCGCCGAGGAGTTGAAATCGCCTGACAGCACCAGCGGGCCGTCGATCGAGCCAAGCGCTTTGCCGAGATCTTCCAATTCAGCCATCTGGAAATCGTCGAAATATGGTTTGGTCAGGTGCGCCGAAACGAGATTGATAGTTTCGCCGCCGAAGTCGACGCTTGCTACGACCAGCCTGTTTTTTCGAAGACTGCCCATGCTCGCGACCTGCCGGCTGACAAAGGGGCGTTTGGACAGCACCAGCGTATCGCATGTATCCTTCCCGGCATCGCAGCCGATATGGTAGGGATAGGTCTTGAACAATTGCTGCAGGTGAAACGTCAGCGGCTTGGCTTCGAGCAGATTGACGACGTCGGCATTCGACGCGATCACCATGTCGGTGATTTCAGTCGAGTTTTTCCAGTTGTCGATCGCGATGTTGAACGACATCAGACGAAAAAGCGGCGGCCTGTCGGCGCCTCTGTCGTCCTGCGAGAACTCGCGCAGCATGATGACGCCGTGAGCGATGAGAAGAAGCGAGGCAAGCAGAAGGATAAAGCCGTAAATCTGCCTTTTGATAGTCAGAACGACGAGACTGGCGGCGACGAACACGACGCCGAGGTGAAATTGAAAGCTGTAGACGAAGGACAGAAGCCAGAAGTTCGTGACATAGCGTAACGACACGATGGCGATGGCAACGGTCAGAAACGCGCAGAGAATCCAATAAATTATATCTCTCATCGATCCTGACCTGCTTGCAGACGACCGGCCGGCCATAACATGCAAGCCACCATGTTGCAATGCAGCATAACGGCCGGGGAGTTGCGGCTGACCGACAGACGATATCGATAGTCCCGCCCTCATCCGGCAAGGCAACAGCGGACAGTCCGCCGACAGTAGAGACGGTGCTGTGGCCTTCTCGTTCAAAGACCTATCGACTCGGCCTCTTTTTATCTTGTAAGTGGGGTCACTTGATACGGAATCGGCTCTTTGCCGTCGGCGGGAAGTCGAGAAAAGGTGGGAATGCGCTACTTCATTACAGGGACTGCCGGCTTTATCGGTTTTCATCTGGCCAGGCGCCTGCTGCAAGAGGGGCATGACGTCACAGGCTTCGACGGCCTGACTCCCTATTACAACGTCAAGCTCAAGGAGATGCGCCATGCGGCACTCTCCCAGTTTCCGGCCTTCAAACCCGTCATATCAATGCTCGAGGACCGGCCAGCGCTGGAAGCGGCTGTTCTGGCGGCCAAGCCCGATATCCTGATTCACCTCGCCGCACAGGCCGGCGTGCGCTACAGCCTGGAAAATCCCGAGGCCTATCTTCGTTCGAACGTCGAAGGCTCGTGGAACATCATGGAAATCGCGCGGCGCGTCGAAATCCGCCATCTGATGTTGGCCTCGACATCATCGATCTATGGCGCCAATGCAACCGTCCCCTTTCGCGAGACCGATCGCGCCGACGAGCCGCTGACCATCTATGCGGCGACGAAGAAATCGATGGAACTGATGGCGCACAGTTATGCCCATCTTCACAAGATTCCGACCACGGCTTTTCGTTTTTTCACCGTTTATGGCCCGTGGGGCCGGCCCGACATGGCGCTGTTCAAATTTACCAAGAACATGCTTGAAGGTCAGCCGATCGAGATCTACGGCGAAGGCAATATGAGCCGTGACTTCACCTATATAGACGATCTGATCGAGGCGATCGTCAGGCTATCGGCGGTCGTTCCCTCCGAGGATAATCGCCTCGAAAACACGGCTGTCGAAACGCTTTCGCGCCAGGCGCCCTTTCGCGTCGTCAATATTGGCGGAGGCCAGCCGGTCAGCCTGATGGATTTCGTCGAAACGGTGGAAAAAGCGCTCGGCCGTCCTGCCATCCGCAAGATGCTGGGGATGCAGAAGGGTGATGTGCCGCGTACCTTCGCGGCCCCCGATCTGCTCGTTGCGCTGACGGGCTACAAGCCGGATACGACCCTGGAGATCGGCGTCAAGGCCTTCGTCGACTGGTATCTCGATGTGCGCGGCGAACTCGACGCCTAGCGGATGTCGCGTAAAAGTGCGTAGCGGTTGTTTTGCGACAACGACATACGACGCGCTTTAGGTGCGGATGATCTCAGGCCCTGATCGGCCTAAGATCTGGCTAGGTATCAGCGAAGAAACGTAACTGCCTGCACGGCCTCGACCGCCGTCGAAAACACGTAACCGACGACAACGGTCAGGCTCTGCGAATAGGTCTTGAGCCGATAGCCCTCGCCCTCGACCGCAGCCGGGCTGCGCAGGACGAAAGGAACGCCTGGGCGCACGAAACCGGCGCGAGTCGTCAACGGAACTTCGGGCGCATGGCCGATGGCGGAGGTGTACATCAGGTCGCGGGCAAGGCTGGCGGGGCCGACGGCGAATGCCGGCTCGGCAGCGGCAGTGATGCTCAGGGTCAAGGCGATAGCGGCAAGAGTTCTGTGCATGTTGAAGTCCCCGTTTGCGGATCAGCGGGCGTTCGGTTTGCCCGGCTCCAAACGATCGACGCGTCTGTCCACGCTTCGGTCGCTTTCATGAGAACACTCTACACATCAGTATTTTCAGGGCTTTTAAGCAGATCGGTCAAATTTTACGAAATTTGACTTTCTGTCCGGAAGGCTCACGAGCGCATAGCAAAAACATTCGCTGGCCCGATGTCGAGAATGCGACATCAATTGTACCGCTGACCTGGACACTTCATCGCAGTTTATAGAATGCGATCCAGCTTCTTGTTGATGTGCAGGTTCGGCATCAATCCCGCGCTTTGCGCGGCATGATAGGATTCTCGCGCCGCATCGAACGAGATCGACCACATGATGGCGCTGAGCAGCAGCGCGATAATATAAATCTGAATACGCATCGAACCGGCGATACGGAAAGAGCAAGGCAGTTTTGTGTCAAAACAGTGCCGCAGGGATCACGAAAAAGTAGCGGCTTTTTTTGTTTTGCGGTCGGTCGAGACCAGACATATTAGTGTCGTGAAAATTAGCGATATTGTATCGCTACCTGTTGGCAGCCGACCCCGAGGCTTGGTTCCTCTTCCCAGCCCGAGAACCCTGAGAGACCCGTCCCCACGGGTCTCTTTGCCTTGTTTCCGAACGTTTTCCAGAACAGCTGAGATCGCCCTGATCCGAATTGACGCTGAACCGCTGAACGGCACATCTCGCCCCCCAATCAAGCCACGCATCCAGCCATGAGCGATGTCACGCTCTTGCCTTGCCTCAGCAAAGGCATTGGTCGATAACATCCACCTACAGAATATATCAATCGATTGACTTATTTCTCCATCGGCGTTATAAACCCGTCATGACTCAGGAACGCGATAACCAACCTTCACCAGCCTCCGCCCGTGCCGAGATCGCGCGTCAGAAGATGCTATCCGCCGCCCTCGACGTCTTCGGCCGTTATGGTTTCGACGGCGCTTCGACGCGCCAGCTCACGGAAGCGGCCGGCGTCAACCTGCAGGCAATCCCCTATTATTTCGGCAGCAAGGAAGGTCTCTACATCGCCACCGCCGAATATCTGATGATGCGGATCAATACGCATGTCGGTGACATGAGGGCGCGCGTCGGCGAGCATCTGCTGGCGCTCGACGCTGCAGGCAAACCGCTTGGTGAAGCGGAGGCTCGCCATTTCCTGACCGAGATTTTGCAGACCATGGTGACGCTGTTCGTCGGCAAGGAGTCCGAATCCTGGGCGCGCTTCCTGATCCGCGAGCAGATGGAGCCGACAGAAGCCTTCACACGGATCTATCAGGGCCTCATGCGGCCGATGATCGAGATGAGCCGGCGGCTGATCGGCGCCATCCTTCATGAGGACCCCGCCTCGGAACATGTGCGCCTGCGCACCTTCACCCTTCTCGGCAGCATTCTCGTCTTTCGCGTCGCCCATGCAGCCGTGCTCGCCCAGATGGAGTGGGATGGCGTCGGCCCGGAACAGGTGGAAACCGTGCGCGGCCTGGCTGCAGAGCTGGTCGATGCCATCGGCGCATCGAAAGGAAGTGCAGCATGAAACGCATCCTTCCCATTGCCATCCTTCTTCTCGTTGCGGCGGGTGCCGCCGCCTGGTGGTACGCCCTGCCCCAAAAGCTCGGCTGGTTGCCTGAGCCCAGCCGCGAATTCGTCCTTTACGGCAATGTCGATATCCGCCAGGTCTCGCTCGGGTTCCGTGTCAGCGGCCGTCTCGCCGAACTCCATACCGACGAAGGCGACGTCGTCAAAACGGGAACGGTTCTGGCAAAGCTCGATGCGGCACCCTATGAATTCGCGGTCCGCTCGGGCGAAGCCAATGTCGCAGCCCTCCAGGCAACGCTCGACAAGCTGAAGGCCGGTCCGCGGCCGACAGAGATCGCCCAGGCGCGCGCCGCCTATGACGAAAGTATCGCCGATCTCCGCAATGCCAATCTCGCCTATGACCGCGCCCGCCAGTTGCGCCCGCAGGGCACGATCTCCGAGGCCAGCCTTGATCAGGCGACCGCTGCAAGGGCCATGGCCGCCGCACGCTCCGACTCCGCCAACGAGGCGTTGAAACTGCTGCTGGAAGGCTCCCGTGTCGAGGATATCGCCGCCGCCGACGCCCAGTTGAAGGCGGCGCAGGCAACGCTTGCCTCCGCCCGCACCTCGCTTGATGATACCGAACTGCGCGCGCCGAACGACGGCGTCATCCTCTCCCGCGTCAGAGAGAATGGCGCGATCGTCTCGCCGGCAGACACTGTGTTCGTGCTGTCGCTGACAGAACCCGTCTGGGTGCGCACCTATGTCGCCGAACCCGATCTCGGCCGCATCCATCCCGGCATGAAGGTTGCGGTCACCTCCGATACGGCGCCCGACAAACCCTATGAAGGCACGATAGGCTTCATCTCGCCGGTTGCCGAATTCACCCCGAAATCGGTGGAAACGCCGGAACTTAGGACCGACCTCGTCTATCGCCTGCGTGTTGTCATCGACAAGCCCGGCCCGGATCTGCGCCAGGGCATGCCGGTCACCGTGCGTTTTCCAACGCCGACGGCGGGCGGACAATGACCGCCGCCGAGACCGGCCGGGGCGACAAGCCGCTCGTCCGGATCGACGGTGTCACCAAGCGCTTCGGCGATGCGCCAGCCGCTCTTGACGCCGTCTCCGGCATGATCGGCGGCGGCGCAATCACCGGTCTCGTCGGCCCTGACGGCGCCGGCAAAACGACGCTGATCCGCCTGATGACCGGCCTGATGCTGCCCGACACGGGAACGATGGAGGTTCTCGGCTTCGACACGCGCAAGAACCCCGCCGGCATCCAGGCGGCGATCGGCTACATGCCGCAGCGCTTCGGTCTCTATGAGGACCTTTCGGTGCAGGAAAACCTCGATCTCTATGCCGATCTGCGGGGCCTGCCGAAGAGCGAACGCGCAAGCGCCTTCGACGAGCTGCTCACTTTTACCGACCTCAAGCGCTTCACCGGTAGGCTCGCCGGAAAGCTCTCCGGCGGCATGAAGCAGAAGCTCGGCCTTGCCTGCGCGCTTCTGAAGAAGCCGCGCCTGCTGCTGCTCGACGAGCCGGGCGTCGGCGTCGACCCGATCTCGCGCCGCGACCTCTGGAAGATGGTCGAGAACCTGACGAAGGAAGGCATCGGCGTCCTTTGGTCGACCGCCTATCTCGACGAAGCTGAAGCCTGCGACCATGTGCTGCTCTTGAACCAGGGAAAGCTGCTCTTTTCGGGAAAACCTGATGACATGACCGGTCGCGTCAACGACCGGGTTTTCCGCGTCTCGGGCATGACAGGGCGCCGCCGGCAGGTGCTCGCCGGGCTTCTGCAGGCCGATGGCGTCATCGACGGCGTGATCCAGGGCGAAGCGATCCGCCTCGTCGCCGCCAGGGACAAGAAACCGGATATCGGCTCGGCCGGCGATGGCGCAACGCTCACCCCTGCCCCGCCGCGCTTCGAGGATGCTTTCATCGACATGCTGGGCGGTGGTCCTGGCGGCCGTTCGAGGCTGGCCGAGGCGCAAGAGCCGACGAAGGGCGATGACGACCGGCCGGTGATCGAGGCCAAGGGGCTGACCAAGCGCTTCGGCGATTTCACCGCTGCCGACAATATCAGCTTCGATATCCGCCGCGGCGAAATCTTCGGCCTGCTCGGCCCGAACGGCGCCGGCAAATCCACCACCTTCAAGATGCTCTGCGGCCTGTTGAAGCCGACCGGCGGAGAAGGCCGCGTTGCCGGTTTCGACCTTCGCCGCGATGCCGCCGAGGCCCGCAACCAGCTTGGCTATATGGCGCAGAAATTCTCGCTCTACGGCGATCTGACCGTCATGCAGAACCTCGAATTCTTCTCCGGCGTCTATGGCCTTCGCGGAAGACACCGGCGCGAGCGCATCGAGCTGATGGCCGGCATCTTCGATTTCGGGCGCCATGTCAGCCAGCCGGCCAAAGACCTGCCGCTTGGCCTGAAACAGCGGTTGGCGCTTGCCTGCGCCGTCATGCACGAGCCACGCGCCCTCTTCCTCGACGAACCGACCTCCGGCGTCGATCCGATCGCCCGGCGCGAATTCTGGACGCATATCAATGCGCTGGTCGAAAAGGGCGTCACCGTGCTCGTCACCACCCATTTCATGGACGAGGCGGAATATTGCGACCGCATCTCGCTGATCTATCGCGGCCGCTCGATCGCGCTCGGGTCGCCCGATGAATTGAAGGCCCGCGTCGCGACCAAGGAGCTGCCCGACCCGACGATGGAGGATGCCTTCATCGCCCTGGTACAGCAATCCGAGAAGGAGGATGCCGCATGAGCACCTCTTCCGGCCGGATGCGGCGTCTCCAGGCGCTCGTGCGCAAGGAAAGCTTTCAGGCGATCCGCGATCCGAGCAGCATCCTCATCGCCTTCGTACTGCCGCTGATTCTGCTTTTTCTTTTCGGCTACGGCGTCTCGCTCGATACCACCCGCACCCGCATCGGCCTCGTGACCGAGGAGATGACGCCGCTGACGCAGGATCTGTCGGCCAGTTTCCAGGCTTCGCGCTATTTCGATGTGGCCATCGGCCGCGACCGGCGTCTGTTCGAGGAAGACCTCGTGCTCGGCAAGCTGCGCGGCATCGTCGTCATCCCCGCCGACTTCACCACGCGCTACACCGCCGGCAACCGCCCCGATATCCAGGTGATCGTCGATGGCTCCGAACCGAACACGGCGAATTTCGTGCAGAACTATGCCCAGGGCACTGTTGCCAACTGGGAGCGGCAGAGGCAGGCGGACGTCGCCTCCCACAGTCCCGCCATTTCAGTCGAGCAGCGCTTCTGGTTCAATCCCGAACTAACCAGCCGCAATTTCCTTGTGCCCGGCTCGATCGCCATCGTCATGACGCTAGTCGGCACGCTTCTGACCTCGCTCGTCGTCGCCCGCGAATGGGAGCGAGGCACGATGGAGGCGATGATGGCGACGCCGGTGACGGCGGTCGAACTGCTCGCCGGCAAGATCCTGCCCTATTTCCTGCTCGGCCTCACCTCGATGACGCTTTGCGTGCTGCTTGCGGTCTTTCTCTTCGGCGTGCCGTTCCGCGGCTCCGTCGCTGCTCTTTATGCACTGTCGGCCGCTTTCCTGATTCCGGCGCTCGGCCAGGGCCTGTTGATATCGACCGCCACGAAGAACCAGTTCCTTGCCTCGCAGCTGGCGCTGATCTCGGCCTTTCTCCCTGCTTTCCTGCTGTCTGGCTTCCTCTTCGAGATCAATTCCATGCCGACCGTGATCCAGTGGATCACCTTCATCGTGCCGGCGCGCTACCTGATCCCCAGCCTGCAGACGGTGTTCCTGGCCGGCGACATCTGGCCGATGTTTCTGGAGGCGATCGGCGTGATGCTGACGATCGGCGCCATCATGTTCGTGCTGGCGGCCCGCAGCACCAGAAAGAGGATCGGTTGAGATGTGGGCAAGGCTCTACGCCCTGATCGTCAAGGAACTGCTCGCCGTCCTGCGTGATCCCAAGGGCCGCGCCATCCTGATCGGCCCGCCGATCGTCCAGCTTCTCGTCTTCTCCTATGCGGCGACGCTCGAAGTCCGCAATGTCGACGTGATGATCCTCAACCGCGACAGCGGTCACTGGGGCCAGGAACTGATCGAGCGCATCGACGGCTCGCCGACCTTCCGGAAGATCGAGATTGCAGGAAGCCAAGCAGACGACCGGGTGGCGATCGACAACCAAACTGCCATTGCCGTCGTTCAGATCGGGCCGGACTTTTCGCGCAATATTGAGGCGGGAGCGCCGGCCGACCTGCAGGTGGTGCTCGACGGCCGCCGCTCCAACGCCTCGCAGATCGTCGCGGGCTATCTCTCCCAGATCGGCGCCGCCCTCGCCGCCGAGACGCCGGCCGGCAAACGTGCCGGCGCAGATATCGTCTCGACGGTGCCGCGCAACTGGTTCAACCCGAACCTCACCTATCAATGGTTCATGGTGCCGAACCTGATCGCCAGCATCGCGCTGCTGATCGGCCTCATCGTCACGGCGCTGTCGATCGCTCGCGAGCGCGAGCTCGGCACCTTCGACCAGTTGATGGTCTCGCCGCTGCGGATCCACGAGATCCTGATCGGCAAGCTGATCCCGCCGATGATGATCGGCCTCTTCCACATCACCGTCTATATCCTGGCCGCCGTCTTCCTCTTCGACGTGCCGCTGCGCGGCTCGCTCTTCCTGCTTTACGGCAGCGCAATCTTCTATCTCGGTTCGGTCGCCGGCCTCGGCCTGTTCATTTCGGCGCTGTCGATGACACAGCAGCAGGCGATCCTCGGCGCTTTCCTGTTCATGGTCCCCGCCATGCTGCTCTCAGGCTTCGCGACGCCGATCGAGAACATGCCGGGGTGGCTGCAGCCGATGACACTGATCAATCCGCTGCGCTATTTCCTGGTGATCGTCAAAGGCGTCTTCCTCAAGGATATTCCGCTGAGCGAGGTGGTGAACCAGACAATCCCACTAGCGCTGATCGCCACTGTTACGCTCAGCGCCGCCGCCTGGCTTTTCCGCCGGCGGCTTGAATAATGCCTTCGGACCCATGCTTCAGCTGCCTCACATTATGTGAACCGGCCGTCCAAAGCGTGACTCTCTCCTGCCGGAACCTCGGATTGGCGCGGTCGTTACCCAAGCGCAACCCCAGCAAAGGAGAAGCAAAATGTACAAGATCCTACTTGTCTCCAGCGCCCTTGCGCTGTCGTCGCTCGCCACCAATGCGCTCGCTGACGGAGCCGTCACCGGTGCAGCCGGCGGCGCCATCACCGGCGCAATCGTCGGCGGTCCTGTGGGTGCTGCCGTTGGCGGCGTGGCCGGCGGTGTCGCCGGCGCAGTGATCGATCCGCCGCCGCGCGAGGTCGTCACCTATGTCCAGCAGCAGCCGGCCCCGACCGCTTCTGTGGTCGTCCAGGAACCGATTGTCGTCGGCAAGCCGCTTCCGGCGGATGTCGTCGTGACGCCGGTGCCTGACAATCCGAAATATGCTTACACGGTCATCAACGATCGCCGTGTGATCGTCGAACCCCGCACCCACCGCGTGGTGCAGGTGATTGAATAAACAGGAAGAAAGGGTACGGCTCCCACGGACCCTTTCTTCTAGCGAAAACCGCCGCCCCGAAAGGACGGCGGTCGTGCTGTTTGATCGGGCGGATCAAACCTTCAGCTCGCGCCGCTCGCGCTCGGTCACCATCGCAAGGTCGAGCACCTTCTGCAGGTTGGCGGCGTGGCGGAAGTTCGGGTCTGGCTGGATGCCGCTTGCCACGGCCTCGGCAAAACGTTGGTAGTTGGTCGCCACCGGTTCAACCTCGATCTTCGTCCAGGTGGCGGTTTCGACATCCTCGCCGAGGCAGCCATGCAGCTCGGAACCACTGGGACGATGGATGACCTCGAGGCTGCCCCTCTCGCCATAAATGCGCAGCTTCAACTCGTTCAGATGCCCTGTCGCCCAGCGGCTGGCATGGATGACGCCGAGCGCGCCGTTGGCGAAATCGACAGACATGGTGAAGCTGTCATTGGCATCGAGCAGATATTCGCCGATCTGGCCGCCCGGCGCCTTGTTGAAGGTCTTCAGCCGCGCAAAGACGTGATCGATGTCGGTCGCCGCGCCATAGGCGGCGAAATCGAGAATATGGATGCCGACGTCTCCGAGCACGCCGTTCGAACCGTGGCCGGTGGAAAGCCGCCACAGCCAGGTCGATTCCGTGCGCCAGTCGCCCCAGGCACGCGACACCAGCCAGCTCTGGAGATAGGAGGCTTCCACGTGTCTGATCGTGCCGAGCTCGCCGGCGAGCACCATCTCGCGGGCGCGCTGCAGCGGCGCGACGTTGCGATAGGTGAGGTTGACCATGTTGATGACGCCGGCCTTTTCGGCCGCCTCCGTCATCTCCAGCGCCTTCACATAGTTCTCCGCCAGCGGCTTTTCGCAGAAGACGTGCTTGCCCGCAGCAATCAGCGCCATCGTCGTCGGGTGATGGATGCGGTCGGGCGTGACATTTGTCGCCGCATCGAATTCACCCCAGGCGATCGCCTCCTCCAATGAAAGAAATCGCTTTTCGATGTTGAACTTGTCGGCGAAGGCCGAAAGCCGCTCGGGATCGGTGTCGACGGCGCCGACCACCGTCACGCCGTCGATGAGGGGGAAGCGGGCGAGCTGGTTTTTCGCCATCACCCCCGTGCCAAGAACGAGTAGTCGCATGGATGCTCCTCAGCGGTAACCGGCTTCGCCGGCCTGGTGCAGTCTCGGGCCGCGTTCGACGATCGGCTCCAGTGCTGTTTCTACCGGCACATTTGGAGCATCGGTGATACCAGTCAACGCCCCCTCAGGGTTATAGGCCCACTTCACGCCGTTGATCAGCACCTTCTGGACATTGACGTCGTGATAGGTCGGATAGGTCTCGTGGCCGGGGCGGAAATAGAAGATGTTGCCGGCGCCGCGGCGCCAGGTCAGGCCCGAGCGGAACACTTCGCCGCCCTGGAACCAGGAGATGAACACCGTTTCGAGCGGTTCCGGCACCGAAAACTGCTCGCCGTACATTTCCTCGTTCTCAAGCTCGAAATGCTCTCCGATGCCGGCGGCGATCGGATGGCGCTGGTTGATCGTCCACAAACGCTCGCGCTCACCCGCCTCGCGCCATTTCAGCGCGCAGGGCGTGCCCATCAGCCGCTTGAAGATCTTGGAGAAATGGCCGGAATGCAGCACCAGCAGGCCCATGCCCTCCCAGACGCGCTTGGCGACACGCTCGACAACGACATCGGAAACTGCGCCGTGATCCTTGTGGCCCCACCAGGTCAAGACGTCGGTCTCGGTAAGGCGGGCTTCGCTGAGGCCGTGTTCCGGCTCCTGCAGCGTCGCCGTCGTCGCCGAGATAGTTGGATCGGTGTTCAGCGCCTTGGCGATCGTCGTGTGCATGCCTTCGGGATAGATCCCCCGGACGATCTCATTGCTATTCTCGTGGATATTCTCTCCCCATACGACGGTGCGAATGGCCATGATGTGCTCCTGTAGGACCTGGAAATATCGATAGGCGGGAAGGCAGGGTTCAAAGCGCTTTGGAAAACGGCGGTGGCTGCGCCTCGTCTCCTCCACGTCCAAGGAACACATAGACCTTTGTCAGTATTTTGACAAAGGGGAAAATTTACCGACCTAAGGCAGAAAAACAGACTGGCAATATCACAGCGATATCAATGGGAAACCGATTTAGAAAATAGATTGACGACCAAAACGCCTGTTATGATCAGCCCGAGGCCGACGATTGCTGGCAGGTCGAGGCGCTGCTTGAAGAACACCAGGCCGACCGAGGAAATCAGCACGATTCCCAAAGCGCTCCAAATCGCGTAGGCGATACCGACGGGGATGGTTTTCAGCGTCAGCGACAGGCAATAGAAGGCGGCCGCGTAACAGGCGACGACGAGTGCCGTCGGCCCGATGCGGGTGAACTGCTGCGACAGTTGCAGTGCGGTCGTGCCGATGACCTCGAGCACGATGGCTGCAAACAGCAGCCCGTAGACGGCGGCCTGGCTCATGGCGCATTCCTTTTCGAATTACTTGCTGGTCAGTTCGACAAGGCGATCGATGAGATCCCGCCTCAAAACGCCGTTGATATCGTGGCTTTCCAACGTATCTGCGAACCAAAGTCCGTCGGCGGCGAAACGCACGACTTGTGCGTCGAGGGAGGAGTCAGTGCCGATATATTCCTCGGCCCGCGTCTGCACCCATTGGCGCCAGCGAAGACGCAGCCGGGGTTCGGCAAGAAGCGCGATCGTCACCTGCGTCCAACTCCTGGAATCGTCGGGACGCTCCTTGAGACCGGATACCGCCCTGAGATAGGCGCGGGTGAAGCGCCCCTGCGGTAGCGGATCGCCGCGCATCAGTTCCTCTATATCGGCGTCGAACTTTTCGAGCAGGCTCTCGAACAGGGCATCGAGCAGCGCATTTTTCGTCGGGAAGTGATGCAGCAGCCCACCCTTGCTGACGCTGGAGGCGGCGGAAACCGCATCAAGCGTGACGGCGGCCATGCCGTCGCTGGCAGCAAGGCGCGCGGCGACCTCCAGCAATTGCTGGCGCACGAGCACCGGTTGTTTCTTGCGATGATGAGCGTTCGACATGTAGATAAAAGATACCGTCCGGACGGTTTTGTCAATTAGGATTGGCTGGGACCCCTGCCGTGCCGGCATTATGCGCGAAATGCCGCGGCACCTTGATGACAGTTGCGATCATTTTCCACCCGGTGCATGAAGAGGCCGGGGAATGGTTGAGGCAATGGGGATGGTTTCGTGACGGAGAAGGTCACCACTTTATATCAGGCGATCGGCGGCGATCCTGGCGTGCGGGCACTGACACACCGCTTCTATGAGCTGATGGACGAACTGCCGGAGGCGAGAAACGTGCGCGCCGTGCACCCGCCGAGCCTTAAGGGCAGCGAAGAGAAATTCTACGAATATATGACCGGTTATCTCGGCGGCCCGCCGCTCTATACCGACAAGCGCGGCCAATCGCGTCTGCGCAGCCGCCATTTCGTCGCCGAGATCGGCCCTGTCGAGCGCGACGAGTGGCTGCTCTGCTTCCGCCGTGCCCTGGACGAGACGATATCAAGCCAGGCGCTGCGCGATCTCATCTGGGCGCCGGTGGAACGGCTCGCCTATCACATGCAGAACAGGGCCCCCGACAACAAGGAGCAACCATGAGCTTGAACGCGCGTCTGGAGCCGGTGTTCTATCTGTTCGCCGGCTTGTTTGGCGTAGCCGGCGTGGCGCTTGCCGCCCTTGCTGCCCATGGCGGTGGCGAGGCCAATCTTGCGGCATCCGCATCTGCCATGTGCCTTGCCCACGCCCCTGCCCTGCTGGCATTGGCTCTCGGCAACGCCAAGCTTAAAACCGCCTGGCTGGCCGGTTTGCTGATGATTGTCGGAACGCTGCTTTTTGCGGGCGATCTCGTCACCCTGCGCTTTTCCGGCTCCGGCCTCTTCCCCTATGCCGCGCCGACCGGCGGCTGGGCGATGATGCTTGGCTGGCTGGCCGTTGCGGCAGGCGCGGTTCTGCGCGTCAGGACTTGAGATCGACGGTTCGGAGCGTTGCTCAACGAACAGTTCCGATCTTCTCACTCGACGGAGAAGGAGGGCGAAGACGCCGCCACACGTCTCTTCTCCCCAGCGGGGAGAAGGTGCCGGCAGGCGGTTGAGGGGGTGAGCGGCAAAGCCGCGAATGCGCTGAGCGCAGCAAAGGGCAATGAATGGCGTGCCGTGTGGCCCCCTCAGCCGACCCTTCGGGCCACCTTCTCCCCGCTGGGGAGAAGAGGAGGCCAAGCTCACACGCCTTTGGCACCCAACCGAAAGGCGAAACCGTATCGACCGCAGTTAAATGCCGTCGACGACGTTGAAGCCCTCGAAGACCGGCGGCCCCTTGTAGATCGCCTTGTGATCGCCGGCATTGCGGTGCGCTGCGCGAAAACTCTCGGACTTCGTCCAGTTCTGAAAATCCGCTTCGCTTTTCCAGACCGTGTGCGAGGAATAGAGCGTATAGCCCTCCTCTTCGTTGGCCTTGCCGCGCAGCAGGCGGAATTCGACGAAACCGGGCACCTCGGGCAGGCTGGAATCGCGATTGCGCCAGACCGTCTCGAAATCGCCTTCGCTCCCGGTTGCAACCTTGAAGCGGTTCATTGCGATATACATGGAATCTCCCTACTCTTTCTTCTTGCCCGCCCTTGCAGAACGCAAGGGAAAGGCGAGAACATTATCGCCGTTTGCCGCTGCTGGGCCAAGCGGTCTTGTTGTCGCTTCCCCGGGCATGCGCGCTTCCCAGGTCGGGAATAGCGTCACATTCTGGTAGATCTGCTGGCGTTCGGCATGCTGCTGGAAAAGTTCGTAGAGTTCGGGCACGAGGCCCTCGCCTGTCTGCGCGGCGAGCTTATGCAGGCCGATCATGGCGAAGCCGTCGGGGCGCTGGTCGTTCATCGGGAATTGTCTCGTTCGTTCATCGTCTGCAGCGCACGTTCCAGGCTGGACTTGCTGCCGTTGCGAAGCGGGATGAAGGTCTTGCCGAATTTCTTGCAGCCGGTCTTCACACGCAGGCAGGCATCGTGGCTGATACAGTCGATCGGGCAGAACACGCAGTCGACCGAGGGAAGCACGGTATCGATGCGGGAAACCGCTTCACGCAACCCGCCATCATGATGAATGAGCTCGGCGCCGAAATTGCTGCAGATCTGGCGAAGATGCGCCACCTGGCAGTCACGGCCACCGACATAGAGGAAACTGCGGCCATCCAGTTTGGATCGCCCGAGGGATGCCTGACCGGCGTCCTCGCCCGCGTTATCGCGGACCTCCCGGTTCAAACCCTTCTTGCCCTTGCGAGCCATATGCCACCCGTTCGCTCGTTGATCGTCACACGATTCCTGCGTGTGCGGGTGGACTTTATTAAACTTGATTTTTAGAGTAAAGTATAAAGTTGATTATTTTTATCATATTATCGTGGCGCGACCTCGATAGGCGCTGACATGGTCATCGCCTGCCCACCGGGCGGGGGGCTGAAAGGTGCCGCACGACGCACCGCATCGAGAGCAAGCTGATCGATCTCCGGAACGCCGGACCCACGCGAGACACGAGCGGAGGTCAGGCCGCCGCCGCCGTTGACTGAGAAGGTGACAACAACGCTGCCTTCGACATCTCGGGGCTTCCTGATCGCACGCCGAATACGGCTACGGACCTTGCCTGTATAGTTTGCGGTCGCGGCCGTCCCCACACCGTTATTGCCGTTGGCGGCCTGCGAACTGTTGTCGGATTGCGCCGATGAATTGCCTTCGGCGACGCCACGCGTTGACGTCTGCTGCCCCTCTCCCTTGTCGCCAGCGGCCTTCTGCGGCGGACGCTTCTTCTCGACCGGCTTGGGCTTTTCCTTTGCCACTTTCGGCTTTGGCGTCGGCGTTACAGCCTCGGGCGGCTGTTCCGGTTCCGGCTGAATTTCTGTCGTTTCTACGGGCTTCACCTCCTGTGGAGTCTCCGCGACTTCCGGCAGGGTTTCCGCAGGTTGCACCTCGCTTGGCTGTACCTCGGATGGCTGCACTTCAGGCGGCACTGCGTCGAGCGGCAACTGCTGCTGTTCAGCAACGACCGTCGACATTGGTTGCGCGACGGACTCCTCCGCCGGCACCTCGGACACCAGAATCTCCGGCTCGACGGCCGCGGCCGTTTCGGGCGAAACGCGCGTCACTTCCGGTGCCGGCGCCTGCTGAATAGGATCCTGCGCTTCGAAGGGCGAAACTTCGGTCGGCTGCATGGTTTCCGGTTGAACTTCCGCCGTTTGCGTCGGCTGGATCGTGTCAGGCTGCACTTCTTCGGGAATGATTTCCTGCTGGATGGTCGTTTCGGTCTCGCCGGCCGCAGCCTGGTCGATATCGGAATCGCCATACATGACGACGCTCATCGCCTGACCGGCTTCTTCGATTGCCTCCTCCGGAGCTTTGGGGAAAGCAATCAGCAGCACAGCCGCCAGTGTCGCGTGAAAGATCAGCGAGCAGATGCAAGTCAGCGCCACCCGTCGCCGCACCGGCTTCTTCTCGTCCCCCTGCTTTTCCACCGCCGCATCCATCGGCGGCGCAGGGACAGAGGCAGTCGGTTCGGTTTCCGGATGATCGGGAAAGGAGGGTATCTGCGCGAAGCGCGCGTAGTGGACCACCGCCTCGCCGGCCGGCTGCCGCTGCACATTGCGCAGGTCGGAAAGCTCGTGGCCGGGATGCATGTTGTTGTCGTTCAGACCGCCGTCAGCGTCCGGCTCCCCGATGAGCACCTGTCTCGATCTGGTCTTCGCTGAAATTGCCATCTTATGCCTCGGACAGTCTGGACATGCCCGCCGGGATTCATCCCCGGCGTATTCTCAGAGCAATTCCAGGAAAAGTGCGAAGCGGTTTTCCGTCCGGAATTGCGTCAAAACAAAAGGTTAGAGCGGTTCTGCGCTTCCCTCAAAAGCTGAACCGCTCTAGCCCTCGAAGGGAACCGAAATCTGCGAGCGGGTGACGAGACCCTTCATGCATTCGCCTGCCGCCGGGCCGTCGCAGACCGGCGTGTCGTTGATGATGATGCGGGTGACCGTCTCGCACTTCACATTCGGCATATCGAACTGGCGCACGCGCTTCTTGCCCTGCGGCAGATCGCGGAAGTCGAGCACGGTGATGCGGTCGACGGCATTCCTGTCGTTGAAAAAGGCGAGCTCGAAGGAGATCTTGTTGATCGGGGTCTGGAGATTGTTCTCGGCAACGAAAGTCATCATGCAGCCCTTTTGCGATGGCGCCAGAGCGTTGAGTTCGACATCCAGTTTGGCGGTTCCCTCGTCCTGCGCCTGGCATATGCTTGAAACCGCCATCACCATGCCGGCTGCAACAGCCGCAAACCTAACCGTCATCATCTTCTCCGCCATTGTCGCGAACCGCCGCCAGGCGGCCTCATATCAGCAATCTCAAAAACTTGACTGCAGTAGTCTCCTATTGCGTCTTTAAAAAACTATGAGTATGAAAGTCAAGATAATTGTCATCACAACCGGGGACCCCTGATCACCGGCCTCATGGAATTGCCAACCGAAATGATGGTTGAAAAGCCAGATAACTTTAAGCATGTGCCGCTGCAGAGCGAGCCTGCGGCGCAGCACCGGATCGTCGAAAGCGCGGATCTTTTCCGCGGCACGAACGAGATCATGATAAGACATGGCGGCCTGGTCTATCGCCTGAAGATCACCCGTCAGGGCAAGCTCATTCTCAATAAGTAGGGTAGGACATGACCGAACAGACAAGACCGGCGCCAGCCGAAATCCGTGCGTTTCGCGCCGAGAATCCGAAAATGCGCGAGCGTGATATCGCCGCCCAGCTGAAGATTTCCGAGGCAGCCCTCGTCGCCGCCGAAACCGGCATCAGCGTGACCCGAATCGATGGCAGTGCGCTGAAGCTTCTCGAGCACGTGGCCGGCCTCGGCGAAGTAATGGCGCTGTCGCGCAACGAAAGTGCCGTTCACGAGAAGATCGGTGTCTTCGAAAACATCAAGAGCGGCGCGCAGGCCGCGATCGTTCTCGGCGAGAATATCGATCTGCGCATCTTCCCGAGCCGCTGGGAGCATGGTTTCGCCGTATCCAAGAAGGATGGCGATCAAGAGCGCCTCAGCCTGCAATATTTCGACAAGGCCGGCAACGCCGTGCACAAGGTGCACCTGCGCCCGAGCTCGAATGTCGAGGCCTATCACGCGATCGTCGCCGAGTTGAAGCTGGAAGACCAGTCGCAGGAATTTGTCGAGGCTGAGACCTCAAATGCCGTCGATGAGACCGCCGACGTCAACCGCGACGAACTGCGCGACAACTGGAGCAAACTCACCGATACGCATGAGTTCTTCGGCATGCTGAAGCGCCTGAAGATCGGCCGCCAGGCGGCCGTGCGCACCGTCGGCGACGACTATGCCTGGAAGCTCGACAACAGCGCGACGGCAGACATGATGCATGCCTCGGTGAAATCCGGCCTGCCGATCATGTGCTTCGTCGCCAATAACGGCATCGTCCAGATCCATTCCGGCCCGATCTTCAACGTGCAGCCGATGGGGCCGTGGATCAATATCATGGACCCGACCTTTCACCTGCATCTGCGCCAGGATCACATCGCCGAGACCTGGGCCGTACGCAAGCCGACCACGGACGGCCACGTCACCTCGCTGGAGGCTTACAATGCCGAAGGCGAGATGATCATCCAGTTCTTCGGCAAGCGGAAAGAAGGTTCCGACGAACGGGCCGAGTGGCGCGAGATCATGGAAAACCTGCCGCGGGCAGCAAGTGTGGCCGCATAAGGATCGCTACGATGACGATGCGTAACAATCTGCGCCGGATCCGTCCTTGGGAACTGGCCCTGACGGCGGCCATCATGGCGCTGCCGCTGATCCCGACGGCGCCGACCGTCGAAGGCTTCGCCTTCATCCGCGCCGCCCACGCCGAGGAAAAGAAGCTCGACACGTCGCGCCTGGTTTCGGTCGGCGGCGACATCACCGAGATCGTCTATGCGCTCGGCGAGGAAAGCCGGCTGATCGCCCGGGACACGACGAGCATCTATCCGGAGGCGGCGCTGAAGCTGCCGAACGTCGGTTACATGCGCGCGCTCTCACCGGAAGGCATCCTCGCCATGAACCCGACGGCGATCATCGCCGTCGAAGGTTCAGGCCCGCAGGAAGCGCTGGCTGTGCTGAAGAATGCCAGCGTGCCCTTCGAGACCGTGCCGAGCGCCTTTACCCGCGACGGCATCATCGCCAAGATCGACCGTGTCGGCACGCTGCTGGGCGTGCCCGACAAGGCGAAGGCGCTTGAAGAAAAGGTCGCGGCTGACCTCGATGCGGCGATCGCCGATGCCGAGAAGCGCCCGGAGGCCGAGCGCAAGCGCGTTCTCTTCATCCTCAGCGCCCAGAACGGCCGGATCATGGCATCGGGCACCGGCACGGCCGCCGATGGCATCGTCAAGCTCGCCGGCGCCATCAACGCCGTCGGCGCATTCCCCGGCTACAAGCCGTTGACGGACGAGGCGATCATCGAAGCCAAGCCCGACATCATCCTGATGATGAATCGCGGCGACGGCGCCGGCACCAAGAACGAGGACCTGCTGGCTCAGCCGGCGATCGCACTGACGCCGGCAGGCGAGAAAAAAGCGATCATCCGAATGGATGGCATCTACCTGCTCGGCTTCGGCCCGCGCACCGCAGCCGCCGCGCGTGAGCTCAACACGGCGATCTACGGGGGCTGATCATGGCCCTGCCGCAAGCCATGGTGGAACGAAGGCGACGATTCCCGATGGCGGACATCCGCGAAATCAGGCAGGCGGGCGACAGGACGCGGCTCGCCTTGCTGGCGATCGCGCTGCTCGTCGTCGGCTCGGTCTTTTCGATGCTGTTTTCGGTGACAACAGGCGCCTCGGATGCCTCGATCCTCGACGTCATCAGCAACATGGCCGGCTCCGAGGCGGCGCTCAGCACGCGTGACCGGATCATCATCTTCGATATTCGCCTGCCCAGGGCGATCCTCGGTTTCCTGATCGGCGCTTCACTGGCCGTTGCCGGCACGGTGATGCAGGGCCTGTTCCGCAATCCGCTGGCCGATCCCGGCCTCGTCGGCGTCTCCTCCGGCGCAAGCCTCGGCGCGGTCGCGATGATCGTGCTCGGCGGCGGCCTCGCAGCTCCGCTCGAGGCGCTTCTCGGTATCTACGCTCTGCCGACGGCGGCCTTCGGCGGCGGCCTCGTCACGACGCTGCTGCTCTACAGGATCGCCACCCGTCACGGACAGACCTCGGTGGCGACGATGCTGCTTGCCGGCATCGCGCTTGGCGCACTCGCCCTCGCCATCACGGGACTGCTGATCTACATGGCCAACGACCAGCAGCTGCGCGACCTGACCTTCTGGAGCATGGGCTCGCTTGCCGGCGCCACATGGACGAAGATCGCCGCCGCCAGCCCGATCATCCTCTTGTCCTTCACCGCTCTGCCCTTCATGGCCCGCGGCCTCAATGCCATCACGCTCGGCGAGGCGGCCGCCTTTCATATGGGCGTTCCGGTGCAGCGGCTGAAGAATGTCGCGATCGTCGGCGTCGCTGCGGCGACCGGCGCGTCCGTCGCGGTCAGCGGCGGCATCGGTTTCGTCGGGATCGTCGTGCCGCATATCCTGCGCATGGCGATCGGCCCCGACCATCGTTTCCTGCTGCCGGCCGCAGCTCTTCTCGGCGGCTCTCTGCTGATCTTCGCGGATGTCCTGGCCCGCACCCTGGTGGCCCCGGCCGAGCTGCCGATCGGCATCATCACCGCGGCGGTCGGCGGGCCGTTCTTCCTGTGGATCCTGCTGCGGCAGCGTTCGCGCCTTGCCCTGTGAGTGACCCCTGTGAGTGATATTGCGATGATCGAAGTTTCCGGCGTCTCCGTGCGCCTTTCCGGCAAAACCATCATCAACGACGTCTCCTTCACCGCAAGAGCCGGCGAGCTGACGGCGATTGCCGGGCCGAACGGCTCCGGCAAGACGACGACGATGAAAGCCATCTCTGGCGAACTTGCCTATGGCGGCTCGGTGCGCATCGGCGGCGACGAAGTGAAGGGACTGAAACCCTGGCAGCTTGCCGCCATTCGTGGCGTGCTGCCACAGGCAAGCACCATCTCCTTTCCCTTTACCGTGCGCGAGATCGTCCGCATGGGCCTGACGTCAGGTCTCAACCTGCATCCCGACAAGGCCGAGCAGACGGCGGCGGCAGCACTTGCCTCCGTCGACTTGACCGGCTTCGAAGGCCGTTTCTATCAGGAACTCTCCGGCGGCGAGCAGCAGCGTGTGCAGCTTGCCCGCGTGCTCTGCCAGATCGCCGAGCCCGTCGTCGACGGCAAACCCTGCTGGCTGCTGCTCGACGAGCCGGTCTCGAGCCTCGACATCAGCCACCAGTTGACCATCATGACGCTCGCCCGCGATTTCTGCGAACGCGGCGGCGGCGTCATCGCCGTCATGCACGATCTCAACCTGACGGCGCTCTTTGCCGACCGCATCGTGCTGATGAAATCCGGCCGGCTCGCCGCCGCCGGCAGCATCGCTGAAGTGCTGACGAACGAAGCGATGCTCTCGGTGTTCGGTTGCGCGCTGCGCATCAACCAGGTGCCATCAGACGGCACGCCCTTCGTGCTCGCCCATAGCGCCGTTTCCCGCCCCTAAGCACTGCTCCGGCGGAACTTTTGATCGCCCGGCACGTTTCCGGCATGATCTGGGTCAATGCCGGGCGATATCATTCATGCAACGGACGGTGGTGACCCTCGTGCGAAACAGGCGGGCTTGCGCGCGCCCCAGCCAATGGAGACAGCCATGAGCTATTCTATCTTCCAGTCCGGCCGCAGCCGCCGCAACGGCACCTTCCACAATTTGGAATCCGGCATCGAGGAGCAGATCGAGGCGCTGCGCAACGAACTCGCCGAACTGACGCGCCTCGTCGGCAAGAGCTCACGCCATCAGGGCGAGAAAATCCGTAGCCAGGCCGGTGCCGGCTATGAGGAACTGCTTGGCCGCAGCGAGGATCTGCTGCGCGAATTGCAGCACGGCTATGAGCGTGGAACGACGGAAATGCGCGAGACCGTGCGCAAGCATCCCTTAGCGACCATCGGCGCCGCGGCCGCTTTCGGCCTTGCCATCGCCTTCTTCGCCCGGCGCTGAGGAAGCGCGATGCTCTTACCGATCCTCAGCCTGCTGACGGGCGCAAGCGTGCACCGGACCGTTGCGCGCGCCAAACGCAATGGCATCTTCATTGCGCTTGCCGTGCTCTTCCTTCTCACCGCCTACGCGCTGGCCGTCACCGCCGGCGCCATCTGGCTCGCCGGCATCTACGGCCCGGTCGGCGCTGCCCTCTTTCTGGCCGCGTGCGCGCTGCTGATCGCCATCATCGCCCTGGTGGCGATGTCGATCATCAACGCCCGGGAAGCACGCCGCACCCGCGAACGCCGTGCGGCGCTCGAATCGCTGGCAACGGTCGGGCTCGGTCTTATCCGCGCCCAGCCGCTCCTGACTGCCGGTGTTCTGGCAGCAATCGTCGCGGCCAATCTGGTGGGCTCGAAGCGCGAGGATTGAAGAGGGACTCGCTCTCCTCATTATGCATACTCGCCACGAAAATGGAGAGAGTGAATAATTTTCCCCCTCACATACGAGCGGAAAATTAGGCAAGGACGCCCACCTCACACTCCCTCATTCCTGTGCCTGTCACAGGAATCCAGCCACGGCGCGTCTGCGCCGTGAATGAACTCAATAACCGCAAGCGGGAAAAGTCTTTCGCGCCCAAGGACTTGGGCGCACTTGATTCCTGTGACGAGCACAGGAATGAGGATGGAGAGGTGGTGCCCCCGCGAAACAATCCACCGCCGTAACATTGTTCCCGACAACGCAAAAAAGCCGGCGCCCCGAGCGGCGACCGGCTTTCCTCCTAAATATAACCCTCTTCAGAAGGCAAAAGCCTTCGATGTCAGCGGCGCCGAGGTGGCGTCGGGGCCGAAATCAGCTTCGCCTGATATCTGCAGCAATTCCTGCAACCGCTGGCGGGCACGGTTGACGCGGCTCTTGATGGTACCCACGGCACAGCCGCAGATTTCGGCCGCCTCTTCGTAGGAAAAACCCGAGGCGCCGACGAGGATGATCGCCTCGCGTTGATCTGGCGGCAGCTGGTCGAGCGCCTTCTTGAAGTCCTGGAGATCGAGCGCGCCATATTGCGAGGGGTGCATCGCCATCGATTCGGTAAACAGCCCGTCGCTGTCCTGCACTTCGCGGCCGCTCTTGCGCATCTGGCTGTAGAGTTCGTTGCGCAGAATCGTAAAGAGCCAGGCCTTCATATTGGTGCCCATCTCGAAATGATCCTGCTTGGCCCAGGCTTTCATGATGGTGTCCTGGACGAGATCGTCGGCACGGTCGTGCCGCCCGATGAGCGAGATCGCGAAGGCGCGAAGGCTTGGGAGTGCCGCCAGCAGTTCCCGCTTGAAGCTGGGTTGCGATTTGTCTTCCATGCGACGATCCTATTCGGCCATCTTGGCAGAAGCCATCATTTCAGCATGGTCAAGCTTTTCGAGAAGGTCGAGAAAACGATCGGGAATCGCCTCATCCTGTGCAGCCGCATAGAGCGACCGTAGCCTGACGCCGATCTGATTGTTCGGGTCCAGGATGTCGCTTGCCCGCAGCTCCAGCTTTCGCTGGTCGGCTGCTTCTTTCTTGCGTGTAGTCATCAATTCGTCTTCTCGCCGGTTGTCTGTCCAGAGCATGATGCCGAAAAGTGGGAGCGGTTTTCGGACGACATCATGCTCTAACTTGCTAATTTAGAACAGGATTCAGATTTTAGGCCGACCCGGCCTAAAATCATCCTGTTCTAGGGGGCGTGGATGGATCAAACACGATTTCAACCATCGACATCGAACGTTCCATTGTCGATGTCGCTGGCATTTGCTGTTGCATGGGTCAAAACGCTACGCCCTTTCTTCGTCGGCTGGAATAATGCGGCGCAACGAAAAAAGTTCCTGCCGTTCCGGAACTTTTTTATCAAGGCGGCGTTAACCGCTCATTGAAGCCAATGCCGGCCTGTATGCAGGAGCCCATTAATGACACTTTCTACTCGGATTGCGCCGCACCTTCCTTATCTGCGCCGCTATTCCCGCGCCCTTACCGGCACTCAGACTTCGGGCGACGCTTATGTCGCCGCCGTTCTCGAAGCCATTATCGCCGATCTGTCGATTTTCCCGGATACGGCGAATGACCGGGTCGCACTCTACAAACTGTTCACGCAACTGTTTGGTTCCACCGCAGTCCAGATTCCAGAGCCGACTTCGCCCTATGCCTGGGAGCAGCGCGCCACGCTGAACCTTTCCAAGGTGTCGCCGCGCGCCCGTCAGGCATTCCTACTGGCTTCCGTGGAGAATTTCCGCGTCGCCGAAATCGCCGAAATTCTGGAAACCGAAGAACGGGATGTCATGCATCTGCTCGACGTCGCGTCGCAGGAGATTTCCCGTCAGGTCGCAACCGATATCATGATCATCGAAGACGAACCGCTGATCGCCATGGATATCGAGCAGATGGTCGAGAGCCTCGGCCATCGCGTCACCGGCATTGCCCGTACGCATGCCGAGGCCGTGGCGCTTTACAACAAGACCAAACCGAGCATGGTGTTGGCCGACATCCAGCTTGCCGATGGCAGCTCCGGTATCGACGCAGTCAACGACATCCTCAAGACGTCGAGCGTGCCGGTGATCTTCATCACCGCCTTCCCGGAACGGCTTCTGACCGGCGAGCGCCCGGAACCGACTTTCCTTGTCACCAAGCCGTTCAATCCCGACATGGTCAAGGCATTGATCAGCCAAGCTCTCTTCTTCAATGAATCGACCAGAGTAGCCGCCTGAGACGCAATTTTCCGGCCTTCGGAACTAAATCGCCAAAGCATGCGTTCCGGTGCTACCGGGACGCTCCGGTGGCTTTAACGGTTTTTTGCAGCGCTTTGTTCTAGATTTGGCAGGCGGTGTCTGGAAGGGCGCTCCCTTCAGCGACGTTCAAGATGTCACAAGGAAAGGCGGCCGAGTGAATACGACTGAACCATTGTCCGGCATGCCTTTTACCTTCGAAGGCAAAGCCGCAATGATGGAACGCGCGCTCGGCAGCGCCGGGATTTCGATCCTCTGCCAGGACGCCCGACTGTCGATTTTCTACGCTGAAAATCTGCCGCCGCATTTTGCAGCACTCTTTGCGCCCGGCAGCAGCGACGCTGTCCTCTTTGGCGATGCGCACGGCCGATATCTGACGGCGCTGAAGCACAAGGTGCTGGAAACCGGCATCCCCAACAATGCCGAGGTCGAGATCGACGTCGACGGCGAAAGGCGCACTTATGAACTGAAGATCCAGCGCACCGGCGGACGCGGCGAACATGGACTTCTGTCCGTCATGGCTGAAGTCACCGAAAGCCGGCATCGCGAAAAAGTTCTGAAATCGCTGCTCCGCGAACTCTCACACCGCTCGAAGAACCTTCTCGCCATAATTCAGGGCATTGCCACCCAGACGGCCCGCAACACGCTCTCTCTCGACAGCTTCCTCCTCAAATTCCGCGGACGGCTGCAATCGCTTTCCAACTCGCAGGACCTGATTACGGATTCGAGCTGGCGCGGCGCCTATCTCTTTGAACTCGCCGAAAAGCAGTTTGCTCCCTATTGGCCGGAGACGGCCGGCTCCATGCCGATCTATGGCATCAACGCTCACCTGACGCCGAATGCCGCCGTGCATCTCGGGCTTGCCCTCCACGAACTCATCGTCAACTCTGCCTCCTTCGGCGCGATATCAGGCGGCGCCGCCTCCATCACGCTGAATTGCCGCGAAGCCATGATCAACGACCGGAAGGCGATCGAAGTCGCCTGGGCGGAAGTTCTGCATAATCAGGCAGAAGTCCACGAATTCAGCGACAACAGCTTCGGCCGCACAGTGCTGGAGCGTGTCGTGCCTTCGTCGGTCAACGGCAAGGCGGAGTTGAACCTCGTTCCCGGCCGCATCGAGTACCGTCTGACCATTCCGGAAACCGAATTCGAGATCTTCAAGCGAGTGTGAAAGCCCTGGAGACAGCCTTAAACGGAAAAACAGCCGGTGCGAGGGCGGCGCACCGGCTGTCTTCACTCACCGGGAGGGGACCGTGAGTACGTCCGGATAGTGGGTTGGGGGCGCGCATGTTGGGTCGATGCGATCACCATCCGGATATCGCAATAACGGCGACATCAAACTTTGGTTCCCTGCCATCCAAAAAAAATTCGGCTTTTTTGAATCTTTTTTCGGATGCCCTTCCCTCGTCGCGCGCTCAGCCGTTTCACCGATGCAGACGGATTAAATTCTTCCAGCAAAAACAGTGGATTGCTTGCGGGATTACACGCAAAAATCGTCAAAATTTTACCGTTTGATAAATTTTTAAACCTGAGTTACGCTTTCCCTCACAGGCCGTTTACCAATAATGAGGGAACTTCAATGGAACGACTGGAAACCGGGATTCATCCTGGCCGGCTTTCGCCCGCCGAGTATGAGGCTAATTTTTCCGATCTTCATCCGCGCCTCGATAGTCATGAGGCGCTGGTCGCCGCTGACCGCTGTTATTTCTGTTATGACGCGCCATGCATGACGGCCTGTCCCACCTCGATCGACATTCCGCTGTTCATCCGCCAGATTTCGACCGGTAATCCAATCGGCTCGGCAAAGACGATCTTCGACCAGAACATCCTCGGCGGCATGTGCGCCCGCGTCTGTCCCACCGAAGAACTCTGTGAACAGGCCTGTGTGCGCAACACGGCTGAAGAGCGGCCGGTCGAGATCGGCCGCCTGCAGCGTTATGCGACCGATGCCGCCATGCAGGCGGGCCGGCAGTTCTATGCCAGAGCCGAACCGAGCGGAAAGACGATCGCCGTCGTCGGCGCAGGCCCGGCCGGCCTTGCCGCCGCCCATCGCCTGGCAGTGAACGGCCATTCCGTCGTCATCTATGATGCCAGGGAAAAATCCGGCGGTCTCAACGAATACGGGATCGCCACTTACAAGACCGTCGACGACTTCGCCCAGAAGGAAGTCGATTACGTCCTTTCGATCGGCGGCATCGAGGTTCGGCATGGGCAGCGTATCGGCCGCGATTTCTCGCTTTCCGATCTGCAGGCGCAATATGACGGCGTCTTCCTCGGTATCGGCCTTGCCGGTGTCAACGCGCTGCGCATCGAGGGCGAAAACCTTGCAGGCGTCGATGACGCCGTCGATTTCATCGCCGCACTCCGCCAGGCCGAAGACAAAAGCGACATCGCCATCGGCCGCCGCGTCGTCGTCCTCGGCGGTGGCATGACGGCGATCGACGCTGCCGTGCAGGCAAAGCTGCTCGGCGCCGAGGAGGTGACGATCTGTTACCGCCGTGGCAAGGAGCACATGAACGCCTCCGAATTCGAACAGGATCTGGCAAGCTCCAAGGGCGTTATCATCCGCCACTGGCTGGCGCCGAAATCGATCCTTTCGCAAGACGGCAAAGTCGCCGCGATCGAGGTGGAATACACCAAAATCCTCGACGGCCGCCTCGTCGGCACCGGCGAGACAGGCGTGATTGCCGCCGATCAGATCTTCAAGGCGATCGGCCAGAGCTTTGACGCCTCTGCTCTCGGTTCGCTGCGCATGGAATCCGGCCGCATCGCCGTCGATGGCGAAGGCCATACCTCGCTCGACGGCGTCTGGGCCGGTGGCGACTGCGTCTTCGGCGGTGACGATCTCACGGTTTCGGCGGTCGCCCACGGTCGCGACGCGGCTGAATCCATCCATCGTGCCCTCACTGCAGCAGCCGCTCCGGCTGTCGCCGTCGCTTGAAGGGGAGAATGAACAATGGCTGATCTCCGTAATAATTTCGTCGGCATCAAATCCCCGAACCCGTTCTGGCTGGCGTCTGCGCCGCCGACCGATAAGGCCTACAATGTCGAGCGCGCCTTCAAGGCCGGCTGGGGCGGTGTGGTCTGGAAAACGCTGGGCGAGGAAGGCCCGCCCGTCGTCAACGTCAACGGCCCACGCTACGGTGCGATCTGGGGCGCCGACCGCCGCCTGCTCGGTTTGAACAATATCGAACTCATCACCGACCGCGACCTCTATACCAACCTGCGGGAAATGAAGCAGGTGAAGATGAACTGGCCGGACCGGGCGCTGATCGCCTCGATCATGGTGCCCTGCCAGGAAGAGGCCTGGAAGGCAATCCTGCCCTTGGTTGAAGAGACCGGCGCCGACGGCATCGAGCTCAATTTCGGCTGTCCCCACGGCATGTCTGAACGTGGCATGGGTTCGGCGGTCGGCCAGGTGCCTGAGTATATCGAGATGGTCGTGCGCTGGTGCAAGCAGTACACCCGCATGCCGGTCATCACCAAGCTGACGCCCAACATTAGCGATATTCGCCGCCCGGCCCGCGCCGCCAAGGCCGGCGGCACCGATGCCGTGTCGCTGATCAACACGATCAATTCGATCGTCTCCGTCGATCTCGATAACTTCGCCCCCAACCCGACGGTCGGCGGCAAGGGCAGCCATGGTGGTTATTGCGGCCCGGCGGTAAAGCCGATCGCGCTCAACATGGTGGCCGAGATCGCCCGCGATCCGGAAACCTACGGCCTGCCCATCTCGGGCATCGGCGGCATCACCACCTGGCGGGACGCTGCCGAATTCCTTGTCCTCGGCGCCGGCAACGTCCAGGTCTGCACGGCGGCGATGACCTACGGTTTCAAGATCGTCCAGGAGATGATCACTGGCCTCTCCGACTGGATGGACGAGAAGGGCCACCGAGACCTCGACGACATTACCGGCCGCGCCGTCCCAAATGTCACCGACTGGCAGTATCTAAATCTCAACTACATCGCCAAGGCGAAGATCGATCAGGACGCCTGCATCAAATGCGGCCGTTGCTACATCGCCTGCGAGGACACCTCGCACCAGGCGATCACCAACTTCGTCGATGGCGCTCGCCATTTCGAGGTGATGGACGAGGAATGCGTCGGCTGCAATCTCTGTGTCAGCGTCTGCCCGGTCGAGAACTGCATCACCATGGAACAGCTTCCCGCCGGCACCCTCGACAAACGCACCGGCCGGGTCGTCGACCCGAACTATGCCAACTGGACTACGCACCCGAACAACCCGATGGCGCGTCAGGCGGCGGAGTGAGGACTTGCAATGCCGCGGACAAGCTCGGTTCGCGGTATTGCCCTGTACCGCAATGCAAGTTTCGGGCTTGATGGGCGGCTCCAAAGGTGGCGAAAGGCGATTACGGGGACATCATAAGGCTGCCGAAGTTAGCGCAGGCGATTCCACGAGAGAGCCATGCACGACCACTCAAGCAGCGAAAAGTCGGAAACGATGCGTCCCCGTTCGCGCCAACGCCTCCCGATCGGAGCGGAGGTTGATGCCGGCTGCGTTTCGTTCAGGCTATGGGCCCCTGCCAGAGAACGCTGTTTCCTCGTGATCGAGGGAAATTCCCAACATCAGATGACGGCGGAGGACGGCGGCTACTTCTGCCTCCATCTGCCCGGCCTGGATGCAGGGACGCGATACCAATTTCACTTTGGAGACGCGGATGATCTTCTTGCCGATCCTGCCTCGCGTTTTCAGCCGGATGGCCCATCGGGGCCATCAGTCGTCGTGGACCCGGCGCGGTACCAGTGGAGTGATCACGATTGGCAAGGAATGCCCGCCTTCGGAGCTGCTCTCTATGAGATGCACATCGGCACCTTCACAAGGGAAGGTACCTTTGCGGCAGGCCGGGAAAAGCTGGAAAGACTTCGCGCTATCGGCATCAACTGCCTGGAAGTAATGCCGATAAATGAGTTTGAAGGCGAATTCGGCTGGGGTTACGACGGCACCTTGCTCTACGCTCCGACCCGGCTCTATGGAACACCGGATGATGTGCGCGGTTTCGTCGACGAAGCCCACCGGATCGGCATTGGGGTGATCCTCGACGTCGTCTACAATCACTTCGGTAAGGGCGAGCGTTTTTGCGAATTCACGCCAGACTATTTCACAGAGCGTTACTCGAACGAATGGGGCAAGTCGATCAACTTCGACGGTCCGAACAGCCGTGGCGTTCGCGAATATGTCGCGAAGAACGCGGCCTACTGGATCGATGAATTCCACTTTGATGGACTGCGTATCGACGCCACGCAGGCCTTGTTCGATTCGAGCCACGAACACATCATCACCGTCATTGCGAGGGAGGCTCGGGCAGCAGCGGGACAGCGGCAGATCTACCTCGTGAGCGAAAATGAGCCGCAACAAACCAACATGGTGCGGCCGGCTGATGTGGGAGGGCATGGGCTGGACGCCTTATGGAATGACGATTTCCACCGCTCCGCGACGGTGGCGCTAACCGACCGCAGCGAAGCCTATTATCATGATCACCGCGGTACGGCCCAGGAGCTCGTTTCTGCCGCCAAATATGGCTGCCTGTTTCAGGGGCAGCGATATGATTGGCAGGATAAATCGCGTGGAACGGCTGGGCTCGACCTCAAGCCGTGGAATTTCGTACACTTCCTCCAGAATCACGACCAGGTCGCCAATTCCGGCACAGGCGCCAGGATCGGCCAGATAACATCGCCAGCCCGCCTTCGGGCTCTGACGGCGCTCCAACTGCTGGGGCCGCAAACGCCCATGCTTTTTCAGGGGCAAGAATTTGGTTCCTCTTCTCCGTTCTATTATTTCGCAGATCACCAAGGGGAAATCGCCGACATCGTCCGGCAGGGGCGGCGCAGTTTCATCAGCCAATTCCCGAACCTGAGGGATGAAGAGCTCATTAGACAGTTGGCGGATCCGTGTGCTCGCACGACGTTTGAGAAGGTGAAGCTCGATTGGGCTGAATGGGAGAGGAACGCGGCGCTCGTGCTGCTTCATCGCGACCTGCTGAATCTACGTCAGACAAACAAGGCATTTTCTCGCCAAGCCTGCGCTCGTGACGGCCAAATGGACGGTAATATTTTGTCCAGCTCCGCCTTCCTCCTGAGGTTCTTCGCGGGGAAACCGTCGGACGAAAGAATATTGTTGATCAACTTCGGCAATGACCTCGTGATCGATAGTCTGCCGGATCCGCTTTTCGCTCCACCAGAAGCTCACCAATGGCATCTCTCTTGGTCGAGTGAAGATGCCACCTACGGTGGCAGCGGACGCCGCCCGTGTGATTTTCGGAAGCGTTGGGTATTGAACGGGGATATTGCCCTGGTCCTCGCCCCACTAAAACTCCAGAATCGGCAAAACGCCTCAGCAATGCCTATAGAGGACTGGCAAGCCGGCATCTTGCGAGCCGGGGACCCCGGCACCTAACTGCGGGCCTTCGCGTTTCGTCGTTGAAGCAGACGTTCGAGAAAATGAGAGAGGGAGTCGCCTGAACTCTCGCCATCGCCGCTGAGGACAGTAACGCCCCACCTCTTCAGAACATGCACCTGAACTTCGGTCGGCTCGTGCATGAAGAGAAACAGCGGCGGCCGGTGTCGGTCTAGTCCGGTTCGCCGCCATGTCGACCACAGGTGATGGAGCAAAAAGCGAATGTTCAGATCGGACATGCTGTAGCCGATAAACAGCAATGTCGAGGCGAAGGCATCGCTCCTGAATTTAATGTCCAAAGGAGCATCAAAGGACAGGCGATCGAAGTAATCCGACTCTGTCAGCACCAGTGTGTCCGGATCGGAGAAATCGCCGTGGTATTTGACGATTTGAGTTTTGCCGACCGGCGCGGTCGCCATGTCTTTCGCGCTTGTGATCCGCGTGAATGGCCGCCCGAACGTCTCATAGGACATTTCGAGATTTGCATCGTAATTAGTGGTGTAAACGAGAGGAAAATCCAATTCGACGATGAGCCGATGCAACTCCGATGTCCTCAGTTGCTCCGGCAAAATCTGCCACTCGCATTTCATCCATTCGACCAATTGAGACAATGAACCGTGCTTCAACCGGTAATATTCGGCAATTTCCTGGTAGGTCGTGCCGTGGGCGGCGGCGAACGAGGAAGGCAGGCCGAGGTCCGTCAACATGTGGTCGATGAGGCAGGTCCACGACGGCAAACCGACGCTCATCGATATTCCTGCCCCAACGAACAAAATGGCCTGCCGGCGTTCAAGCGCGCTAGCGATCGCCAATATCTGTTCATCGTGTGGCACGAATCCTCCTGACTGCCGTAGATCGAACGTGGTCCGGAGAGAGTTGTTTCCGTGCGCTAGCGTACCTCCGTGGGGTGCTTTAAAGACTTTGCGCAGGAAGAGCCGTGGCCGCTTTCGATTTCCTTGGCGCGCATGACTGCTGTCCTCCGCAATCCGTCACCACGCAGCACGGTTCGCGCCTCTCTCGGCGGGTCCGGCTGCAAGGATGCGGCAGCTTCGTGGTCCGCCTGAGCCTGCCCAGAGCAATTCCAGGAAAAGTGCGAAGTGGTTTTCTGTCCGGAATTGCGCGAAAACAAAAGGTTAGAGCGGTCCTGCGCTTCCATGAAAAGCTGAACCGCTAAGTGGCGTCGCCGATCCTCTGTGGGCCTCTGCGCGTTTCTAAGTCGTGGGCGTACGGTCCCGCATGTCCGCCGGTTCTCATGAAGTGCTTGTCGATTTCGGCAATGATCGCATCAGCCTTCTCTCCGGCATTTAATCTGATCAGAGCGTCCAGCTTCGCTTCGGTACGGTCATCGTTTTCCTTCGAAGACGGAGATCCGATATAGAGAAAGTAGGCAAGACCGACGACCTGCCAGAGCAATTGCAGGAATTCGGACTGCCAATTTTCAAAGGTGTCTCTGCCCATCTCCATGAGATAGGCATTAACATCAGGCACCTGACCGTGGTTCTGCTGCTCGCCGACAAAAGCAAACCAACCAAATAACCAATGGCCGGTGAGCGAAAATAGAAAGAAGCCGACGGTGATCCAGGCGTAGGCGTATTTCTTGAACATGATACCTCCTTTGGACAGCTGGGGCGGCGAGTGCGAAATCAGCCGCATTTGTTGATCCTCATCAGCTAATCCCCTGGCCGGCCCTTCAAGTTATTCCCCTAGGGAGCTCGATGCCGCAACCGGTGTGCCAGTCCTGAAGGCGGGCAGGACCTCGCGTCCGAAGGCTTCGATGAACTCGCGCTGATTGCGCCCCACATTGTGAATGTAGATTTCTTCAAATCCCATCTCGACATCGGCTTTTAGCCACTCGACATGCTGTTGCGGATCGGCCGAGATGCGCACATGCTCATCCATATCTTCCGGCCGCACCTTCAGACACGCCTCATCGAACTCCTCGGGCAAACGAAGGGTTTCCGAGATCGCAGCAGAAATTGCGTTGCTTCGCCACTGCTCGAAAGCGCTTGCTCTGGCTTCCTCTTCGGAGCCGGCATAGGAAATATGCGTTTGTAAGTAGAGCGGCTTTTGCTGCCCGCCGCCACGCCGGAAGGCGTCGACGACTTTGCCGAGCTTGTCGGGCGGCTGATTGATGGTGATAAGCGCATCCGCCCAGCCTCCCGCCCACTCGGCCGTTTCTGGCGAAAGAGCGCCGGCAACAATGCGCGGGACCTCATCAGGGAGAGTATGGACGCGGGCTTGATCGACTTTGATGGGCTCTGCCCGACTGACAAGCTTCCCCAACCACAAGTCCCGCATGATCTCTACCGCCGCCTGCAGCCGTTCATTTCTTTCGGCCTTGGAAGGCCAGCGTTCACCGATGACGTGTTCATTCATGGCCTGCCCGCTGCCCACCGCTATCCACGGCAACCGTCCCGAAAACATTTCCGCGATCGTCGCGCCGGCCTGTGCGGTAATCGCTGGATGATAACGCCAGCCCATAGGGACTGTTATGATACCGAAGGGAATAGATCGCGTGGCCTGGAGCGCCGCCCCTAACCAAGCCCAAGCGAAGCCCGACTGACCCTGCCTCTCACTCCACGGCGTCAGGTGATCGGACGACATCACGGCACCGAAACCCGCAGCTTCCGCAGCCTGCACATATCCGAGAAGCTCGCTTGGCGAAAATTGTTCATGGGACGCGTGATAACCGATGAGCGTCATGATCCGTTACCCACGGAAATAAACCAGTGATAGGCATAGGGCTCGAGTTCCAGGCGTGGCTGGATGGCGCCAGCGTACTCCACCTCGCCGATCAGATCTCGAAACTTCCCAGGCTGCATTCCGCCAAAATTGATTTCCGTCTTAATACGCCGGCCAGCAAGGTTGTGAACGAGCAACAGAAGCGACCCGGCGTCTTCAAAGCCGTGGACTAAAACAGCCGGATCCTCGGCGCTCAATCTCACCAGCCGCCCCTTCGTGAAGATCGGTTGGTTCCTGCGAAGAGAAATAAAGCGCCTGATCCCGTTCAACAGGGAATTTGGATCGTTGGATTGGTCGGCAACATTGACTTTTTTGTAGGAAAACGGTCCCTCCGCGACGATCGGCTGACACAGTTTTCCGGCGTTGGCACCGGAGAAACCGGCATTCGTTTCCGCCGACCATTGCATCGGTACCCTCACTGCATTGCGTCCGGGCTGGGAAAGGTCCTCGCCGATACCGATCTCGTCGCCGTAGACGATAAGCGGCGGCCCGCTCAGCGAAAAGATGATGCTGAAGGCGAGTTCGGTTCGTCGTTGGTCGCCGTTCAACATGGGCGCAACGCGACGGCGGATGCCGCGGCCGAATGCCTGCATCTCTTCCTTCGGCGCGAAGGCGTCGAAGACGTTCTTCTTCAAATCCGCAGGAACCCGGGAAAAATCGAGCTCGTCGAGATTGCGCAGGAAATTGACCCACGCGCAACCGGGCGGTGGCTCCGGAAGCAGGCTCAGTCCCTGATTGATCGAGGCCGCGTCTTCCCCAGCGAAGCCTGCGAAGAGATAGCAGGCGAGCATGAAGTTGAGCAGAAGCTGGAGTTGGTCTCCTTCCCCAAAATAGGCATCGGAAGCCTCCGGCGGAAGATTGACTTCACCAAGGAGCACACCACCCGGCCGCCTGCTTTGTAGATAGCTGCCGATCTCCCTTAGGATACCATGTGGATCACGAGGATTGGCATGCTCAAGTCCTTTATCGGCAATGATAAGCGGCGCGGCGTCAAGCCTGAACCCGCTGACCCCGAACGCGATCCAGTAGTCGACGATGCGCAAGATCTCTTCGCGAACCCGCGGATTAGCAGCGTTCAGTTCAGGCTGAAACTCATAGAAACTATGGAAATAATAGGCCCTCGCCACTTCGTCATAGGTCCAGAGGCTGTCCACTTCGCCCGGAAAAATCGACTTGGCCCCGGAAGCGACAGGCGGAGGATCGGCGCTCCAGACATAATAACTGCGGTAGCGCGTCTCGTCGTCCCGCCTGGCGGCCTGGAACCAGGGATGCTGATCGGATGTATGATTGACGACGAGATCGATGATCACCCGAATCCCATGCTCACCGGCGCTGTGCAGAAATGTCAGGAAGTCGTCAAGCGTTCCGACCTTTGGGTTGATCGAATAGAAATCGCTGACGTCATAACCATTATCGCGATCCGGACTGCGATAAAACGGCAGGAGCCAGATGCATGTGATTCCGAGTTCTGAAAGGTAGGTCAGCTTTTCAGTCAGGCCCACGAAGTCGCCAATGCCGTCGCCATTTCCATCGGCGAATTTCTCGACATCGATGCTGTAGATCACTGCCTCCTCATACCAGCTGCTGCTTCGGTTCGGCACCGCGACGGTCTCCCGATAATCTCTGTTGCCACCCCTTCTAACGGTTCCGGAACGAGGGGGTTCCTCGGATTGCGCCAAGTCCACGGGTGCCGGGGGAAGCGGAAGGAAGGTCTGCGCCGGTGGAACCTGCAGACATCACCGGTGTTTTCCGAATATCCCGAACAGATAGGAAAGCCTCCGATGGATGACTCCACGACACCGCTGGCAAGTCCCGAGCGATCACCTCTCCAACCGAAATGGTGGCATACCGCAACTGTCTACCAGGTCTATCCGCGCAGCTTCTGCGACTCGAACGGCGATGGCATCGGCGATCTCCCCGGCATCACCTCAAAGCTCGATTATCTCAAAAAGCTCGGGATCGACATCATCTGGCTGTCGCCGATCTACAAGTCGCCGATGGACGACAATGGTTACGACATATCCGACTATCGGGACATCGCCTCCGAGTTTGGCACGCTCGCAGATTTCGACCAGTTGGTGGCGGATGCAAAAGATCGAGGAATCGGCATCATGCTCGACCTCGTCGTGAACCACACCTCCGATGAGCATCCGTGGTTTCTTCAATCCCGTCAGGGTTCGGACAACCCATTCCGCGACTTCTACATCTGGCGAAAGCCTGCGCCGGGCGGAGGACCGCCGAACGGCTTGAAGTCCTCCTTCGGCGGGCCGGCGTGGACGCTGGACCCCGCAACGGGCGAATATTACCTGCATATGTTTTCCCGCCGTCAGCCGGACCTCAATTGGGAGAACGAGAGGGTACGGGCGGAAATCTATGACATGATGAACTGGTGGCTCGAGCGCGGCATTGCCGGCTTCCGTATGGATGTCATTGATTACATCGGCAAGCAGGTGGACCGGGAGCTCATCAAGGACGGACCGCATCTGCACGACTATTTGCAGGAGATGAATGCCAGGACGTTTGGCAGCCGCGACATTCTTACGGTTGGTGAAGCCTGGAGCGCCACTCCCGGCGCGGCCCTCCTCTATTCCGGGCGTGACCGCCAAGAACTGTCGATGATCTTCCAGTTCGAGCACGTCACCCAGCAATGGGACACGGTCTATGGGAAATGGCGCCCGAAACCGCTCGACCTTGTCAATCTCAAGACGGTCCTCAGCAAGTGGCAGCTTGCCTTGTCCGAAGATGGGTGGAATTCGCTCTTCTGGGGCAATCACGATCTGCCACGCGCCGTCTCGCGCTACGGCGATGTCACCGGCTATCACGTGGAGTCCGCCAAGATGCTGGCGACCGTGCTGCATCTCCTGAAAGGCACGCCTTTCATCTATCAGGGTGAGGAGATCGGCATGACGAACGTCCCGTTCACCTCCATCGAACAGTACCGGGACATCGAAACCCTCAACATGCACAGGCTGCACGTGGAGGCCGGCCTTTCCCCAGAAGAGTTTATTCGCGGAGCAAACGAGAACGGCCGCGATAACGCCCGCACACCGATGCAATGGAGCGCGGCCCCTTATGGCGGTTTCTCGACCGGCGTGCCCTGGATCGAAGTCAATCCCAATTATCCGAAGGTCAACGCTGAAGCGGCCATTAGGGACGAGAGCTCGATCTGGAACCACTATCGCAAATTGATCGCTCTCCGGAAGACGTGCCCTGTCATCGTATACGGGGAATACCGATCCTGGCTCGACCAACACCCTGATGTCTTCGTCTATACCCGTACATTCGACAGGACTCGGATGATCGTCGTCGCCAACTTCACCCCACGGCACATTGCGCTGAGTTTGCCATCGGAGCTCGGCATGAACGGAGAATGTCTCATCTGCAATTATGAACCGGTGAACATGATCAACGAGACCATTGAACTCAGCCCATACGAGGCCTTCGCCATAGCGTCTAGAACAGGATGACTTTAGGCCGGGTCGGCCTAAAATCTGAATCCTGTTCTCAATTCAAGAGTTAGAGCATGATGTCGCCCGAAAACCGCTCATAGTTTTCGGCATCATGCTCTAGGTGAAGCTGGTATCCGATCACAGTTGCTTGGGCTTTTGCTGTGCTCGAGGCTGGGATCTTCTCGGCTATCGCAAGCGCCGGGGCAGAGAAAGAGGCTGGCGCCGGCTGCCCCTCGATGCTATGGCCGCGCCGATCGCGAAGCAAGCAAGGGCTGCAAGGCCCAGCATCAGAGGCGCCGGCAGCGATGACCGCGAGCGCGAACGTAAACCGCCATCGATATGTGCCGTGTCCTGGGAAGGCCGATAGAGATTACCGTCACTTTTCGCGACAGGTGATGCGCGGTTGAAATAGGCCGCCATGAAGCGGCCGAGCAAACGCGCCGCCAGGTTTGGCGCCAGCAAGTGAGCGAGACGTGTTGCGTTAGTTACGGCGCCAACGGTGGTCGTTGCTCGCGGATGTTTTGCCACCTGGACTATAGCTTCGGCAACGCGCCGAGCATCGATCAGCGGCGGCGGCGCGGAGACCTTCCGGCCGACATAGTTGGCGCCATGCATCAGGCCGGGCGTATCGACGAAGGCGGGGTAAATATCACAGATATGAATGCGAGGCTTATCCGCCACCTCCGCCCGTAAGGCCTCGGAAAATCCGCGAAGCCCGAACTTGCTGGCGCTGTAGGCTGTGGCGAACGGCGCCGCTGCAAAACCGCCGAGCGAAATCATATTGATGAAGACGCCTCTCCCCTGGCGCAGAAACACCGGCAGAACCGCGTGTGCGTCGTTGATATGTCCCAGCAAGTTCGCGCGGATGACCTGCTCATGCGCTTCAATGGGCGTCTCCTCGAACCGACCAACCGCGCCGACTCCGACATTGCTGACCCAGACATCTATCTTGCCGAACGAGGCAGCTTTCGAGGCAAGAGCCTTGACGGCATCGGGGTCGGTGACATCCGCAACAACTGAAGTGGCCTCGCCGCCAAGGAGGCGGCAGCCCTCTGCCACTTTTTCCAACGCGGCACCGTTGCGCGACGCGAGCACCAGCCTGCTCCCCTGCCTGGCGAATGCCTCGGCTGCGGCTTGGCCGATACCACTCGATGCGCCGGTAATGACGACGACAGCATCCTTGAGATTGGTTGTCATAGTCGAAGCGTCCTTCCGATTTACCACTTTCTGCGCAAACAACCCGGCGCCATTGAAGTTCCCGGCCAGCGAACATCGCGCCTTTCAGGCAACTCTTGCTGTCTCGGAGCGTGCTGAGATGTCGCTCATCACCACGCGCCCTCTCGAGATGCGATCGAGAGCGGCCATTTAGAGCCTTTCCGGGTTAGATTGCAGCATTCTGCCGGAGCAGGTTTTCGTCAGGGCAGAGGCGATTGGCGACGGGCATACCCCCAGGTACGTCCGAGCCGATCGCCTTTGATCCTGGCGGAAAGATGCCCGGCCCTTCGGGTTGGCTGAAACGGGCCGGCTGATCGACCGGCCGGCTTGGCCGTAGAGCTTGGCTACGACACGCGCCGGCCGGTCGACCATCCGACTCCGTTTGAGCCAACAGAATGCTTCAATCTAACCCGGAAAGGCTCTAGCTAGGTTAAATGCAGGCAAAGGATGCCTTAGCCACCGAATGATTTTCGATAGGCATGAGGGCTTGTCCCGAGCCGCCTGCGAAAATGATGCCGCATGGTTGCCAGTGTTCCAAAGCCGCTGGCAGCGGCGATGTCATCGAGCGAAACGGCAAGTTCCTTCTCCAGCAGATCGCGGGCATGACGCAGCCGCTCCTTCAGCAGCCATTCGCCGACGCTGAGGCCCGTCGTCGCTTCGAAGCGCCGCTGGAAGGTGCGCATGCTCATGCCCGCTCTTTTCGCAAGCAGGCTGATTGGCTGGTCCTCGGAAAGGCTTTCGCGCATCCATTCGATCAGCGGCCCCAAGCGGATACCCTCGCGTTCCTCGGGAACCGGCGCGTGAATGAACTGCGCCTGTCCGCCTTCGCGGTGTGGCGGCACGACCAGGCGGCGGGCGACGCTGTTTGCGACCTCCGAACCGAAATCGCCGCGCACCACATGCAGGCAGAGATCGATGCCGGCAGCACTGCCCGCCGCCGTCAGCAGGCTGCCTTCGTCCATGTAGAGAACGTCGGCGTCGAGTGCGATGTCGGGATAACGCGCGGCGATCGAGGCGACATAACGCCAATGCGTCGTCGCCCTGCGGTTCGTTAGCAGACCCGACCCGGCAAGAACGGCAACACCTGAGCAAAGTGACATGATCCTTGCGCCGCGTTCATGCGCGGCCTTGAGCGCTGAAACCAGCGGCTCAGGGACGGCGGCATCGATCGACCGCCAACCCGGCACGACGATCAGGTCCGCTTCGTCAAGCACTTCCAGTCCCTTGTCGACTGCCACCGTCAGCCCTCCCGCAGCGCGAAGCGGACCCGGTTCGATGCCGCAAACCGAGAAGCGATACCAGCCTTCGCCCATTTCCGGCCGTGGCAGGCCGAAGACCTCGTAGGCGATGCCGAATTCGAAGGTGCAGAGCCCGTCATAGGCAAGTGCGGCGACCAACGGTCCTTTGGTCTGCTGCGGCGATGAGTTTGGCATGATCTTTACGCTGTCGGTCATGATGGCCAATTTCACAAAGCTCTAGCATCGGCGATACCAGGCGGCAACTTCAGAAAAAGGAAAAACCGATGCCAAGCGCCGTTTCCCAAATACCTGCTGCAGCGCCGGATGCTGCTGTCGCTCACTTTGCCGCCAAGCTTGCCTTCGAAACCGATTGCTCCGACGTGCATGCCGCATTTGCGGCCGGCAAAGTCGATTTCGTTCTCCTCGACGTGCGCTCGCCGCAGCTCTTCGCAGAGTCCCACATTCCCGGAGCCATCAACCTGCCGCACGGCAAGATGACGGCGCATCGCATGTCGACATGGGCAAGCGATACGCTGTTCGTCGTCTATTGCGCCGGCCCGCACTGCAACGGCGCCGACAAGGCTGCCTTCCGCCTCGCCAATCTCGGGCTTCAGACCAAGCTGATGATCGGCGGCATGACCGGCTGGGCCGATGAAGGCTTCGCCTTCGAACAGGGCGTCCCTGCTGCCGCATGATGGCCTCCCGTCTCCCCCTACAATTATTGCAGCGGGGAGAAGGGAAAATCGCGGCCGTCAGAACTCGACGACCACCTTGCCGAAAGGCCCGCGATAGAGGTGATCGAGCGCCTCAGGGAATTCGTCGAAGGCATAACGGTTGTCGATCACAGGCTTCAGCCCGGTCTGGTCAATTGCCCGCACCAGATCTTCAAGCGCACGGCGATGGCCGACGGAAATGCCCTGCACAACAGGCGCCTTGAGCAGGAACGGGCCGGCCGGGCCGGAAACCTCGAACCCCTCGAACACGCCGATGACGGAAATGCGGCCATTGATCGCCACCGCCTTCAGCGCCTGGCCGAGATGTGGGCCCCCGACGATCTCAAGCACGTGATCGGCGCCATAGCCGCCGGTCAACTGATAGAGTTGCTCAACCCAGTCGCCCTCATGGCGATTGATCGCGTGATCGGCGCCAAGGGCAACGGCGCGGCCGAGCTTCTCGGCGCTGCCTGATGTGATGAAGATTTCCGCACCATGCGCCTTGGCGATCTGCAGACCGAAGAGCGCCACACCGCCGGTGCCCTGCACCAGAACCTTGTCGCCAGCCTTCAGGCCGCCGCGTTCGATCAGTGCGAACCAGGCGGTCAGTCCGGCGCAAGGCAAGGTACTCGCCTGCGCCGCATCGAGCGTGTCAGGCGCGCGTGAATACCACTCCTCCGACAGCACGGTGTATTGCGAGAGGACGCCGGGATAGAAGCCGCCGCGCGTCTTGTAAGGTGGCGTGCGCGCATCGCCCAACCCGCGTCCGTCGACCCAGTCGGGCGAAAAGGTCGAGATGACCCGATCGCCCGGCTTGAAACGGCTGACATCGGGTCCGACTGCCTCGACGACCCCTGCCATGTCGGAAGCTGGCACGAAGGGAAATTGCAGCGGCAACCCCATGCCGCTCTCCATCACCAGCCGATCGCGGAAATTGAGCGAGACGGCTTCCGTCCGCACCAGAACCCTGTTTCCCGAAACCGGTTCAAGCCTCCGCTCCCCGATCGTCAGCTGGCGCTCCGGCCCTACCGCGTCGATCTGCCATTGCCGTGTTGTCTGCATTGTCTTGCTCCTTGTCCATTGCAGGGAGCGCAAAACATATCGTTGAATATTTCGCACCAGTTGCGATATTAATTCTCCAGAATGGTTCCAAAGAGGAAACAAATGGAACAGCTGAAGGGTATCTCGATCTTTGTCGAAGCCGTCGAGGCAGGTGGCTTTTCGGCCGCCGCCGAGCGGCTTCACCTCACGCGTTCGGCGGTCGGCAAGACCATCGCACGTCTGGAACAGCGTCTCGGCGTGCGGCTTTTCAACCGTACGACACGCATGCAGAGCCTCACCGAGGAAGGCCGCTTCTTCTACGAGCGCTGCCTGCGGGCGGTCGAGGAAATCCGCCTCGGGGAAGCCATGCTGGAATCCGGCCGACGGGATGTGCGCGGCCGCCTGCGCATCTCGATGCCGGTGCTTTTTGGCCGCCACTGCATCGCGCCGATCCTGGCACGCCTGCTCGATGAACATCCGGATCTTGAACTCGACCTTTCCTTCAACGACCGCATCGTCGACCTGCTCGAGGACGGCTTCGATCTTGTCATCCGCAACGGGCCGTTGAAGGACAATCCGGATCTGATGGCCCGGGCGATCGCCCGCCAGCGCATGACCGTCTGCGCATCGCCCGCCTATCTGGAAAAACATGGCGCGCCGCAGACGGTCTTCGATATTGCGCGGCATGAAGGCATCGTCTACAGGCGGGGCGATGACGATAGGGGCTGGATCTTTCCGACCGCAGCCGATCCCGGGCGGCGGATGCCGCCAAAGGCGCGACTGCGGCTCGACGATCTCGCTTCGATTTCCGATGCGGCCGTCGCCGGGCGCGGACTTGCCTGGCTGCCCTGCTGGCTGGTCCGCGAGGAGGTGTTGGCAGGCCGGCTCATTCAGGTGCTGAAGCACGAACCGGCCAATGTCTTCGATGCCCATGCCGTGTGGCTGCGCTCCCCGGTCATGCTGCCGAAGGTGCGGCTCGCGATCGATACGCTCGCCGCCGGACTGCCGGCAATGATGGGCTGAAGCGCTCGCCGCGCGTCTGCGAGCGACGGGAAACCCATGTAATTCCTAAACGTTTCCCTGGAAATCACCCGATGCCGCAGTATATCCGCTAGTTCACCGTCCGTTGTGGACGGCCGCCATATCACTCGGAACACGGTCAGCATGTCACTTCGCAGCGCCCTCCGCGCCCAAACTGCAGATTGCCACGCCGCGGTCGACGCTCTCTTCGGCAGTTTCAATCTCTCGTGCACCCAGGATTACAAGGCATTCCTGCGCGCGCATGCCCAGGTCGTACCATCAGTCGAACATGCGCTTGAGGAAGCCGGGATCGCTCGCCTGCTGCCCGACTGGCCGGAACGAAGGCGCGCGCATCGGCTCGCTGCCGACATAAGGGAACTCGGCGATAGATTGCCCGCGCCTCTTCCTCAACTTGCCTTGCATTGCGAAGCAGCGGCCTGGGGTGCTGCCTATGTCTTGGAAGGCTCCAAGCTCGGCGGCGCGCTGCTCGCCAAGGCCGTGCCCGACCACTTGCCCAACAGCTATCTGAGCCCGCAAGGCCCGAAGGGCGCCATGCGTCTTTTCATGGATCGTCTTGATGCGACCAACCTGGAGGATCACGCTGCTGCCGTCGCCGCCGCCCGCGATGTCTTCAATCTCTTCCTCAAAGCCGGGCACCTCACGCTGGAAGCCGTCCCATGAGCGGCACGCACGAACCTGTCGACCTCACCAATTGCGACCGTGAACCGATCCATCAGCTCGGATCGGTTCAAACTTTCGGCTTTCTCCTGGCGATATCCTCAGACTGGATCGTCATGCACGCCTCCGCAAATCTGGTGGAGTTCCTCGGTGTTGCTCAGTCCGACGCGATCGGCCGTCCCGTTGTTTCGCTGATCACGTCAGAAGCACTCCACGCCATCCGCAACAAGCTTACCACGCTGCGCGGTCCCGACATCGTCGAGCGCATTTTCGGCATTGCCCTTATGTCCGATCATAACAAGTTCGACATTGCCCTGCACCTGAACGGAGGTGAGGTCATCATCGAAGGCGAGCGCTGCCAGGATGACCGGCGCGACGTCGCTTCGCTCTCCATGCGCAGCATGATGTCCCGGCTCGACCACACGGAAACACTGGAGGCGTTCTTCCGCGAAGGTGCAAGACAGGCGCGCGCCTTGACTGGCTTCGATCGGGTCATGGTTTATCGTTTCGACGAAGGCGGTTCCGGCGAAGTGGTGGCGGAAGCCGCCCGGGCCGGCATCGGCTCGTTTCTCGGGCTGCACTATCCGGCTTCCGACATTCCGGTGCAGGCGCGCGCGCTTTATCTGCGCAACCTGTTCCGCATCATTGCCGATGTCGACGCCGTCCCGGTCCCGATCCTGCCGCAACGCGACGAGCACGGCCAGCCGCTCGACCTCTCCATGTCGGTATTGCGTTCTGTTTCGCCGATCCACATCGAATATCTGAAAAACATGGGCGTCGGCGCTTCGCTCTCCATATCGATCGTCGTGGACGGTAAGCTCTGGGGCCTATTTGCCTGCCATCATTACGGCCCGCGTCTGCCTTCGGCCCAAAGCCGCTCCACTGCCGAACTCTTCGGTCAGATGTTTGCGTCGCGTCTTGAAAGCCGCGAACGGCGGCTGGCTCTCGACTATGAGACCAAGGCGCGCCGCATCGCCGACCGGCTTCTCACCTCCGTGGCAGACAATGCGAGCCTGCTCGACGATCCGGCCTGGCTGATTGAGGCGCTCGCCGATGCCATTCCTGCTGACGGGATCGGCGTCTGGATCAACGGCCGGCTGGCACTCGCCGGCATCGGGCCGAATGAGAGAAGTTTCGCAGCCCTCGTCCGCCACCTCAACCGTAGCGCTGCCGGCCGAATCTATGCCGTGGACAGGCTCTCAGAAACCTATCCGGACCTTGAGGTCGACGATGCGGTGGCAGGCATGCTCGCCATCCCGATCTCGCGTTCGCCGCGCGATTATGTCGTGCTTTTCCGTCAGGAATTGGTGCGCACCGTCCGCTGGGGCGGCGACCCACACAAGCCGGTGGAATACGGGCCGAACGGCCCGAGGCTGACGCCGCGCAAGAGTTTCGAAGCCTGGTCGGAACTGGTGCGCGACCGCTCCCTTCCTTTCACGGACGCCGAGCGCCGTGTCGCCGAAACCATCCGCGTCACACTGATCGAAGTGGTGTTGCGCCTCACCGACGAGGTCAGCATGGCGCGCCAGACGGCAAACGAGCGCCAGGAACTGCTGATTGCCGAGCTGAACCACCGCGTCCGCAACATATTGAGCCTCATCACCGGCATTATCCGGCAGTCGCAGGCAACGTCGGTCGGCCTTGGCGACTACATTCGCCAGCTCGAGGGCCGCATCCAGTCACTCGCCCGCGCCCATGACCAGATCACCCGCGATCACTGGGCGCCCGCTTCGCTTCGGCAATTGCTGCTCGCAGAGACCGCCGCCTATCTCGGGAAAAACGCGCAACGCATCCAGATGAGCGGCGAGGATGTGCTGCTGGAACCGCAGGCCTTTTCCACCGCCGCCCTTGTTTTCCATGAGCTGATGACCAATTGCGCCAAATATGGCAGCCTTTCCGGAATTGGCAGCGGCACCGTCCAACTCGGCTGGCATCGCGACGACGAGGGCAATCTGCGCATTAGCTGGCGCGAAAAGAATGGTCCACCCGTCGTCGAACCCAAACGCCATGGCTTCGGTTCGACGATCATCCGCCGCTCGATCCCCTATGACCTTGGCGGCAAAGCCGAGGTCCGCTACGCCAAGGATGGGCTCGAGGCCGATTTCTCCATCCCCGCGCGACATGTCGTCGGCCCCACGAGCGAACGATCAAATCCGGCTCCGCTCGGAACGACCGAACCCAAGACCAATCCCGACGATCAGCCGCTTTTCGGCCTGAACGTACTGCTGGTGGAAAACAATCTGATCATCGCCATGGATGGCGAGGACATCCTGCGCCGCCTGGGCGCCGACGTGGCTACGGCGCCAAGTGTCACTGAGGCGATGGAAATTCTGGCAGGCCAGTCCTTCGATCTGGCGCTTCTCGATGTCAATCTTGGCGATGAGACGAGTTTCGGAATTGCCGAACGGCTGGCTGCCGAAGGCGTGCCCTTCGTTTTTGCCACGGGCTATGGGGAGGGCATCGCCCAGGCCAACAGCCACTCGGACGCGCCCGTGCTACAGAAGCCTTATACGATGGAAGGCATGACGGATATTCTTGCTCGGGTGCCGCTTCCAAGAAGAGGGTAAACCCTCACGCCTCCAGGGGATCCGGTCGCAGGCCGCCGATGAAGAGCTGTTCCAGAAACCGCGCCGCATCCTCGAAGCGCCCTTCGCCTGAATGCTCCTGCCCCAGCACGGCGCGCACCTGAACATCGAAATCCGCATAATGCTGCGTCGTTGACCAGATCGAGAAGATCAGGTGGTAGGGATCGCATTTGGCGATCTTGCCTGATTTCGCCCAGGCGCGGATGACCTCCGCCTTCTCGTCGACCAGTTCCTTCAGCGGCCCCTTCAGCTCGTCCTCGATATGCGGCGCGCCCTGCAGCACCTCGTTGGCGAAAAGCCGGCTCTCGCGCGGAAAATCGCGGGCCATTTCCAGCTTGCGGCGGATATAGCTACGGATTTCCGTCTCCGGATTGCCTTCGGCGTTAAAGGCGCGCAGCGGCTCCAGCCAGGTGTAGAGCACCCGGTCGATCAGCGCCCGGTGCATGGCTTCCTTGGTGCGGAAATAATAGAGCAGGTTGGGTTTCGACATACCGGCCACTTCGGCGATCTGGTCGATGGTCGAGCCACGGAAGCCGCTTGCCGAAAACACATCGAGGGCTGCTTCCAGGATCTGCTCTTCCTTTTCCTCCTGGATTCGCGTCCGCCTTAGGGTTTTCGCTGCTCTCGGTATGGTCACAGGCTGTTATTTCCCCTTGAAATTCAATTTCTTCGCTCAAGTTTTGGTTGGGGACGACCCTCGCCGCTTCCTTGAGCAACTGCCCGTATTTTTATCGGCAATTTTCGTGATTTTCGTCTTGAGCCCGGCGGTGGAAGTTGTAATGTTTACCAATCGGTCAAATTATCCGCCAGATGCAAAACAAAGGCAACTGGCGATTTTCCGGCGCTCGACAAAACCAATAAGGGGGCGCAGGAAAGGACCACGGGAACAGGCGGGCATGCCCTTTGCATGACTGCCGCAAACAGGTGAGGGCATACGAAATGGTGGCAGCACCAGGCGAGAACATGCGCGTCAATGGCGACCGTCTCTGGGACAGTCTCATGGACATGGCGAAGATCGGCCCCGGCATCGCTGGCGGCAACAATCGCCAGACGCTGACGGATGCCGATGCGCAAGGCCGCAGCCTTTTCAAAAAATGGTGTGACGATGCCGGTTTGACCACGGGTGTCGACCGCATGGGCACGATGTTCGCCACCCGCCCCGGTACCGATCCCGATGCCTTGCCGGTCTATGTCGGCTCGCATCTCGACACCCAGCCGACCGGCGGCAAATATGACGGTGTGCTCGGCGTGCTCGCAGCCCTCGAAGTCGTGCGCACCATGAACGATCTCGGCATCAAGACCAAACATCCGATCGTCGTCACCAACTGGACCAACGAGGAAGGCGCGCGTTTTGCCCCTGCCATGCTGGCGTCAGGCGTCTTCGCGGGCGTGCACAGCCTGGATTTTGCCTATAATCGCAGGGACCCCGAGGGCAATCTGTTCGGCGACGAACTGAAGCGCATCGGCTGGGTTGGCGACGAAGAGGTCGGCGCCCGCAAGATGCACGCCTATTTCGAATATCACATCGAGCAGGGACCGATCCTCGAAGCCGAGGAAAAGCAGATCGGCGTCGTCACCCATTGCCAGGGCCTCTGGTGGCTGGAATTCACGCTGACCGGCAAGGAAGCCCATACCGGCTCGACGCCGATGAACCTGCGCGTCAATGCCGGTCTCGCCATGGCCCGCATTCTGGAAATGGTCCAGGACGTGGCGATGGGTGAACAGCCAGGCGCCGTCGGCGGTGTCGGCCAAGTCTTCTTCTCTCCGAACTCCCGTAACGTACTACCCGGCAAGGTCGTCTTCACCGTCGACATCCGCTCGCCCGACAAGGAGAAGCTCGACCGCATGCGGGCAAAGATCGAGGCGAAGGCGCCTGAGATCACCGACGCACTCGGCGTCGGCTGTTCCATCGAGGCGATCGGCCACTTCGAGCCGATTACCTTCGATCCGAAACTGGTCACGTCGGTGCGCGACGCTGCCGAGCGGCTCGGCTACAGCCACATGAACATTATCTCCGGGGCCGGCCACGACGCCTGCTGGGCCGCCAAGGTCGCACCGGCAACAATGGTCATGTGCCCCTGCGTCGGCGGGCTCTCGCACAATGAGGCGGAAGAAATCTCCAAGGAATGGGCGATGGCGGGAGCCGATGTGCTGTTCCATGCGGTGGTCGAGACGGCGGAGATCGTGGTGTGATGGCATCAGATTTGCCAACCACTTATCTCGATTATCCTGATATCTTTAAGTTCGAAACTCAGCGAACTGCCGACGACCTCGCGTGGGCCACCGCCAATGTGACGCCAGTGAACGAAGGTCCGTGGGACGACATCCCTGGCGTGCAGATCTTCTACATTGGCATCAACACGGCAGGCGAGCGGATCAAGCTTCCGCAAATATCGAGCTTTTGGCGATATAAACCTTCTGGTGTTCAGCTGGCCAAGTCAGATGACCGCGACCCAGATGCGCTCCACCAAACCTACTATATCTATGGGCCTGGGCCCGGTGTCGTTCGCATCGAACTTGGCCCTTCCACGCCTGGCATACTGATCGAACGTCCCAAGGACAGCCAACCCGTACAGTCAACCGGGCTGATCGACGGCAAGGATTTTTACTTTCGCGAATGCGATGGCATTTGGTCCTTGTCGGTGGGTGGCATTGACGTCCTTGAGCAGCCCGACTGGTATTACGAAGAGAAGCGCGACAAGCCGAATGAGTTGAGTGAGGAGGCCGTCTACAGCCTTATCGCCAAGGGTGCGGCGCTCTTTAGAAACGGCACGCCCACGATGGCAGTGGAGCCGTAAGTCAATAAGATCGCAGGGAAAGGAACAGCAGCCATGACCACAGTCATCAAGAACGGCACCATCGTCACCGCCGACCTGACCTATAAGGCTGACGTGAAAATCGACGGCGGCAAGATCGTCGAGATTGGTCCGAACCTCTCGGGCGACGAGACGCTGGATGCCACCGGCTGTTATGTCATGCCGGGCGGCATCGATCCGCACACCCACCTCGAAATGCCCTTCATGGGCACCTATTCTTCCGACGATTTCGAGAGCGGTACGCGCGCCGCCCTTTCCGGCGGCACGACCATGGTGGTCGATTTCGCCCTGCCCGCCCCCGGCCAGTCGCTGCTCGAGGCGCTGACCATGTGGGACAACAAATCGACTCGCGCCAACTGCGATTATTCCTTCCACATGGCGGTCACCTGGTGGAGCGAGCAGGTCTTCAAGGAGATGGAGACCATCGTCCGCGACAAGGGCATCAACACCTTCAAGCACTTCATGGCCTACAAGGGCGCGCTGATGGTCGACGATGATGAGATGTTCGCCTCCTTCCAGCGCTGCGCCGAACTCGGCGCCCTGCCGCTGGTGCACGCCGAAAACGGCGACGTCGTCGCCTCGATGTCGGCAAAGCTGCTCGCCGAGGGCAATAACGGCCCCGAGGCGCATGCTTATTCCCGGCCCGCCGAAGTGGAAGGTGAGGCCACCAACCGCGCCATCATGATCGCCGACATGGCCGGCTGCCCGGTCTATATCGTCCACACCTCTTGCGAACAGGCGCACGAGGCGATCCGCCGCGCCCGTGCCAAAGGCATGCGCGTCTATGGCGAACCGCTGATCCAGCACCTGACGCTCGACGAGAGCGAATATTCCAATCCCGACTGGGATCACGCGGCCCGCCGGGTGATGTCGCCGCCATTCCGCAACAAGCAGCATCAGGACTCGCTTTGGGCAGGGCTTGCCTCCGGTTCGCTGCAGGTGGTCGCCACCGACCATTGCGCCTTCACCACGGCGCAGAAGCGCTTCGGGCTCGGCGACTTCACCAAGATCCCGAACGGCACCGGCGGCCTCGAAGACCGCATGCCGATGCTCTGGACCCATGGCGTCAACACTGGCCGGCTGACGATGAACGAATTCGTCGCCGTCACCTCGACCAACATAGCCAAGATCCTCAACATCTATCCGAAGAAGGGCGCGATCCTTGTCGGCGCCGATGCCGACATCGTCGTGTGGGACGCGCAACGTTCCAAGACCATCTCGTCCAAGGCCCAGCAATCGGCGATCGACTACAACGTCTTCGAAGGCAAGGAAGTGACCGGCCTGCCGCGCTATACGCTGACGCGCGGCGTTGTCGCAATCGAGGAAAACACCATCAAGACCCGCGAGGGCCACGGCGAATTCGTCAGGCGCGAGCCGGTCACGGCTGTCAGCAAGGCGCTTTCACAGTGGAAGGACATCACCGCGCCGCGCAAGGTGACGCGTAGCGGCATTCCGGCAAGCGGCGTATGACGATGGCGCATGACGATACGGCCATCAACCGGGGACCGCTGCCTCTATGCCAATGACCTCACGCCGGCACCAAAGCGTCCAACTCCGGCAGAAGCACGACGCTTTCCTGCTCGTTCGGATCGGTGCGGGCGATGATCGCCGTGCACGGCGTGCTGCTGAGGTTTGCCGGCAGGTGCGGCACGCCGGCCGGGATATAGAAAAGTTCGCCGGCATGGACGATGACGTGATGCTCCAGCCGGTCTCCGTACCAGGTATGGGCCTCGCCGGAGAGCATGTAGATCGCCGTCTCGTGCGCCTCGTGCAGATGCGCCTTGGCGCGTACACCGGGCGGGATCGTCAGGAGGTGCATGCAGATGCCCTTGGCGCCGACCGTCTCGGCCGCGACCCCCTGGAAATAGCTGAGCCCCTGCTTGCCGTCATAGGCATGGTTGGGGCGAACGATGTGGCAGGTGGGCTTTGATGTCACGTCCATCCTCATCCTCCATGGAGTGTGTCGTCGATAAAACCGGCGGTAATGATAGCACGCAAACCGCTTTTCCGCGGCGAAAACAAGACTGGTCGCATTGATGCAAACACCCTCCGTCGTATCCGCCAAGGATCTCTGTCTCACCTATCAGGCCAATGATGGCCCGGTGCGTGCACTGAGCAATGTCAATCTCGATGTCCGCAAGGGCGATTTCGTCTCTTTCATCGGCCCCTCGGGCTGCGGCAAGACCACGTTCCTGCGTGTCATCGCCGATCTCGAAAAGAGCACCTCGGGGGAGATCTCGATCAACGGCATGACGCCGGAAGAGGCTCGCAAGGCCCGCGCCTACGGCTATGTCTTCCAGGCACCGGCGCTCTATCCCTGGCGCACCATCGAAAACAACATCGCCCTGCCCTTAGAGATCATGGGCTATTCCGGCGCCGACCGGACGCGGCGCATCGCCGAAGCGCTCGATCTGGTCAGTCTTTCGGGCTTCGAGACGAAATTCCCCTGGCAGCTTTCCGGCGGCATGCAGCAGCGCGCCTCGATCGCCCGTGCGCTCGCCTTCGACGCCGACCTGCTGTTGATGGATGAGCCCTTCGGCGCCCTGGACGAGATCGTCCGCGACCATCTGAACGAAGAGCTGCTGAAACTCTGGACCCGCACCAATAAGACGATCTGCTTCGTCACCCATTCCATCCCCGAAGCCGTCTACCTCTCGACCAAGATCGTGGTGATGTCTCCGCGCCCGGGCCGCGTGACCGACGTGATCGACTCGACCCTGCCGGCCGAGCGCCCGCTCGACATCCGCGAAACCCCGGAGTTCCTGGAAATCGCCCATCGCGTCCGCGAAGGGCTGAGGACGGGCCACGCATGAGGAGCGGGAGCGTGTTGTTTGGCAAGACCCCTCCCCAACCCCTCCCCACAAGGGGGAGGGGCAAACACGCGGCGCTCGCTGAATGCTCCATGGAACGTCGCGGGAGAGCGCTGCCGCCACCCACGGGTTCGACGGTTAAGTCCCTCCCCCTTGTGGGGAGGGGTTGGGGAGGGGTCTAGATGCCACACTCAAACATCACCCTCAAAACCCGCCAAACGGCAAAACGCCTCCGCCGTGAACTGACAAAGGCGGAAGCTGCCGTGTGGGATATGCTTCGCGATCTCAGGCCCTATGGCGCCCGGTTTAGGCGCGAGACGCCGATCGGCCCCTATATCGCCGATTTCGCCTGGCTTTCAGCACGACTGATCGTCGAGGTCGACGGTGACAGCCACGAGACTGCCGACGGCCGCCGCCACGATCTTGCCAGGGATGCATTCCTGCGCAATGAGGGTTTCAAAGTGCTGCGCTTCGACAATGCCCAAGTACTTGATGGACCCGATTACGTGTTTCTCACCGTCGAGAAACACGCTGCTCCATTCTTGAAGGAGCCTTTGGCATGAAACCCGACACCTTCAAGGACAAGATCGTCCCGGTCACCACCATCTTGCTGGCCCTCGTCGTCATCTGGTATGTCGCCGCCATCCTGATGAACGCGCCGTTCCAGCGCGACATGGACGGCCGCGCCGGCGCCACACCTACGACCCTCGAATTCATCGGCAAAACGCTGGCGCAGCCGAAGCCGATCCTGCCGGCGCCGCATCAGGTGGCGCAGAACGTCTACGAGAACACCTTTCTGCGCAGCCTTTCAAGCAACCGCAGCCTCGTCTATCACAGCTGGGTAACCCTCTCCTCCACCCTGCTCGGCTTCGGCTTCGGCATGCTGCTCGGCATCCTTCTCGCCGTGCTGATCGTCCATAACCGCGCCATGGATCGCTCGCTGATGCCCTGGCTGGTGGCGAGCCAGACCATACCGATCCTTGCCATCGCGCCGATGATCGTCATCATCTCCTACAACGTACTGACCGGCGACAATGCCGTTGCGCATCTGTTGAACCTCGATTCCGACGCCTCCCGCCTCGTCTCCAAGGCGCTGATCTCCACCTACCTCTCCTTCTTTCCGGTCGCCGTCGGCATGGTGAAGGGGTTGCGTTCGCCAGAAATCATGCATCTCGACCTGATGCGCACCTATTATGCCAGTCCGATGCAGACTTTCTGGAAGCTGCGCGTTCCAGCCTCCATCCCTTTCCTCTTCACGTCGATGAAGGTCGCGATCGCCGCCAGCCTCGTCGGCGCCATCGTCGGCGAGCTGCCGACGGGTGCCGTCGCCGGCATCGGTTCGAAGCTGCTGGCCGGCTCCTATTACAGCCAGACTATCGATATCTGGGCCGCCCTCGTCGCCGGATCGCTGCTGGCGGGCATCCTGGTTGCGATTGTCGGCGTTGCGGCGAAGATCGTCGACCGCGCCATGGGCGGGAGGCCGGCATGAGACATCTGACCTTCTCCTGGCAAGGCGTGGTTGCCCTCCTCCTCTGTGTCGGGGCGCTGGCGGCCCTGCCGCTCCTGGCCGAGGGCGCAGCGCGATCCCTTACCGACGGCACGGCAAGCCTCATTTTCACCATCGTCATCGCGGCTGCCCTGCTGTCATTCGCACCGCAGCCGCCGGCCTATCGGGCCACCGTGCTGTTTATCGGCGCGCATGGCGCCGCCTGGATGCTGCTTTCGGCTCTTTCCGGCAACGAGGGAACGGCGACGCGGGCGTTCTTCCTGCTGCTCTTCGCCTGCTGGCTGCTTGCCTGGCGATGCGTCACCGAACTGTCGAAACTGCAGCCCGTCACCACTTTCGGCAAGTCGGCGCTCCAACTCCTGATCCCGTCGATCTTCGGCGCCTGGATCCTCATTCTCTGGGAAGCGGTCACTCGCGGCGCCGGCGTTCCCTTCATCCTGTTGCCGCCGCCGAGCGCCATCGGCGCGCGGTTCATGGCGTCGCTGCCCATCCTCGGCGCGGACGTCAGGCAGACGATCTTCAAGGCGGTGCTGATCGGTTATATCGTCGGCTGCCTCAGTGGCTTCGTCGTCGCAGTGCTCGCCGACCGAATCGCCTTCCTGCGCCGCGGCCTTCTGCCGATCGGCAACATGGTTTCGGCCCTGCCGATCATCGGCGTCGCCCCTGTCATGGTCATGTGGTTCGGCTTCGACTGGCCGTCGAAGGCCGCGGTCGTCATCATCATGACCTTCTTCCCGATGCTGGTGAATACCGTCGCCGGCCTTGCCGCCTCCGGCAGCATGGAGCGCGACCTGATGCGCACCTATGCCTCCGGCTATTGGCAGACGCTGCTGAAGCTCAGGCTTCCGGCGGCAATGCCCTTTATTTTCAACGCACTGAAGATCAACTCGACGCTGGCGCTGATTGGTGCCATCGTTGCGGAATTCTTCGGAACGCCGATCGTCGGCATGGGCTTCCGCATCTCCACCGAGATCGGCCGCATGAATGTCGACATGGTCTGGGCGGAAATCGCCGTCGCGGCGCTGGCCGGCTCGATCTTCTATGGCATCATCGCCCTGACCGAACGGGCGGTGACGTTCTGGCATCCGTCTATCCGTGGTGGCTAGGCGCGCGCGGGCTCCAGAAACGGGTCCGGGCATAACTTCAGAGGGTAAGGATAAGAAAATGAGAAAGTTGATGGTTGCAATGATGGCGAGCGCGATGTCGCTTGCATCGGCCCATGCGATGGCCGCCGACAAGGTGGTGCTGCAGCTGAAATGGGTCACGCAGAGCCAGTTCGGCGGTTATTATGTCGCCAAGGACAAGGGCTTCTACAAGGAAGAAGGCCTCGACGTCGAGATCAAGCCGGGTGGCCCCGATATCGCCCCCGAGCAGGTGATTGCCGGCGGCGGCGCCGATGTCATCGTCGACTGGATGGGCGGCGCCCTGGTTGCCCGCGAAAAGGGCGTTCCGCTCGTCAACATCGCCCAGCCCTATCAGAAGTCGGGCCTGGAAATGGTCTGCCGCAAGGACGGCCCGGTCAAGACCGAAGCCGACTTCAAGGGCCACACGCTCGGCGTCTGGTTCTTCGGCAACGAGTATCCCTTCTTCGCCTGGATGAACAAGCTCGGCCTGTCGACCGAAGGCGGTCCGAACGGCGTCACCGTGCTGAAGCAGAGCTTCGACGTGCAGCCGCTCGTCCAGAAGCAGGCCGACTGCATCTCCGTCATGACCTATAACGAATACTGGCAGGCGATCGATGCCGGCTTCAAGCCTGAAGAACTGACGGTCTTCAACTACACTGAAATGGGCAACGACCTTCTCGAAGACGGCCTCTATGCAATGGAAGACAAGCTGAAAGACCCGGCCTTCAAGGAGAAAATGGTCAAGTTCGTCCGCGCTTCGATGAAGGGCTGGAAATATGCCACCGAGAATCCCGACGAGGCCGCCGAGATCGTCATGGACAATGGCGGCCAGGACGACAACCATCAGAAGCGCATGATGGGCGAAGTCGCCAAGCTGGTCGGCGACAGCTCCGGCAAGCTGGACGAGGCGCTCTATGCCCGCACCGCAAAGGCGCTGCTCGATCAGAAGATCATCAGCAAGGAGCCGTCGGGCGCCTGGACGCACGACATCACCGACGCCGCTTCCAAATAATTCGGCGAGATTGCGAAGCGAAACGCGCGGGAGATTTTCCGCGCGTTTTGTCTATTCTAGAGCATGATGCCGAAAAGTGTACGCTGTTTTCGGACGACATCATGCTCTATTTATTTGATCTAGATGCTGATTTAGATTTTAGGCCAGTCGGCTTACATTATCAGCATCTGGTAACTGGAAAAAAAAGCCTTGCAACTGTCGCATTTATCGGGCGTCAAACGTCTTAGAGATAAGACGCGATCAATCTTCGTAATGTTGACATAACCTTGCGGTGATTGATTGACGTCGGATGGTAATTATTATCGCCAAATGGGGAATTGTTTTCTGCCGGACTTGTAGATCGAGCAAATCGATACCACCTACAAGCCGAATTTGCCGGCGAGGGATGAAGACGGCAAAGGATCGGCGGATACCTCTGAGAATGCAGGAAGGGCAGTGGCCTGATCGCGCGCTGAGTGGCAGACGCTCGAGTTCGGCCAACCTTATCATAAGATTGGACGAAGACGCATGGCACGCAAGCCAATTGGAATTCTAGGCGCTTCTACTCTTTTTGCAGCGGCACTTGCTGCATCCACCGCTTTTTCGCAAGAAACGCCGGTCGCAAAGCCGCAGCAGAACCTGCCGGCGATCGTCGTCACCACGGCGGTGAACCGCACCCTCGTCGACCGTGTCATCGGCACAGGAACGGTCAAGCCCGTCGAGGAAGTCTATATCCAGCCGCAGGTCGAAGGCCTCTCGATCCGAACATTGAAAGCCGATGTCGGCGACAAGGTTCAGGCCGAAAGCACGCTGGCGACGCTCAACGATGACGCGCTGGTGCTGGAGAAGAGCCAGATGATGGCGACGAGGGCCAAAGGCGAGGCAAGCCTCGCCCAACTGCGCGCCCAACTCATCGAGGCACAGGCCAATGCCGAACAGGCGAGGCAGCAGCAGGCTCGCGCTCAGGAAATGGTCAAGAAGGGTACCGTTTCCACCGCCCAGGTCGAACAGGCCGATGCGACTGCCGCCGCCGCCAACGCCCGTGTCGTCTCTGCCGAACAGGCGATCGAGGTCGCCGAAGCCGATCTCAAGGTCTTCGACAGCCAGATCGCAGATGCGGATTTGAAGCTGGCGCGCACCGATGTGAAGACGCCGGTCGCCGGCACGATCTCGGCAAAGAACGCCAAGGTCGGCGCCATTGCTGCCGGCACCAGCGACCCGATGTTCACGCTTATCCGCAACGGCGATATCGAGCTTGTCGCCGAAATCGCCGAAAGCGATATCGTCAGGGTGATGGCTGGCCAGAAGGCGACGATTTCGCTTTCCGGTAGCCGCGAGAGACTTTCCGGCGCCGTGCGTCTGGTTTCGCCGACCGTCGATCCCGTCACCCGCCTCGGCCTCGTTCATATCTCCATCGATGATGACAGCAAGGCGCGTTCCGGCATGTACGGCAGCGCCGAGATCATCGTCCGCGAGACTGAAGGCGTAGCGCTTCCCCTGACCGCAGTGCTCACCGGCAATGAAGGCTCCTCCGCCCGCAAGGTCGAGGATGGTGTGGTGAAATTCGCCAAGATCGAGACCGGCATCCAGGACGGTGCCTATGTCGAGATCATAGAAGGATTGAAGACCGGCGACGAGGTCGTGGCCAAGGCGGGCGCCTACGTTCGCGACGGCGACCACATCACACCGGTGCGTGAACAGCCCCCGGCTTCCAACTAAAGAGACCATCCGATGAATTTTTCAGCCTGGTCCATTCGAAATCCGATCGCGCCGCTCCTGACCTTCTGCCTGTTGATGTTCATCGGCATGCAGTCCTTCAATACGCTGCCGATCACGCGCTTTCCAAACATCGACGTGCCGCTCGTTTCGATCAGCGTGACGCAGAGCGGCGCTTCGCCGGCTGAGCTCGAAATGCAGGTTACAAAGGAGATCGAAGACGCGGTCGCCTCCATCACCGGCATCGACGAAATCCAGTCGACGGTGACCGACGGCAGCTCGCAGACAAACGTCATGTTCCGGATGGAAGTGCCGACGGAGCAGGCTGTCCAGGACACCAAGGATGCGATCGACCGCATTCGCAGCGACCTGCCGGCAACGGCCGAAGCACCGATCGTCTCCAAGGTCGATGTCGAGGGACAGGCGATCCAGACCTTCGCCGTTTCCTCGCCTGCCATGTCGCTGGAAGAACTTTCCTGGTTCGTCGACGACACGATCAAGCGTTCGCTGCAAGGACAGGCCGGCATCGGCCGCGTCGACCGTTACGGCGGCGCAGAGCGCGAAGTGCGTATCGAACTCACCCCTGACAAGCTCAATGCCTACGGCATCACTGCCGCGAGCGTGAACCAGCAGCTGCGCGGCACCAACATCGACCTCGGTTCGGGCCGCGGCCAGGTGGCGGGCAGCGAACAGGCGATCCGTGTTCTCGGCGACGCCCGCAACGTCGCTGACCTCGCCAATACGACCATTGGCCTGCCGAACGGCCGCTTCGTCAAACTATCCGATCTCGGCGTTATCAAGGACACCTATGAGGAGCCTAAATCCTTCTCGAGATTCAACGCTACGCCGGTCGTTACCTTCGGCGTTTTCCGCTCGAAGGGCGCCAGCGAAGTCAGCGTCGCCGAAACCGTGGCGCAGAATCTCGACAAGGTGCGAGCCGAAAACCCGAATGTGAAGATCGAACTGATCGATGATTCGGTCTATTTCACCTACGGCAACTACGAAGCCGCCATTCATACGCTGCTCGAAGGTGCGCTGCTCGCCGTCATCGTCGTCTTCCTGTTCCTCAGGAACTGGCGTGCGACGCTGATTTCGGCAATCGCCCTACCCTTGTCCGCGATCCCGACCTTCTGGATCATGGACATGATGGGCTTCTCGCTGAACCTCGTCAGCTTCCTCGCGCTGACGCTTGCGACCGGCATTCTTGTCGACGATGCGATCGTGGAAATCGAAAACATCGCCCGCCACATCAAGATGGGCAAGACGCCCTATCGGGCGGCGATCGAAGCGGCCGATGAAATCGGTCTTGCCGTCATCGCCACCACCTTCACGATCATCGCCGTCTTCGTGCCCGTTTCCTTCATGCCGGGTATTCCGGGCCAGTACTTCATCCAGTTCGGCCTGACCGTCGCCTTCTCGGTCTTCTTCTCGCTGATGGTCGCGCGCCTCATCACCCCGATGATGGCCGCCTATCTCATGCGCGCCGAAGACGGCATGGAAGACCATCACGACAATGATGGCCTGCTGATGCGGGGATACACGCGTCTCATACGTGGCACGACCGGCCGCTGGTACACGCGTTATGCCACGCTGATTGTCGCATTCGCTTTCCTGGCCGGCTCTGTTCTGCTGCTGATGCAGGTTCCCGGCAGCTTCCTGCCGCCGGAAGATGCCTCACGCATCGTTCTCTCCGTCGAGCTGCCGCCCAATGCACGGCTCGACGATACCGAGAAGACGACGGATGCGATCTATGACAGGGTCAAGGACATCAACGGCGTCGAAAGCGTCTTCGTCCTCGGCGGCGCGTCGCCGAAGGGCGATCTCGAACTGCGCCGTGCGACCATCACGCTCGCGCTTCACAAGCTCGATCAATCGCTCGTCAAGAAGGTGGTCAACGACGTGCTCGGCGACATACCGGTCGTCGGCCCGATGCTGCCGAAAGTGGAAGTCCACGGCCGTGAACGCCCGCAATGGGATATTGAAAAGGAAGTCTTCGCCAAGCTGCGCGACATTCCCGATGTCCGTATCCTGAAGCTCAATGACCGTGGCGAACGCGACCTCTCCTTCAACTTCCTCTCCAAGAACGACAAGGACCTGAACGACGCCGTCGGCATTCTGGAATCCAAGCTCCGCGCCGATCCGCTGCTTGCCAATGTCAGCGCCGACGGCTCGCTGCCCCGTCCGGAACTGCAGGTTCATCCGCGCATGGATGAGGCCGCCCGCCTCGGAATCACGCCGCAGCAGATCTCCGAGACGATCCGCGTCGCCACCATCGGCGATGTCGATGCCGCCCTAGCCAAGATCTCGCTCGACGATCGCCAGATCCCGATCCGGGTCCAGGCCGCAGTCGACATGCGTCGCGATCTCGCGGCCATCAGGACATTGAAGATCCAGACCGCCAACGGTGGCACCGTTCCGCTCGCGAGCGTCGCCAATATCGACTATTCGGAAGGCGTAAGCTCGATCAAGCGCAACAACCGCTACCGCGTCGTCTCGATCGGTTCGGATCTGCCCCAGGGCGTCGCACTCGACACAGCCTCCGCCCGCTTCCGCGAGATAGTCAATGGGGCCAATATTCCGGCTTCCGTGCGTCTTGCAGAAAGCGGCGACACCAAGGTGCAGACCGAGATGCAGCAGAGTTTCGTCAACGCCATGTTGATGGGCCTGCTGCTGGTGCTGACGGTGCTGATCCTGCTCTTCAAGGACGTGATCCAGCCCTTCACCATCCTGTTCTCGCTGCCGCTCGCCATCGGCGGTGTCGCGGCCGGCCTGATCCTCACCAACAATCCGCTGTCGATGCCCGTCATGATCGGCATCCTGATGCTGATGGGTATCGTCACCAAGAACGCCATCCTGCTCGTCGATTTCGCAATCGAGATGCGCCATCAAGGCATGGCCCGCGTCGAGGCCATGGTCGAAGCCGGCCGCAAACGCGCCCGGCCGATCATCATGACCTCGATCGCCATGTCGGCAGGCATGCTGCCTTCCGCTCTCGGTGTCGGCGAAGGCGGCTCATTCCGCGCGCCGATGGCGATCGCGGTGATCGGCGGCATCATCGTTTCGACAGTGCTCTCGCTCGTCGTCGTGCCCTCCTTCTTCCTGATCATGGACGACCTCTCCCGCCTGCTCGGCTGGGCTTTCGGCCGCCTGGTCGGCAGGAAGGACGACGAGGAACTGCCGCTGTCGCGCGAGGATCTCACCCGCGTCACCCGGGAGAACCGCGGCGACATCGACTCGCTGGAGGAGCGCCTGACCGCGATCGAAAAGCCGGAAAGCAAACGCAAGACCGCCAATGGCAACGACACCAACGTGCTGCGCCTGCCGCCCTTCGCGGCTGAATAAGCAAAGCCGAGGAATTGAACGGGCCGGGAGCGATCTCCCGGCCCGTTTCGCTTTTTTTCATTCATCTCTGACGGTTGACCAAAATCAATTCCATCGCCGTCTCCTTCCCGTATTTTGCCCGGCAGGCATAAGGAATTGAAAAGACCGCCATATCAGGGGACCGGGAGATGAACAGAACGCCGACATTCGACGGCCATGAGGCCGCTGTGCTCGCCAAGGCTGACTTCATGGCCGGGCTCGACCACGACGAGGCTGAAGCCCTGCGCGCCTGCGCCACCGTTCTCCTCTGCGACCCGCACGCCGTTCTCTTCGAGGAGGGCGACAAGGCGGCCTATTTCTATTGCATGCTCAGCGGTTATGTCAGGCTCTATCGTCACAAGGGCGACGGCAGGCAGGCCGATATCCGCATCTGCGAGCCCGGCGACAGTTTCGCCGAATGCCTGATCCACGCCGACGAAACCTATCGTTACGGCGCGCAGGCGATGGATCATGCCGTGCTGGCGTGCTTTCATATCGCCAAGGTCCGGCTGTTGCTCGATGAGCAGCCGCGGATCGGCAAGGCGATCATGCGCAGCCTGTCGCTGCATCTGATCTCGACGATGGAATGCCTGGCAAGCGACCGCATGCAGACCGCGCCGCAGCGCGTGGCTAACTATCTGCTGACCCATTGCATCGAGAACGGTGCGACCGCTTCGCTGCGGCTGCCCTTTCCGAAAAATCTGCTTGCCCGCAAACTCGGCCTCGCACCGGAGGCGCTTTCGCGCGCCTTCTCGGCGCTGAAGACGAAGGGTGTCACGGTGCGCGGCCGGGCAATCGCCGTCCGCGACGTCAAAGTGCTGCGGCAGATCTGATCGCCAAAACCATCCCGCTTTAAAGCCCGCCCTGCTCCCTGAGGAAGCTGACGATCGAGCTGACGCCGTCGCCGCGCTTCATGTCGGAGAAGACGAAGGGGCGGCTCGCACGCATGCGGGTTGCATCCCGGTCCATGACCTCGAGATCGGCGCCGACATAAGGCGCCAGATCCTTCTTATTGATGACGAGCAGGTCCGACCGGGTGATGCCAGGCCCGCCCTTGCGCGGGATTTCCTCGCCTTGGCAGACGGAGATGACATAGATGGTGATATCGGCAAGATCGGGCGAAAAGGTCGCTGCCAGATTGTCGCCGCCGGATTCGATGAAGACGACGTCGAGATCGGGGATCCGCTGGTTAAGGCCGGCGATCGCCTGCAAATTGATCGTCGCATCCTCGCGGATGGCGGTATGCGGGCAGCCGCCCGTCTCGACACCGACGATGCGGTCCGAAGTCAATGCCTGCATCCGCACCAGCGCCTCGGCATCCTCGGTCGTGTAGATATCGTTGGTGACGACGGCGACGGAATAATCGTCGCGCATCGCCTTGCAGAGCTTTTCGGTCAGCGCCGTCTTGCCCGAGCCGACCGGCCCGCCAATGCCGACACGCAAAGGACCGTTTCTCGATTTCATGTGCCTTACTCCAATCGAACCCCGATGATAACGAAGCCGCCCGCCCGCGCCACCGTCAAATGACGCAGCCGCAGCGATAATTTCGGACAATCACGAACGGAACAGCCGTGTCGCCTGCGTCTCGTGGCGCAGGCTGGCAATATCGGCCTGCACTGTCGCCGAACCCAGATCGTCGAGCGTCGAGGCTGCCGCCCGCCGGGCGACCTCCGCGATACGGTCTTCCAGACCGGCAAGAACGGCGAGGCCATCCCGTTGCCCGGCGACACCGAGGCGGATACCTGATGAAACCGCTTGTGAGACATAGGCATGCAGGAAGGCGGCGAGCGCCTTCTCGGGCCCTATGCCATGGGCGCCCGTCACCGCCCCGACCGCAATGGGATACGCGACCCTGTCAGGTAGCCGCTCGAACACCCCGTCGGGCCAGGCCCGCGCCGCTGCGAGGAAAGCCTCACCGAGCAACATCGTTTCCTGATGCCGCTCGCGTGATCCGGCCAGCGCCTCGGCGAGTGCAGCGACTTCGGCAAGGCGTGCGGGTTCTGCCTGTTGCCTGTGGCTTTCGGCCAGAAGCACCGCATCGTTCCAGGCCGACCCATTCCCGACCAGCGTGCCGATCCAGGCCGCAAGCGAGGTCGCATCCGTAACGAGCCCGTCGGCCACCGCCCGCTCCAGCCCGCCCGAATAGGCAAAGCTGCCGATCGGAAAGGCCGGCGAGAGCCATGCCGTCAGGCGCAGCAATGCCTGCAGCTCGCGATCCCTGGTCATCAAGACTCAGTCGTGCTTGTGGTCATGATCATGACCGCGATCGTGGCGGTGCTCATGCTCATGCTCGTAGCCATGTTCGTGATCGTGGTCATGGCCGTGATCATGCCCGTGGTCATGATTGTGATCGTGGTCATGCCCATGCGAATGCCCGCCTTGGGAATGATAGGCGCCGCGCGCCGGCTGGAACGGCTCGTCGATCTCGAGGACGACGGCGCCGAGACCCTGCAGCATGGCGCGGATGACATGATCGCGGAGGATGACGATGCGGTCTTCCTCGATCTGCGCGGCAAGATGCCGGTTGCCGAGATGCCAGGCGAGCTCGACCAGATGGGTGCGGTCGCGACCGCGGATTTCGAAGAGTTTCTCGTCGGCGGCGAGGATCTCGATCAGTTCGCCGTCGTCGCGCACCAGCAGGTCGCCATTGGCGAAAAGCACCGGATCCTTGAGATCGAGCATGACCATCTCACCATTTTCCAGATGCAGCAGCTTGCGGCGCAGATGGCGCAGATCATGCGGCAGCTTGACCTGGGCGATTGGGTGGGAGGAAGGGGTTCCGGCGGGAAGATAGGAGGTGACGCGCTGCATGACATGTCCGTTTTTCTGAGAGGACGACCATGCAAAATAGCTCTTCCCGATGCAAGCACCAATGGCCTTTCGTCCGGCTTCGGCTTTTATATTCCGTAAGCCTGCATCACATTGTCGCTCTCCGGGCCTCTGTTCTCGCCGTCGACGCCGTTCTCGACGAGCCCGTGCCAGGCGTGATGAAGACCTTCCCGTTCATGTACGACGCGATTGCGCCCGAGCGCCTTGGCGAGATAGAGCGCCCGGTCGGCGGAGGCATAAACCGCCTGCTTGTTGCGCCCGGCGACGAGATCGGCAATGCCGCCGGAAACGGTGATGCGGATATCGTGCCCCTCGGCCTTGATGGCGCCGCCGGCGATCCGGGCCCGGACACCTTCAATACGCTGCATCCGTGCCTCCAGCGGCTCGCCGGATAGGATCACACCAAACTCCTCCCCACCCAGCCGTGCGACGACGGACACCTCATCGAAGGCGGATGTGAGCATGCCCGAAACGGCGACGATAACGGCATCGCCGCAGCCATGGCCGAAGCGGTCATTGATCGTCTTGAAACGATCGACGTCAAAAATCACTAGGGACGCGTTGCCATCGATATTCTCAAGCGCCTCGGCAAAGGCGCGCCGGTTGAGCAGTCCGGAAAGCGTATCCGTGCGGCTGAGCTTTTCGAATTCCGCCCGCGAGAGCGCAAGATCGCGCATGGCAAAGCCGGCAAACAGCGACAGCATGCCGGAAACGGTACCGCCGATCAGCCAGGAAAAGATCGCGCTGAAGCCGATTGCATGGGCGAGCGTCACCGGTAGAAGCCCGAGAAGATCGAGCGATGGCATCGTCAATGCGATAATGACTCCTGAGAGAATAACGGCAAGAAAAGCCATCTTCAGGGCGAAGACATAGACGTTCCTGCGGTATTGAAGATCGCCGAAATCGGCCTGCAGCGAAATCCAGTTTCTCATGAGAATCAACCTTCCTGCTCGGCGTTTCCAGGCATTGATAAGAGCCCAATTGCTGCGGGTGTCTTAATTGACTCGTTAAAATTCGAACGGTTTTGGACGTTTTGGTGGACAGAATTTTTCTAGCAAAGGATGCAGCTTTCCAGTCCCTGAATCGAACAGCGCAGAGAGACAGTTAAATAATTGATATAAAAGGGATTTATAGAGCTTCCAGACGCGGTTGCTCCAGAATGGCTTAACTGAAGAAAATACCGGTTTTTCCACCGATTTTTACAACCAGATGGAGAGCGCTATTCACAATTCCCTTTAAGAGCGGACCGGCTCGACGGCTGCTTCAATTGTAGACAGAAACAGACAATCGCAATGCTTGTGGAAGCGGGTTCCATATGCCTGTTCGAAGCCCAGCCGAGCGCAGGGCAGCGGCAGTCCAGGTGTTGCAGCCGAAGAGGGCGTTGAAGTATCCCCTGGCCTCGAAGAACCGGTCGATCTCGCCGTAACCCACACCCGGAATCGGCACCACCGCGCCCGCGTCGCGGACGAAGCTCTCGGAGATAAAGTCGCGCAGCTGCGCTAATTGATCCTCACTGACATTGAATGCCGCAACGGTGGGCTGCGGCTCGGTGATAGGGCCAGCAAGGTCCACATGCAGCACTGAACGGTCGATCGTCAGCGCGCGCAACACCGGCAGCGGCTTCAGCTCCGCCCATATGGGCGTTTCCAGATAGAAGGCACGACCGCCCCAGCCGATAATGAGCCACTCCGCGCTCGGATGGCCGAGCGGAAAATCGGTATTGTCGAGGAAGGAAAAGGCAGCCCGCGTTTCCGCGTCGAGCGGAATGGCAATATCGGTATGGATCGGGCCTGACAGCAGCAGAACCCGATGCGTCACTGCGGCAGATGACGCCTTGACCGGCGCAATCAGCGGCCGGGGAATAAGGGTCCCGCAGACCGCCGAAAGCACGAGCAGGAATACGATCCGCAACAACCAGCGGATACCTGTCCTCATCGCAGCCGTCCATCACACATCGGACGTGGGCCTAGAACAGGAAATAGCGCTGCGCCATCGGCAGCACCCTCGCCGGCTCGCAAGTCAGCAGCTCACCGTTCGCCCTGACCTCGTAGGTCTCCGGATCGACCTCGATCTCGGGTGTCAGGTCGTTGTGGATCATCGATGCCTTGGAGATGCCGCCGCGCGTATTCTTCACCGCGACCAGTTCCTTGGCGACGCCGAGCCGGCCTTTCAGGCCGCCGTCGAGCGCGGCCTGGCTGACGAAGGTGACGGAGGAATTGGTGAGGCTCTTGCCATAGGAGGCAAACATCGGCCGGTAATGTACTGGCTGCGGCGTCGGGATCGAGGCGTTCGGATCGCCCATCGGGGCGGCCGCGATCGAGCCTCCGAGCAGCACCATATCGGGCTTCACGCCGAAGAAGGCCGGATTCCACAGCACGAGGTCGGCGCGCTTGCCGACTTCGACCGAGCCGATCTCACGGCTGAGACCATGGGCAATCGCCGGGTTGATCGTATATTTGGCGATATAGCGGCGGACGCGGAAATTGTCGTTGTCGCCTTTTTCCTCCTTCAGCCGGCCGCGCTGGCGCTTCATCTTGTCGGCCGTCTGCCAGGTGCGGATCGCCACCTCGCCGACGCGGCCCATGGCCTGGCTATCGGACGAGATGATCGAGAAGGCGCCGATATCGTGCAGGATGTCTTCGGCGGCGATCGTCTCCTTGCGGATCCGGCTTTCGGCAAAGGCGATATCTTCGGGGATCGACGGCGACAGATGGTGGCAGACCATCAGCATGTCGAGATGCTCGGCGATGGTATTGACCGTATAGGGACGCGTCGGATTGGTCGACGACGGGATGACGTTCGGCTGGCCGCAGATCTTGATGATATCAGGCGCATGCCCGCCGCCTGCTCCTTCCGTGTGGAAGGCATGGATGGTGCGGCCCTTGATGGCGCCGATCGTATCCTCGACGAAGCCGCTTTCGTTCAGCGTATCGGTGTGGATCATCACCTGCACGTCGTATTCGTCGGCAACCGACAGGCAGCAGTCGATGGCGCCTGGTGTCGTGCCCCAATCCTCGTGCAGCTTCAGCGAGGTGGCGCCCGCCAGCACCATTTCGGTCAGCGCCCCCGGCAGCGAGGCATTGCCCTTGCCGGCAAAGGCGAGGTTCATCGGGAAGGCGTCGGCCGCTTCGATCATGCGCGCGAGATGCCAGGGACCGGGCGTGCAGGTGGTGGCGAGCGTGCCGTGTGCCGGACCGGTGCCGCCGCCAAGCATGCAGGTCATGCCGCTCATCAGCGCTTCCTCGATCTGCTGCGGTGCGATGAAATGGATATGGCTGTCCATGCCGCCAGCGGTGACGATCTTGCCTTCGGCGGCGATCGCCTCCGTGCCCGGGCCGACGATGATGTTGACACCCGGCTGCATGTCGGGATTACCCGCCTTGCCGATCGCGACGATGCGCCCATCCTTGAGGCCGATATCGGCTTTGTAGATGCCCGAATGATCGACGATCACCGCATTGGTGATGACCGTATCGACCGCGCCATCCGCCCGCGTCACCTGGCTCTGTCCCATGCCGTCGCGGATCACCTTGCCGCCGCCGAACTTCACCTCCTCGCCATAGATGGTGAAATCCTTCTCGATCTCGATGAAAAGCTCCGTATCGGCAAGGCGTACCTTGTCGCCGGTGGTCGGTCCGAACATGCCGGCATAGGCGGCGCGCGAGATCTTGTAGGGCATATTCTGGTTCTACCTCTGGAGTTCCGAAAAATTGGGAGATTTCGATGCGGCCCGGTCGAAAGTCAGGGTCGTGCGGCAGCCGTTTCGCTTGTTGATTTCGCCGATGAGATGGTCGGAAAAATCGCCCGGAAATGCGATGAAGCTGCTCAACGATGCCTCTACGGTCGCAGCGTCCTGGACCATTACATTTGACATGTGCAGCAGCCTTGTCATGACCCCGGCAATGACCTCCTTGCTGTATTTCAGCTTCTGCCGAAGCACCCAGATCGTCTCGACAACGACCACATGGTTGACGAAGAACGGTTCGCGGCTCCCCACAACGGCAGCGCGAACCAGGGCGAACTGGTCCGGCGTGTGGTCCCCCTCGGAAAGATCGGTGAGAAAGATCCTGAGCAGGATATTCGTATCAATCCCCAGCATTCCATGATCCCGTCGCCATTGCACCGCGCGCCTCGGCGATCCATTTTTCAATGTCATCGCCCGAAACCGGTTCGTCGCTCTTCAGAACTCCTATCAAGTCGGCAAGACTTTCTCTCAGCACACGAACTTCGAAAACGCCGTTGGAATTCGCGACGAAATCGATCCGGTCTCCGGCATGAATGTCCAACGACTTGCGCAACCCTGCAGGCAGCGTGATCTGATTTTTCGATGTGACCTTTGCCGATGTCGCCATAACAAGTCTCCTTACCTTTTGTTCAAAATGTAAGGCGTTTTGCCGGATGCCGCAATGTTTGTCCCAAGCCGCCGAAGCCGCCCCTCGTCGATATACCGGTCCACCAGCTGCCGCTCGGCGGCGAACGGATGCCATTCCCAGCCGACATGGCCGAAGCCAGCGAGCGTCACCTCGGCCTCGTCACGTCTCTCCAGCACCTCGCCGATCACGATCATGCCGCTGCTCGGCACCACGTATGGCTGAGGATCAAAAGCCGAAATCGCTGCATCGACGGCATCGTGAATCGACTTGTCGATGATGACGTGCGTCTTGCCGGTGTCTGCGCAGAAGGCGCTGAACTCAGCGGTATAGTCGTCGCAGAAATCGTCGAGTTCCGGATGCGAGACGGCAAGCGGCGCCCGCATCGCGGCGAATTTTTCCGGGTCGCGCACGCTCCAGATTTCGCCGGCCGACACGACGCCCGGATGGGCGCGCCACTCACGCGAACCAAGCATCGCCTTTGCCGGCCTGCCGGTGTTGCAGACCGCAACGGCATCCGTGCGGCTGCCGCCGGCCCCATAGGAGCGGCAGTCATTGAAGCGGATGACGAAATCGGCGGCATCGATGACACCAGCCTCTGCCTCTCCGATGTCGCCATTGCCGACGATCATGATCTTCCTGATCACCCTAGTTGCTCATCATATCTTCGAGCTCTTTCAGCTCTTTCGTGCGTTTATCCGTAATGTTGGCGAGGCATCCGGCAACCAGCATCGGCTCCATCGTGCCGCCGCGGGCCTGAAAGCCGAAGGCGTCGCATTCGGCATCGCGATAATCGATCCAGGCGCGCTGCGCCTTGACCAGCGCCTGCTCCGCGCCCTTCATGTCGCCATCCAGGTCCTTGTCGATCGCTGCCAAGACGGCGCGGGTCTTCTTGTATTGCGCATTCAAAGCCTTGTCGGCGGCCTCATGACGCGCCGCCTCGCAAGACGTCATGTCCGATTGCGTCTTGGGACTGTTGCAATCGATATCCTCAGCAGAGGCAGCACCTGCCGTCAGCAGCATCGCCGCCCCGACGAGGCAGATATTCAAGCGCATGCATTCCTCCAGATTATTGTTCTTAAAGCTTGCCCATCACCAGCTGCCGGAAGCCGTAAACCTCGCGCTTGCCGGAAAGCGGGATCAGCGTCACCGAGCGCGTCTGCCCCGGCTCGAAGCGCACCGCCGTCCCTGCCGGAATATCGAGCCGCTTGCCATGCGCCGCCGCGCGATCGAAGGAAAGTCCCGCATTGGTCTCGGCGAAATGATAGTGGCTGCCGACCTGCACCGGCCGATCGCCTGTATTGGAAACCTCCAGCGTCACCGTCGGCGCGCCGGCATTCAGTTCGATGTCGCCGCTTGCGGCAATGATTTCGCCTGGAATCATCTCGTCCTCCTTAAGCCGCCTTGGGCGCGCAGCCCTCAGCTTTCAGCACACGCTTCGTCGACGCTGGATTTTTGACAAGCATCGCCGCCGGCCGAATGGGCCTCGCGACGAGATTGCCGCCGCAGTTCGGGCAGACACCCTTCAACACGCCGTCCACGCAATCGGCACAGAAGGTACATTCATAGGTGCAGATCCGTGCCTCAGTGCTATCAGGCGGCAGATCCTTGTCGCAGCATTCGCAATTGGGCCTGAGCTCGAGCATCCCTATCTCCTCACCGGATCGGCTCGTGCACGGTGACGAGCTTGGTTCCATCCGGGAACGTTGCCTCCACCTGCACGTCATGGATCATCTCGGCAATGCCCTCCATCACCTGGGAGCGGCCGATCACATGGGCGCCAGCTTCCATCAGCTCGGCAACCGGGCGGCCATCGCGGGCGCCTTCGACGACGAAGTCGCTGATCAGCGCGATCGCTTCGGGGTAATTCAACTTGACGCCGCGCTCCAGTCGCCGCCGCGCCACCATCGCCGCCATCGAAATCAACAGCTTGTCTTTTTCTCTCGGAGTGAGGTTCATCGCTTGTCCATCTGCTTGACCGAATGCTTACGTTCATAGATTCCAGACTTTCGGCACAGGCGCACCATTGCGCAAGGCGGAAATGACGGGGATCAGGATTTTTCTGAGCGAGAAGCCGTCGGCCGCTGCTAGGCGAACGACGAGCTTGCCATTCCAAGCGCTCGCACCGCCCATCGATCCTTCGACCAGCGGCCGGACTTTGCTAAGATAGGCTTCTGAAAGCGGCCCGGCATAAAGCAACGTCGCAAAGGCCACCTGTCCGCCGAGCACGGCCTGCCGCGCCGCCAGTGCCGCCACACCTTCGGAAAGCCTGAGTTCTTCGGCGTGGATCAGTTGACCCGAGCGGCGGATCCGCCAGCGATCGCGGAACAGCCCCGATACCACCGCCTCACCCATCGCCTTGCGGCCGAGCAGCACGGCTTCGACGGCCAGAAATTCGGCGCTCTCGTCAAGATCGACATCCAGCCGGCGGAAAAGTGCGGCCCGGTCGAAGAGGATCGTTTCCTGCGGCAGCCAGTCGACGCGGGCTTGGGCTCCGACCTTGATGCTGGTCGCCACCTCGGCGATGCCGGCCGATGCCTTGTAGATCTTCTCGCAAGCCTGAGTGGTGACGTCGATGCGCGTGCCGGGGCCGGCATCCACGCTCCAATCCATCCGATCGCCGCCCGTCAAACCGCCAGCAGTATTGATGATGACGGCTTCCATGGAGGCGTCGAAGGTATCGGGCAGGCGGATTTTCGCCGCCCCCTCCTGATAGAGTTCACGGATGCGCGTGCGGCCATCGAACAGCTTTGCCGCCAGATGCCCGCGCCCTTCCGCTCTTTGCGGTCTCGTGCCTGCCGCCGCGATCGTCATATCGTCCCTTTCGGCCGCGCCCCTGGTTTTCATTCAAGCGCGCGGATAGCAGAAAGCAAGCAATTCCTATGCCGCCCCGAGCAGACCTTTGCCGGCGGCGGAAGGTTTCCCAGGCGCCGCGCCCTCTGCTGCAAAATGCGGCATCTGCCGGTCAGACAGTCAGGTGGCGGCGGGCCTCCGGCGTATCCAACGTCTCGGCAAGCCCTTCATGCACGATTTCGCCGCGATCCATGATGTAGACATAGTCGGCAAGCTCGCGGCAGAAATCGAGATATTGCTCGACGAGCAGGATCGCCATGCCTGTAGAGTCGCGCAGATAGCGGATCGCCCGGCCGATATCCTTGATGATCGATGGCTGAATGCCCTCGGTCGGCTCGTCGAGCACGAGAATCCTCGGCCGTGTCACCATGGCGCGCCCGATCGCCAGCTGCTGCTGCTGCCCGCCAGAAAGATCGCCGCCGCGACGTGACAACATCGACTTCAGCACCGGGAAGAGACTGAAGATGTCATCGGGGATGTTGCGGTCGCGGCGGCCAAGCGGAGCAAAGCCGGTTTCGAGATTTTCCTTGACGGTGAGCAGCGGGAAGATTTCGCGCCCCTGCGGCACATAGCCGATGCCCTGCTTGGCGCGGGCAAAGGGCGGCAAGCCGTTGAGCTTGGTATCGTTGAAGGTGACGGTACCGGCCGACAGCGGATGCTGGCCGGTAACGGCGCGCAGAAGAGAACTCTTCCCCACGCCGTTACGCCCCAGCACGCAGGTGATCTTGCCCATCTCCGCTTTGATCGAGATGCCGCGCAGCGCCTGAGCGGCGCCGTAGTGGAGGTTTGCGTTTTCGACTGTCAGCATCGGTTTCCCTTTAAATCAAACTGCTGTCGGAGCAGGCCGCTGCCCCTCATCCGGCTGCCGCCACCTTCTCCCCGCTTGCGGGGAGAAGGGAATATGCCGCGACCTGTCCGTCCCTCGTCCACCTCTCGCATGGCACGTCCCCTCGCCCCGTTTACGGGGAAAGGGTGAGGGTGAGGGGCATCCGGCAAACGCGACGCTCACCGCCCCAAATAGTTCTCGATGACCTTCGGATCCGAACTCACAAAATCGATCGACCCTTCGGCCAGCACCGATCCCTCAGCAAGGCAGGTCACCTTGACGCCGAGGTCTCGGATGAAGCCCATGTCATGTTCGACGACGACGACAGACCGGGTTTTGGCGATATCCTTGAGCAGGATCGCAGTTTCCGCCGTCTCCGCATCCGTCATGCCGGCCACCGGCTCGTCGACGAGCAGGAGCTTCGGCTCCTGCGCCAGCAGCATGCCGATCTCCAGCCATTGCTTCTGCCCGTGCGAGAGATTGGCGGCGAATTCGTCGCGGCGATGCGTCAGCCGCACCGTTTCGAGGATCTCGTCGATGCGCGTCTTGTCCTCGCCCGAAAGCCGGTAGAACAGTGTCGAGAACACGCTACGACGGCGGTTCAGCGCCAGCTCCAGATTGTCCCACACCGTATGGCTTTCGAAGACTGTCGGCTTCTGGAACTTGCGGCCGATGCCGAGCTGGGCGATATCGGCCTCGTCCTTCTTGGTAAGATCGATCGTGCCGTTGAAGAACACCTCACCCTCATCGGGCCTGGTCTTGCCGGTGATGATATCCATCATCGTCGTCTTGCCGGCGCCGTTGGGGCCGATGATGGCGCGCAGCTCGCCGGGTTCGATGACGATCGACAGCGAATTCAGCGCCTTGAAGCCATCGAAGGAAACCGAGACGCCGTTCAGATAAAGCACGCTGTTGGGTTTGACGTCGGGGATCATAGTGCTCACTCCGCTGCCTGTATTTTCGGCTCGATGCCATCTTCCTGCACCGCCGGCGGAGCAGAATTGGAGACCTTCTTCCGCTTTCCGAGATATTGGGCGATCGTGCCGACGACACCCTTGGGCAGGAACAGCGTGACGGCAACGAAGAGGCCGCCGAGCGCAAACAGCCAGAACTCCGGGAAGAGGCCGGTGAAGATCGTTTTGCCGCCGTTGACGAGGATCGCGCCGATGATCGGGCCGATCAGCGTCGCCCGCCCGCCCACCGCCGTCCAGATGACGACTTCGATCGAATTGGCAGGCGCGAATTCGCCGGGATTGATAATGCCGACCTGCGGCACGTAGAGCGCACCGGCAATACCGGCCATCATCGCCGAGACGACGAAGGTGAAGAGCTTGAAGTGCTCGACGCGGTAACCGAGGAAGCGCGTGCGGCTTTCAGCATCGCGCACGCCGACCAGCACCTTGCCGAACTTTGAGCGCACGATCGCCGAGGCGAGCAGCAGCGACAGCGCCAGGAAGATCGCAGTTGCCGCAAAGAGGACTGCACGCGTGCCGTCAGCCTGGACGTTGAAACCGATAATGTCCTTGAAGTCGGTAAGGCCGTTATTGCCGCCGAAGCCCATGTCGTTGCGGAAGAAGGCCAGCAGCAGCGCGTAGGTCATCGCCTGGGTGATGATCGAGAGATAGACGCCGTTGACGCGTGAGCGGAAAGCAAACCAGCCGAAGACGAAGGCTAGCAGGCCGGGCACGACGAGCACCATCAGCGCCGCAAACCAGAAATGGTTGAAGCCGTACCAGAACCAGGGCAGATCCTTCCAGTTCAGGAACACCATGAAGTCGGGCAGAACAGGGTCTCCGTAGCTGCCGCGCGTGCCGATCTGGCGCATCAGATACATGCCCATCGCATAGCCGCCGAGCGCAAAGAAGGCACCGTGGCCGAGGGAGAGGATGCCGCAGAAGCCCCAGACGAGATCAAGCGCCAGCGCCAGCAGCGCATAGGTCAGATACTTGCCGAACAGCGACATGATATAAGTCGGCACGTGCAGCGGATTGCTCGGCCCCGTCATCAGGTTCAGGACCGGCACAAGGACGGCGACCAGAAGCAGGAGGGCGGTGGCAATGACGATCTTGCGATCGAGTGATCGGAGAAGGAAGGCCGTTATCATGCTTCCACCGCCCTTCCTTTGAGTGCGAAGAGCCCGCGGGGACGCTTCTGGATGAAGAGAATGATGAGGACGAGCACCAGGATCTTGCCGAGCACGGCGCCGGCGAAGGGCTCGAGGAACTTGTTGACGACGCCGAGCGAGAGTGCACCGACCAGCGTGCCCCAGAGATTGCCGACACCGCCGAAGACGACGACCATGAAGCTGTCGATGATGTAGGATTGACCGAGGTTCGGCGAGACATTGTCGATCTGGCTGAGCGCCACGCCGGCGATGCCGGCAATGCCCGAGCCGAGCGCGAAGGTGAAGGCATCGACCCAGCCGGTGCGGATGCCCATCGACGACGCCATGCGCCGGTTCTGCGTAACGGCACGCATCTGCAGGCCGAAGGCGGACCGTTTGAGCAGCAGGAGCAGCGCCACAAAGACCACCATCGAAAAGACGATGATCCACAGTCGGTTCCAGGTGATGGAGAGCCCGCCGAGATCGAAGACGCCGGACATCCAGGTCGGATTGCGGACCTCGCGGTTGGTCGGGCCGAAGCTGCTGCGCACCGCCTGCTGCAGGATGAGCGACACGCCCCAGGTGGCGAGCAGCGTTTCGAGCGGCCGGCCGTAGAGATAGCGGATGACGGCGCGCTCGATCACCAGACCGACGAAGCCGGTAAAGACGAAGGCCGCAGGCACGGCAAAGGCCAGCGAATAATCGGCAAGTTCAGGAAAGGCGGAGGTGATGTACTCTTGCACCACATAGGTGGTGTAGGCGCCGATCATCACCATTTCGCCATGCGCCATGTTGATGACGCCCATGACGCCGAAGGTGATGGCAAGGCCGATCGCAGCAAGCAGCAGCACCGAGCCGAGAGACAATCCGTACCAGATGTTCTGGACGATATCCCATAGCGCCAGGCTGCGATTGATGGAGCTGATATCCGCCTGGATCGCCGGCTTCAGGTCGTCAGGCGCGGTTTCGAGTGTGGTCGTGAGGATGGTCAGCGCATCGCGATTGCCGCGCGCCGCGATCGTATCGATCGCAGCCTTCTTGTCTTCGACGCTCGCATCCGTCTTGAGCAGCAGCACTGCGCGTGCCGCTTCCATCGTATTCTTGATCTCAGCGTCCTTTTCGGCCGCAAGCGCCGTGTTCAGCAGGTCGAGATTGGCGGGATCGGCATCTTTCAGGAGGCCCTGCGCCGCGGCAAGCCGCGCGGAACGATCCGGGCTCATCAGCGTCAACTGGCTGGTGGCGGCGCCGATGACGCCGCGAAGCGCGTTGTTGATCTTGACCTTCGTCATCAGGTCCGGATCGACATCGGCAGCGGCTTCGCCGGTGATCGGATCGGAATAGGTCGGTTCGTCATCGGTACCGCCCTGGAGGAGAACCGGGCCGCCATCGGAATTGACGTAGAGAAGACCGTCGCTCAACTGCTGCAGGATCTGGCTGACATGCGGATCCTTGGAAGCAACCAGCGCCTTGATGGCCACTTCGCGTTCCGGGAAATCGCCGATGCCGAGCGCGTCGATGAGCACGTGGATATCGTCCTGAGCCTGGACTTCGCTCGAGATCATCACGCCCGAAAATGTCAGGCCCGAAAATGCCAGGCAAACCGTGATGAGGAAAATCTTTATGGCGCGATACATCGGCTTTCTCGCCCTTGATAGTGTTGGCCTCGCGGCGCAATCGCTGGGACGGAGCTTCCGCCCGGGATCAAACCCGGACGGAATCCTTCATGCAATCATCGGATCGGGGTCGTACTCAGGAGCCCTTGCCACCGCACTTGCCCGTAGCGACGTTGAAGTTGCCGCAGGACATCGGCTTGCGCCAATCGGAGATCAGATCCTTGGAGTCAGGCAGAAAATCTGACCATTCGTCGCCGACGACGGCAGGTGTCTGCTGGACGATTTCGAACTGGCCGTCGGCCTGGATTTCACCGATCAGCACCGGCTTGGTGATGTGGTGGTTCGGCATGACGGTCGCATAGCCGCCCGAGAGGTTCGGAACGCTGACGCCGATAATGGTGTCGAGAACCTTGTCGGTATCGGTCGTGCCGGCAGCCTGGACGGCCTTAACCCATGCGTTGAAGCCGATATACGCAGCTTCCATCGGGTCGTTCGTCACGCGCTTGTCGTTCTTGGTGAAAGCGTGCCAGTCCTTGATGAACTTCTTGTTGGCCGAGCTTTCGACCGATTCGAAGTAGTTCCAGGCAGCGAGATGGCCGACGAGCGGCTTGGTGTCGAGGCCGGCAAGCTCTTCTTCGCCGACCGAGAAGGCGACGACGGGGATGTCGGTTGCCTTGATGCCCTTGTTGCCCAGTTCCTTGTAGAACGGAACGTTGGCATCGCCGTTGATCGTAGAGACGACGGCGGTCTTCTTGCCGGCCGAACCGAATTCCTTGATCTTGGAAACTTCGGTCTGCCAGTCGGAGAAGCCGAACGGCGTGTAGTTGGTCATGATGTCTTCTTTCGGAATACCCTTCGAAATCAGGTATGCCTCGAGAATCTTGTTGGTCGTGCGCGGATAGACGTAGTCCGTACCTTCGAGAACGAAGCGCTTGACGCCTTCTTTTTCCATCAGGTAGTCGACAGCAGGAATGGCCTGCTGGTTCGGAGCAGCGCCGGTGTAGAAGATGTTGCGCGAGGACTCTTCGCCTTCATACTGGACCGGGTAGAAGAGGATCGAGTTGGTCTCTTCGAAAACCGGCAGAACGGACTTGCGCGACGAGGACGTCCAGCAACCGAAGACGGCGGCAACCTTGTCCTTCTGGATCAGCTCACGTGCCTTTTCGGCAAACAGCGGCCAGTCGGAAGCCGGGTCGACGACGACGGCCTCAAGCTTCTTGCCGAGAAGGCCGCCCTTCTTGTTCTGCTCGTCGATGAGCATCAGCATGGCGTCCTTGAGCGTGGTCTCGGAGATGGCCATGGTGCCGGAGAGCGAGTGCAGAATGCCGACCTTGATCGTGTCATCGGCGGCAACTGCACCGCTAAAGGCGGCCGACGCCGCCATGACGGCGCCGAGCGCTGCGCCCGTAATAGTGGATTTGAGCTTCATCTGGTTGAACTCCCCTCTTCTTGTTCCGCAACAGACCGGAAACGGAGATTAACTGTTGCTTAAAGAACTATCGGGTGCTGCAGCGCGAAAACACATACGTCGATTGACGTAGGCGCGGGGGTCAAACAGGCAGCAGGCCGGGAGAAAGGTGGCATCCCCCACCGCGGGAGATGCCCTGTCGATTTTCTCGGAGGAATTATCCGTCGATCGTCAAGGTGACTGATGTCGGGCCGTAGGAGAGGCTCGCCTTGTGGCCGGAGACGGTGAACTTGCCGAAGGTGCCGGTCACGGCACTCGCCTTCAGGATTTCGATCTTGGTTCCGGGCGTCAGGACATAGCCATCGACAAACGTCACGTTAAGGTCGCCGGCAAGCGCCGCCTTGCCCTCGACGACCAGCGTGCCTCCGCCGTTCGCGCCGAGCGCCGGCTTCGCCGCGGCATTGGCGAGCTGCTGATAATCGCCGCTCACGGTCAGCCGCCTGTCGGTCGCCAGAACGAGCGAACCACCGTTAACCCTCAGCCCGCCAAGACCGAAGGCCGACGGCGACAGGGCCACCAGCGCGCCCTCTTCCAGCACGGTGCCGCCGGCATAGCTGTTCGCGCCCGATAGCCCGAGGATGCCTTCGCCGCGCTTTACCAGCCTGCCCTTGCCGGTGATGTCGTTCCGCCATGTATCGATCGCATTGAAACCGCCCTTTGCCGCGTCCATCGTCACCGTTACGTCCTGTTCGAACGCGCCGTACCCGTCGGCGGCTGCAAACAGGTTGAGACGACCGTAACCTTCCGCATCGTCGAGGAGCGGGTAGCCTGAGGCGATCTCCGTCGTTTTCAGCACGTCGCGGCGCTGCACGCCGTCCAGATAGGGCAGACGCGTTTCGAGAAGCGCTTCGGCGCCCTGCGGCACACGCGCCGGCTGATCGGTCGCATGAATCGTTGGCAGGCCGTAGCTCAGGCGCTGCAGCACGTAAGCGCGATTGGCGTCATGATCGGCGAAACGGTCTGCAGCCAGCGGTGCCGCATGGGCGGCAACCTCGAGCGCGCCCGCATCCGCAACGCCGGATGTGGCGACGAGCCATGCCTGCACTTGGGCGTAAGCATCGCTCTTCAGCGCCGCATTCTCGGCCTTGTTCAGGTTGTAGACGACCGTAGCCGTGCCGAGCATGCGGCCGCTCATCACGTCGAGAGGAGAATGCATGCCGGCGAGGATGCGGTCTTCACCCAACTCGCTGGCGCGCGTGATCATTTCCTGAAAGCGCTGCGGCACGAGATAGGCCATGGCGAGCCCATCCCGCCAGGCTTCCGCCGTATGCCCGCTCGGGAAACCGCCGTCCTCCGCCGCCTTACCGCTCTTGGCCGGCTCCAGCGTCGGGACGACCGATACGTCCTGGCTCCAGCGGTAGGGACGGGCGTATTTGAAGTAGCGCTTGGCAGGTTCCGTCGAGCCGTCACCGCTTGCGGCGTTGATGAAGTCGATTGCAAGGCCCATCTCGGGATTGGCATCGGTCTTGTTTTCCGTGTCCGGCTTGCTGCCGGCACCGCGATTATTGCCCTTGTCGTCATATTTGACCGTCGTCGCGTCGGCCGCCACCGCGGTGATCGTGGTGGTCTGCTTCGATCCGGCCTTCCAGGCAGCCGTCAGCGGACCGAGGCCATCGACGATGCTGGCATTCTTGCCGCGCCGATCATCGAGATAGGCGGCGACCGCCTGGTCGGCCGTCCGCGCCCGCGTCGCATTGACGACATAGGCAATGTTGGCGTCATGGACGGCCTGGTTGACGATATGGCCGTCGGTCTTGCTGGCGGGAATACCATCCCAATCCGTCCTGGCGACCGCCGGGCAATTGTCCTTGGCCGGGGCTTCGACACCCGCATCGACGAAAGGCGTGCGCGGGGTCCAGATTTCGAGGAAGCCGGAGAGAAGGTGAACGGCCGCGTTGGTGTCCGCCGTCGAGAAGCAGGCGTCACCGCGTTTGTTGGTCTTTCCGGCCTGCGCATAAGGCGCTTTCGCCGCCGTGGACTGCTCGGCGCTGGCAAGCGATGGCACGATCGAAAGGAGGCAGACGAGGGCGGTGCCCAGGCGGCAAAGGCTTAAAACAGACATGGTGATACCCGAAATGGTTGAACGAACGCCGGGAGAGTTAGAGCTCTCATGTGACAGATCAATTGCAAAAATATTGCCATTCTGTGAACCAGTCGGTGCCTGCCTCTTGCCTTTCCCAACCATCCCGCCAAAACTGCCGGAGAGACGATGAGCCCAACCGGAATGCCGGAAAGGAAGACATGGCAGCGCGCCAACGCATCATTCCGGTAAGACGCGAATACAATCGCTGGGTCGCCAACCAGACGCTGGAAGATTACGCGCTGCGCTTCACTGCCAAGAGCGCTCGCCATTTCTCCTCGCAGCGCATCTCACAGACGGCGATCGGCGCAATCTCCTTCCTGGCGCTGGAGGCGATCGGCGGCGCAATCACCCTCTCCTACGGCACCACCAACGCCTTTTACGCCATTATCGTCGCCTCGATCGCGATGCTGGCGATCGGCCTGCCGATCAGCCGCTACGCCATTCGCCACGGCGTCGACATCGATCTGCTGACGCGCGGCGCGGGCTTCGGCTATATCGGCTCGACCATCACCTCGCTGATTTATGCGAGCTTCACCTTCATGCTGTTTGCCATCGAGGCTTCGATCATGTCCGGGGCCTTGGAGCTCACCCTCGGCATCCCGCTCTGGATCGGCTACATCATCAGCGCCGTCATGGTGATCCCCCTGGTAACGCACGGCGTACGGCTGATCAGCAAGTTCCAGCTGATGACCCAGCCCTTCTGGATCGTGCTGAATATCCTGCCCTTCATCTTCATCGCCCTGCTGGACTGGGAAAAATTCGATCTCTGGCGCGCCTTTGCCGGCATCCGCCATGCCTCCGGCCCACCCGGCACCATCGCCGAATTCGATTTGGTGGAGTTCGGCGCGGCCTCCGCCGTCATCCTGGCGCTGATGTCGCAGATCGGCGAACAGGCCGACTTCCTGCGCTTCCTGCCGCCGGACCCGCAGCGCAAGTGGCGCCACCGCCTGGCGATCTTTCTCGCCGGGCCCGGCTGGGTCATCATCGGCGCGCCGAAGTTGCTTGCCGGCTCCTTCCTGGTCGTGCTGACCTTCACCTCGGGCGTCCCCCTCGATCGCGCTGCCGACCCGGCGCAGATGTATCTGACCGCCTTCGGCTACATGGTCCCCTGGCATAATGGCGCGTTGCTGTTGATGGCCGCCTTCGTCGTCGTCTCGCAGCTGAAGATCAACGTGATGAACGCCTATGCCGGTTCGCTCGCCTGGTCGAACTTCTTCTCGCGGCTGACCCACAGCCATCCCGGCCGCGTCATCTGGCTGGTGTTCAACGTGGCGATCGCCCTGCTTTTGATGGAACTCGGCATCTACCGGCTGCTGGAGGAGACGCTCGGCATCTTCTCGATCATCGCCATGGCCTGGCTCTGCACGATCTCCGCCGATCTCTTCATCAACAAGCCGCTGGGGCTGGCTCCCCCCGGCATCGAGTTCAAGCGCGCCCACCTCTACGACATCAACCCGGTCGGCCTTGGCGCCATGACGCTGTCGGCGACGGTGTCGCTGATTGCCCATTTCGGCGCCTTTGGCGAGATCGCCGCCTCGCTCGCGCCCTATATCACCCTCGTCATCGCGCTGGTCGCCTCGCCTGTCATCGCCTGGGCAACGAAAGGCAAGTTCTATCTCGCCCGCAAGCCGCGCCAGAGCTGGAAGAACCTGACGAACATCACCTGCTCGGTCTGCGAGCATCCCTTCGAGCCGGAGGATATGGCCTGGTGCCCGGCCTACGCCGCGCCGATCTGCTCGCTCTGCTGCTCGCTCGACAGCCGCTGCCACGACATGTGCAAGCCGGCCGCCCGTTTCAACGCGCAGGTCGGCACCGTCGCCAAGGCGCTGCTGCCGGAAGCCATTCTGGGGAAGCTGACGACGCGCCTTGGCCGCTACGGCATCGCCGTCGTGCTGGCATTGACCGCCATCGGTGCAATCCTGGCGATGATCGCCCATCAGGTCGCCTCTGCCTCGCCCGAGACGGGTGAGGTCGTCAATCGCACCATCCTCATCGTCTTCTTCGTCTTCTCGGTGATCTCAGGCGTCGTCTGCTGGTTCTATGTGCTCGCCCATGACAGCCGCGTCGTTGCCGAGGAGGAATCATCACGCCAGAACACGCTGCTGCTCAAGGAAATCGCCGCCCACAAAAAGACCGACGCCGCCTTGCAGAACGCCAAGGAAACAGCCGAGGCCGCCAACCGCGCCAAGAGCCGCTACGTCGTCGGGCTCAGCCATGAATTACGCACGCCGCTGAACGCCGTGCTCGGCTACGCCCAGATCCTCGAACGCGACGAGACCATCCCGGCGCCGCGCCAATCCTCGATCAAGGTCATCCGCCGCAGCGCCGAACACCTCTCCGGGCTGATCGACGGCCTGCTCGATATTTCCAAGATCGAGGCCGGCCGCCTGCAGGTCTATTCCAACGAGATCAACATCCAGGATTTCCTCGACCAGATCGTCGATATGTTCCGCCCGCAGGCGCAGGCAAAGGGGCTTGCCTTCATCCATGAGCGCGCGCCGGCCTTGCCGCAATTCGTCCGCACCGACGAAAAGCGCCTGCGCCAGATCCTGGTCAACCTGCTCTCCAATGCCATCAAGTTCACCGACGAAGGCAGCGTCACCTTCGACGTCGGCTATCGCAGCCAGGTCGCGACCTTCGCCGTTGCCGATACCGGCCGCGGCATCACGGAGAAAGACCTGCCCCGTATTTACGAACCCTTCCAGCGCGGCGAGGCCGAAAGCGTGCGGCCGATGCCGGGGCTCGGCCTCGGCCTCACCATCACCCGGCTTCTGACCAATACGCTTGGAGGCGAGATCTCGGTTGCAAGCGTGAAGGACGAAGGCTCGACCTTCCGCGTCCGGCTGATGCTGTCCGCCGTCATGCGCGCCGTGGCCACAGCGCCGCAGGAGAAGCGCATTGTCGGTTATGACGGCCCGCGCCGCACGGTCGTCGTCGTCGACGATAACGAGGACCACCGCGAGATGATGCGCGAGATCCTGGCGCCGCTCGATTTCATCGTGCTGACGGCGGCAGGCGGCGGCGAATGCCTGACGCTGATCGAGGGCATCATGCCGGACCTCTTCCTCGTCGATATCCTGATGCCCGGCATGAACGGCTGGCAGCTCGTCTCGCGTCTGCGTGAGGCCGGCCAGACGGCGCCGGTGCTGATGCTGTCGGCCAATATCGGTGATGCGGCCGTTCTCAGCGACAGCGACGACAGCCACAATGATGCGATCGGCAAGCCGGTCGACATCCGCCAACTGCGCGACAAGCTCGCCCTGCATCTCGGCCTGACATGGATCTATGCCGATGCCACGCCAGCCGTTCCTGTCAAGATCGAAGCGCCGATGCTGAGCCCAGGTGCTGCCCATGTGCAGGAATTGCTGCGGCTCGGCGAGATCGGCTATATCAGAGGCATTGAAGCCAAGCTTTCAGACCTTGCCAAGGTGGAGGCAAATCAGCCATTCACGGAGGAACTTCGCGCCTATGTCGCCGCCTTCGATCTCGCCGGCTTCATGACCTTCCTGCACGACTTCGACGAAAAGGTGGAATCCATTGGCTGAGCCGGCCCTCCCCCGCGACATCGTTCTGCTCGTCGACGACTCCGCCGAAGCCCTCGGCTTCATGACCGACGCGCTCGAACAATCCGGCTTCTCCGTGCTGATCGCCACATCAGGCACGGCGGCACTTGGTATCGTCGAGCGCATCACGCCCGATCTTATCCTGCTCGACGCGGTGATGCCGGGTATGGATGGCTTCGAGACCTGCCGCCGGCTGAAGGCGAATGCTGCTGTAGCGCAGGTGCCTGTCGTCTTCATGACCGGCCTGACCGAGACCGAGCATGTCGTGCACGCGCTGGAATCCGGCGGCGTCGATTATCTCAGCAAACCGATCAACATCGATGAACTGCGCGCCCGCATCCGCGTCCATCTGCGCAACGCTCGCTCGGCCCAAAGCGCCCGCATCGCCCTGGACGCAGCCGGCCGTCATCTGCTGGCAGTCAAGGGCGACGGCGCCATCCACTGGTCAACGCCGCAAGCGACACGGCTGGTCAATGCCGCCATGGGCAGCGACGACGGCATGGAAATCGTCGTCCGCCATATCGCCGGCTGGATGCGCGACCGCGTCGCCGCAGTGCGCGACGGCATCATCTCGATCGCCCATGCCGGCCAGGCAGCGTTGCAGCTCGCCTTCCTCGGCGCAATCGGCCCTGACGAATATCTCTTCCGCCTCACCGCCGCCAGTCAGCGCAGCGACGACGAGGTGCTGCGCCAGCGCTTCTCGCTCACCCAGCGCGAATCCGAAGTGCTGCTCTGGATCGCCAAGGGCAAGGCCAACCGCGACATCGGCGAAATATTGGGACTGTCGGCGCGGACGGTGAACAAACACCTCGAACAGATTTACGTGAAGCTCGGCGTCGAGAACCGCGCCTCGGCCGCCGTGAAAGCCACGCACGTGCTGTACGAGATGTAAGAGGGTGATGGAGGCTAGCTCCGTGGCGCTGCCGAGATGCCGCGGGACCATGACGGTCTCCATTCGCCGAAGCGCCGGATCGTACCATTTTTCGCCGTCAGCATCCCCTTCACCGAAGCGAGCTGCCGGGCGCCGTAACGCGCCGTCTTCGTGGATCGATCGATGAGCGACTGCGGCACGGTAGCCAAGCCGGAATTGAAACACCCGCAAAAAGAAAGAAGCCCGGTCGGAACCGGGCTTCGATAATCATGTCCCAAAATGGGAAGCGAGGCTTACATGCCCTGCGGGAAGTAGCTGTACTTGCCGTCCGGACCCTTCTTCCATTCATACATGATGTAGCCAGGAATCTTCGGGTCGCCCTTTTCGTCGAACGAAATGTCGCCGAGAACGGTCGGGAACGGGCCCTTCTCCTTCATGGCCTTGGCAACGGCCTCAGGATCCAGCGAACCGGCAGCCTTGGCGGCCCCGGCGATCGCCTGCATCGCAGCGTAGGAATAGAGCGTGTAGGCTTCCGGATTGAAACCAGCGGCCTTGAACTTCTCGACGAGTTCCTTGTTCGCAGGGTTCGCCGTCGGATCGGGGCCGAAGGTGTTCAGCGTACCGGCGACGGCGTCACCAGCGATCGAGGCCAGTTCGTTCGAAACGATACCGTCGCCCGAAACCAGCGTGGCCTTCAGGCCCTGGTCGGCCGCCTGGCGGATGATGAGACCGGCTTCGGTGTGCAGGCCACCCCAATAGATGATCGAGACGCCGGCTTCCTTCATCTTGGCGATGAGGGCCGAAAAGTCCTTGTCGCCGACGTTGATGCCTTCGTATATGACTTCCGTGACGCCAGCGGCATTCATAGCCTTCTTGGTTTCGTCGGCAAGGCCCTGACCGTAGGGGGTCTTGTCGTGAACGACAGCGATCTTGGCGTCCTTGAAGTGATCTGCAAGATATTTGCCGGCGATGGCACCCTGCTGGTCGTCACGGCCGCAGGTGCGGAACGTGTTCCAGAGGCCCCGCTCCGTGAAGGTCGGGTTCGTCGCGGCCGGGGTGATTTCGAGGATGCCGTTTTCGGCATAGACTTCCGAAGCCGGGATCGAAACGCCCGAGTTGAAGTGGCCGATGACAAACTTGACGCCGTCAGCAGCGAACTTGTTGGCGACCGAAATGCCCTGCTTCGGGTCGGAGACGTCGTCGCCGAGCTCGATCTTGATCTGCTCGCCGTTGATGCCGCCAGCCGCATTGATGTCGGCGGCTGCCTGTTCAGCACCCTTCTGGAGCTGAGCGCCGAACGCGGCGTTCGGGCCAGTCAGCGGACCAGCGACAGCGATGAGAACGTCGGCCCACGCGTTGCCGCTGAAGGCGACCATCGCCGTCAGAGCCACCGCCGACAGAAGAGACTTTTTCATATTATTACTCCCAATTTTTGGGCGGGTTCCGGTCTAAGGCCCAGCGCACTACCCACCATTGACTGCGCCAGGAAAGCTTGTTCCACTCGGAAGGCAATTCATGCCTAGTTTCAACGGACTGTCAATGTTTGTCCTTCCACGAAAACGCGGAAGTTTTCTCGTACAGCCAGTAATAGTTGTTAACCATCTGATTGGTGCGGCGGTAGCGGAAGCCGGCCGTCGAGAACACCAGCAGCGTCACGAAGTCGAGGATATAGTAGAAGGCGTTGAGCATCGGCCCATTGAACAGGGCATGATGCAGGAACTGCATCGCCCAGGCGAGCAGAAATGTATAGACGATGACCAGCGGATAGTCGCTCCAGCCCTCGGCAACCGCTTTGCCGGCGCGCCAGGCCGTCCAGAAGCCTAAGAGCAAGACGATGACACGGATCGCCACAAGGGGGCCGGCATCCGCTTCGAAGAAAAGTCCCTGCATGTCAAACTCTCCTTTCGAGCTAGTGTCTTCCGCCTTCGAGATAGGCGGCGCGGACCTCGGGATTGGCAAGAAGCTCCTTGCCGGAGCCGCTCATCGTCACCTTGCCGTTCACCATCACGTAGGCGCGGTGAGAAAGCCTGAGGGCGGCGAACGCGTTCTGCTCGACGAGGAAAACGGTCAGCCCCTCCGCCTCGTTGAGCTTCCTGATCGCCTCGAAGATGCCCTTGACGATCAGCGGCGCAAGACCGAGCGAGGGTTCGTCGAGAAGCAGCAGTTTCGGGCGCGCCATCAGCGCGCGGCCGATCGACAGCATCTGCTGCTCGCCGCCCGAAAGTGTTCCACCCCGCTGGGCGTGACGTTCCTTGAGACGCGGGAAGAGCGTGAAGATCTTCTCGACGTCTTCGGCGAAGTGTTTCAAATTATCGAGGCCAGCGCCCATCTGAAGATTTTCCAGAACCGTCATGCGCGGGAAGATGCGGCGGCCTTCCGGCGACTGTGCAATGCGCAGACGGGCGATTTCATGCGTCGGCATGCGGGTGATGTCGCGGCCCTCAAAGACCACCGAACCGGTGCGGGCCTGCGGGCTGCCGCAGATCGTCATCATCAGTGTCGACTTGCCGGCGCCGTTGGCGCCGATCAGGCTGACGATCTCGCCCTTGTTGACGTGGACATCGACGCCGGCCAGCGCCCGGATATTGCCGTAATAGGTTTCGACGCCATTCACCTGAAGGAGCGGTTGACCCGTCATTACTTCATCGCCCATCAGTTTGCGCCTCCTTCGAGCTGCTCGACGGCTGCGATCACCTCTTCCACTTCCTCATCCTCGACACCGAGATAGGCCGCGATGACCCGCGGATCGTTCTTCACGTGATCCGGTGTGCCATCGGAAATCTTCTGACCATATTCGAGGACGACGACGTGGTCGGAGATTTCCATGACCACAGACATGTCGTGCTCGATCAGCAGGATCGACGTCCCGGTTTCGGCGCGAATGCTCTTCAGCAGAGCGTTGAGCGTTGCCGATTCCCGTGGGTTGAGGCCGGCAGCCGGTTCATCCAGGCAAAGCAGTTCCGGACCGGTGCACATGGCGCGGGCGATTTCGAGACGCCGCTGGGCGCCGTAGGGCAAGTCGCCGGCGGGGTCGTCGGCGCGGTCGATAAGGTCGGCCTTCTCAAGCCAGAAACGGGCAAGCTCGATCGCCTCGGCCGCTTCCCGCCTATAGGGGCCGACACCGATAAGGCCGAGGATTGTATAACCCGATGCCTTCATCAGCTTGTTGTGCTGGGCAACCAGCAGGTTTTCGAGAACGGTCAGGCCGGAGAACAGCCGGATGTTCTGGAACGTACGCGCGACCTTGGCTTCCCTGGTGATGCGAAAGTCCGGCAGGCGCTCCAGCAGGTATTGCTTGCCGCTCTTCTGGTTGAACGTGATCATGCCCATCGTCGGCTTGTAGAAGCCGGTGATGCAGTTGAAGACGGTGGTCTTGCCGGCGCCGTTCGGCCCGATCAGCGCGGTGATATCGCCACGCTTGGCTTCGAAGGAGAAGTCGTTGATGGCCATCAGGCCGCCGAACTTCATCGACAGGTGTTCGACCTTGAGAAGAGTGTCGTCAGACATCGTATTCGTCGTCACGGGGCTCATCAACCATGGCCCTCCTTGATGAAGCTTCCGGATATCGCCTTGCGCTCTCTGAGGAAGGCTGTCGGCTCACGCGAGCCGACGAAGCCGCGCGGCTTGAACAGCATGACGACGACCATGGCGAGGCCGAAGATCAACATGCGGTAAAGTTCCGGCGTAAAATCTGGTCCGAAGATGAGTTTTAGGAAGCTCATCTCGCGCAGCAACTCGGTGCCGCCGACCATGACGATGGCGGCGATCGCGATGCCGGTCAACGACCCCATGCCGCCAAGGACAACAATGGCGAGAATGACGGCCGATTCCAGGAAGACGAAGGATTCCGGCGAGACGAAGCCCTGGCGGGCGGCGAAGAACGAGCCGGCGAAACCGGCAAACATCGCGCCCGTCGCAAAGGCGGTGAGCTTGGTCGTCACCGTGTTGATGCCGAGCGAACGGCAGGCGATCTCGTCTTCACGCAAAGCTTCCCAGGCGCGTCCGATCGGCATGCGGCGCAGCCGGATGGTGACATAGGCCGTCAGCATGCAGAGCGCCAGGATCAAATAGAACAGGAAGATTTTGTAATAGGCCGAGGAGATCGGCAGGTTAAAGAGTTTGGCAAAGCCGCCGGCCGTCGCATCGAAGGGAATGCCGAAGAGTGTTGCCTTCGGGATACTTGAGATACCGAAGGTGCCCTTCGTCACTTCAGTCCAGTTGATGAGGACGAGACGAATGATTTCACCGAAGGCAAGCGTCACGATGGCAAGGTAATCGCCGCGCAGGCGCAGCACCGGGAAGCCGAGAATGACGCCCCAGAGTGCGGCGAAAATGCCCGAAAGCGGCAGCAGCACCCAGAAGGACAGGCCGAAATAGCTCGAAAGCAGTGCGTAGGAATAGGCGCCGACGGCATAGAAGGCGACATAGCCAAGGTCGAGCAGGCCGGCAAGGCCGACGACGATGTTCAGCCCCCAGGCGAGCATCACATAGATCAGGATCTGAATGCCGAAATTGTCGACATATGTCAGCGAGCCCTGAGGGCCTTTGATCGCCACCACCACCATGGGATAAAGCAGCAGCGCGATCAGCGCGATCTTCAGGAAATGCCGGTGGAAGAAGCTCTTCTCTGTCGAGATATCGAGTTCGCCCTCGCGCGCCTTGCTGAGCTTGCGGCGGTCGATATTCGGCCTGATGAAAACGACCATGGCGAAGCGGCCGATGGCAGCGACCGCGACGAAGATCGCAAGCAGGCCCCAGCGCTGGACGATGATCAACTCATTGCTGATGTTCTGGTCGGTCTTGAGGCCGACATAGAGAACGAACATGCCGAACGACAGGACGGCGGCGAAAAGAGCTTCGGTAAGGCCTTTGCGGACAAGTCCGGCATCGGGCTTGCCTGCAGAATTTTCGGTGTTTGCCATGACGTTATACCTTCTCGACTTCCGGCCGCCCGAGGATGCCGGTCGGCTTGAAGATCAACACGAAAGCCAGGATCGCAAAGGTCGCGACGTCCTTGTAGGCGATGGTGAAGTATGCCGACCACAGCGACTCGATAAGGCCGATAAGGAGGCCGCCGAAGACGGCGCCGGGCAACGAACCGATACCGCCGAGAACGGCTGCCGTGAAGGCCTTCACACCAGGCGTGAAGCCGTCGTTAAACGAGGCAACGCCATAATACATCAGGTACATCGTGCCGGCGACCGCTGCGAGTGCCGCACCCATAACGAAAGTGATGGAGATCGTCTGGTCGACGTTGACGCCGAGCAGCGCGGCCATCTTGCGATCCTGCTCAGTGGCGCGCTGGGCACGGCCGAGTGCCGTACGATTGACGATGTACCAGAAGATCGTCAGCAGCACTGCGGTGATCACGATGATGATGATCTGCTTCAGCGACACCGAGATGTTCCCGAACTGGTAGACCGAGCTCACCATCGGCGGGATCGGCTTGTTGCGTGGACCCTGCGTCACCTGGATGAAGTTGGACAGCGTGATCGACATGCCGATCGCAGTAATCAGCGGCGCCAGGCGGAAGGACCCGCGCAGGGGCCGGTATGCCACGCGCTCAATCGTCCAATTCCACAAACTCGTCATCAGCATCGCAACGACAAGCATCACCAGCAGCAGAACGGCCACCGGGAGACCTGCGAAGATGGATGTGAGGACGAGGAAGACGATAAGAGCGGCGAAGCCACCGAGCATGAAGATGTCGCCATGGGCGAAATTGATCATGCCGATAATGCCGTAAACCATCGTATAGCCAATAGCCACAAGGCCATAGATGGATCCGAGCGTCAGCCCGTTTAAGAGCTGCTGGACGAAATACTCCATATGTCGTTTTCCCCTGGATGCGAGCGAAACATGCTGCATCTCTTTTTGGTTCTTTGGTTCCCCGTTTCAGGGAACCTCATAGGCCGAATGCATAGCGGTTTCGTTGGAAATGTGAAGACAAAAAGGATTTACTCCGACAGATTCTTGTCAGAACAGGCCTAAATGGCGCGTTTTGAACCAAAATCCACAGAAAAGCGGCAGAGCGGGGCCTATTTTTAGCCAGAAACTACAACTGGGTTAACCATCCGGAGATATCGCCGTCGATTTCCTGCACTGCTTGCTGCGTAAGCTATTCCACAGAATTGGAAGATGGAGCAAATTCAGACCCCAAGGCAGCCCCTTTGACGAATGCCATTTCACCAGCGATGCCGCATCTTCGTCTGACAAGGCTGAAAACTTATGGTAGCATCATCAGGCTGCGTATTGAGGGATGCGGAGCACGACGGGGAACACCATATTAACTTGCGTATCTGGTTGTGACAGGGATGGTTTGCGGACGAGCGACAGCGGGGTGCTCGCCGCGTGGCGAACGGCAAAAGGACAATGCTGAGGACATTTGAAAAGGCGGCGCTCGAAGCCGGCAAGGCCATCATCACGGTCTTGCGCGAAGGCTTCCCTGTCGCCATGAAGGCGGATGCAAGTCCGGTCACGGTCGCCGACGAGGAGGCCGAACGCATCATCCTCGCTCATCTCGCCAGAGATTATCCCGAAATACCAGTCGTGGCGGAAGAATCGGTCGCCGCCGGAAAAGTGCCCGACATTGCCGGGCGAGGCTTCTTCCTGGTCGACCCTCTCGACGGCACCCGTGAATTCGTCGACGGACGGCAGGAATTCACCGTCAACATCGCCTATATCGAGAACGGCGCCCCGGTGGCCGGCATCGTCTATGCGCCGGCGCTGGGGCTTGCTTTCTCTGGAGAACGCGGCCACGCCGAAAGGCTCGTCGTCATGGACGATTTCACGGTTGGCGCACGCAGCGCAATCACGGTGCGCGAACAGCCGGACGACAGGCTGGCGCTTGCAAGCCTTCGCCACAACAGCCCGGAGACCGGGAGCTTCCTCGCCGACCACGCGATCTTCAAATGCACCAATATCGGTTCCTCTCTGAAGTTCTGCCTGCTCGCCGAAGGCAAGGCCGACGTCTATCCGCGTTTCACCCGCACGATGGAATGGGACACCGCGGCCGGTGATGCGGTGCTGCGTGCCGCCGGCGGTTCGACAGTGACGCTGGACGGAATGCCGCTGACCTACGGCAAGACGGGAACGGCGGCCGATTTCGACTTCGCCAACCCGAACTTCATCTCCTGGGGTGGCAGGAAACGCGTCCTCGAACCGGCGTGATCACCCGCGGATATCGCTGAATACCGGCAGGCGGCGCAATCCTTTGCCTCGCCGCCAATCCGCGATCTCCGACAAACGCCCCCTGAGCGGGCCGTCTCTTTGCCCGCCAAATAACCTCCCCCCTGCGTGTCTGGAAGCATGTCCATTTCGAGCTGTGGAGTGATTCGCGCGATCGGGTCTCACCAACTGATTCTGGCCGTAAACTCGTCGTCTGCATCTTTTCCAGACGCTATCGCTTCACCAAGCCTGCCTTGATTCTGTCACATTTTGACACGGCTTCTAGGATGATCGATATCTTCATCAGAGAAATTTCGCCTCGTGTTCCCTTAAGAAATACAGTTAAGAGACCTGGGTCACGTGCCGAAACGGCGCGTCGCCAGCCCGCGCAAACCCTCGCCAAAGTCCTAAAAACCTTGACGAAATTCCAATTATTAACGAAATATCATGAGTTTGCCTCAACTTAACGCAGATGCGAAAGATTTGTTGCGATGCGATATTTCTCTGGACACCATTACACAATTGTCGCATTTTTCCGTTTTAGTAGGGTTACCAAGACCTAAGTGCAGCCCTGGTGACAGGGTTAACCATTGATCGCCTATTGCCGCCGCGCCCCCTCGAAGACAACAGAGTACGATCCTTGAGCATCACGGAATTAAACAACAGCATTTCGACAGAGTCCTTCCGGCCGAGCCGCCGCCAGCAGCCGAGCCTGAAGATTCAGACCCCTGTTATCCACAGCGATGCGCCGCAGGCGCCGTTGGTGGATTTGGTCCTGAAGCGGGCGTTCGACATTGTTTCGTCGTTGAGCGCCCTCCTCGTCCTCGCCCCTTTCCTTCTGTTCGTCGCCCTGCTGATCAAGATCGACAGCCCAGGGCCGGTGCTCTTCAAGCAGACCCGCTGGGGCAAGAACTGCAAGGCCATCAAGGTCTACAAGTTCCGTTCCATGCGCACCGACCTCTGCGACGTCTCCGGCGTTGCCCAGACGGTGATGAACGATCCGCGCGTCACTCGCGTCGGTGCCATTCTGCGCCGCACGAATGTCGATGAGTTGCCGCAACTGCTGAACGTACTGCTGGGCCACATGTCGGTCGTCGGCCCGCGCTGCCATGCGATCGGCATGCGCGCCGGCGGCGTGCTCTACGAAGAGCTCGTACCGGAATACCATCAGCGCCATGCGATGCGCCCCGGCATGACGGGTCTTGCCCAGATGCGCGGCCTGCGCGGTCCGACCGATCGTCCGGCCAAGGCGCGCGCCCGTATCGCCAGCGATCTCTACTACGTCGGGAATTTTTCGATCTTGATGGACATGCGCATCATTTTCGGAACCATCGTGTCGGAGCTGACCCGCGGAAAAGGCTTCTAAAGCGCGTCGCGATCTTTCAGATTCGCTGCTCGCGCTTTAGTCTTTGTTTTTGCGCATGTCGCACAAAAAGCGATGCACATTTTGCGCTACATGCTTCCCAGCTTTAGCTTTGTGAGAAGGGCCGGCTGCCTCAGAGCAGCCGGTACCGGAATGCTCCGGCGACCGCCTGCATGCGGCTGACCGAATCGAGCTTGCGCATCGCGCCCTTCAGATAACCCACCACCGTATGTGCCGAGAGATCGAGAATGATCGCGATCTCGTCGCTGCTCTTGCCGGCCGCCGACTACAGCGCTGCGCGTCTTTTTAGACGCGCAAAGGACGCTGTAGCACTTTGAATTGCTGCCTGATTCCTTAGAGCCTTTCCGGGTTAGATTGAAGCATTCTGCCGGAGCAGGTTTTCGTCAGGGCAAAGGCGATTGGCGAAGGGCATACCTCTTGGTACGTCCGAGCCGATCGCCTTTGTCCTGGCGGAAAGATGCCCGGCCCTTCGGGTTGGCTGAAACGGGCCGGCTGATCGACCGGCCGGCTTGGCCGTAGAGCTTGGCTACGACGCGCGCCGGCCGGTCGACCATCCGACTCCGTTTGAGCCAACAGAATGCTTCAAGCTGACCAGGAAAGGCTCTAAATCGATTCCGATTTAAGGAATCAGGCAGCGTCGCAGGCATTCGATTTCGCGCCGGGTGAGCGTCTCTAACGGGCCATCCTCCATGGAGCCGTAGAGCAGCGCCATCGCCTGCTCTCGCGTGGGCATAGGACAGCCGCCTGAGAAGGCGAAGATGTATTGTTTCAGGTCAGCGTCGTGCAGCGTGAAGGCGAAGGTATTCTTCAGCCCATGCATCTGAAAGAGCACATTGAGTTTGCGGTTTCCTGATTGGAGGCGCTGCCCGCAAACGACCCCTCCTCGCAGAAGATCGGCACGATTATCCGCTTCATCGCGGTCACCAGTCTGCTGCAATAGAAGAGATCGGCAGCCTCGTAAAAGCCGACAAGGCTTCGCGGCCAATTGCTGATCAACCGGTTTTCGGTGAAAGCTGTGCGATCGCCCCGCGGGAAAGCCGAGAGCAGACAGAAATCGAGACCCACAAGCTTCGCCATCGCGTCGAGCCGTTCCTTGCCGTCGTCGGCCGAAACCCCGGCGCGATCGGCCTGCGAAGGCGAAAATGCAGCATCCTCAGCGCAGTCGCCGACTGCGCGTTCACGTCTTTTCAACTTCATATCCTCGAATGGCCAGCTTCGGCTCGGCCTTGCTGTCCCCGGGACATCAGCAAAGACGGTTTCTGCCCGCATCCCGAGGATACGAAGCATCAAAAACGCGAACTGGACTGATACAGCGGGAAGAACGGAGACGAAGTCTTGCGCTCATCCTTATGTTGCCGCCCTTATAAGATCGTCCCGGGAAATCAGCTAATATTTATTCCGCATGGCTCCCATGCAGGCGCTACAAATTGATGTGGCGGCAGACAGCGGCCCCATCGCCGGCCAGGGCGGGCGTCTAAATTTGTTATCAAAGTCTTACGATGGGTTTAGGCAATTTTTAAATGTGGCAGGCTAGAGTGGGGCTCGTGGTCTTGCGTTGTGTAGAGAGTCCAATGACCGAAATGATACGTCCCCGAGTAAAATATGTCATCGGCCCCGATGGCAGCCCCCTGACGATCGCGGATCTTCCGCCGCCCAATACGCGGCGCTGGGTGATTCGCCGGAAGGCAGAGGTTGTCGCGGCTGTCCGCGGTGGCTTGTTGAGCTTGGAAGAGGCCTGCGAGCGTTACACGCTCACGGTCGAAGAATTCCTGTCCTGGCAGTCGTCGATCAACAGCCACGGTCTTGCCGGCCTGCGCACCACGCGCATTCAGCAATATCGTCACTGATCACACCCCAGCATCGACGACATTTATTTCGGGCCGGACGCATCTCCCATGAGGGAATGAAGAAGGCCCGAAATCACTGACGAGGCCGCGTAGCACCAGAGGCCGGGCTGCGTGAAGGCATCCGCCAGCCCCGTCGTCTTCGCCGCCGCAATGACGATCGCGACGAGCAGCACATCCATCATCGACCACTTGGACAGATGCGGTACGACGCGACGATAGAACAGGCTGCCGGCCCCACCCCCGGAGGCCGTCGCTTCTGCGGTGATCCCCATCGCCTCCACGGTGATGCCGATCATCTTCAGAAACGGGAGCAGGATCGAAACCAGGGCGACGATTGCCGCCAGCAGCCCGTCCCCGCCTTGCCAGAGCGGGACGATGATTTCGATGAGCGACGGCGTTTCGTCGAAGAAATACAGCGTCTCGAAACGGACCAGCGGCAAGACGAGGCCGAGCGCCAGGAAGAACGGCGCAGCCACGAGAAGCACGGGGCGAGCCATCGAAAGCGCACTCATTGCCCTGAACCTCTCATCGATCCGACATTTTGCATGAACACTCTGTCTCCTGCCTGTATTGCCTCCACGGCTTGGCACGACCGCGCCGCCATGTCACGGTCCGCTACGACAATATCGTTATGAGGAAAGACAATGGACATTCGAAGTGAGGAAGGCGTCTCCGGCGGCCGCTATGCGGCCGAGGTCGAAGGGCACGAGGCGGAGATGACCTATTCACGCACATCGCCGAAGCTGGTCATCATCGATCACACGGGCGTTCCCGATTCGCTGCGCGGTAAAGGTGTCGGCCAGGCGCTGGCGCTCCACGCCGTGGAGGCAGCCCGCAGCGGCGGCTGGAAGATCATCCCGCTCTGCCCATTCTTCAAGGCGCAGGCGCAACGCCATCCGGAATGGAAGGATGTCGTGAATTAATGCATGTCGCCCAAAAACGCACAGCGGGTTTGGGACAAGGACACGCATAAAATAAATCGTCCCTGCGGGGGACGAATCTCGTTTCCGGTGGGAGCGACGCCATAAGGCAAACACCAAAAGCCATGTATAACGGACAGCGCGCCCATCATACATGGCTTCTCAGTGGCGATCCCAGGGCGCCGAAGCCGGCACCCAGCCGTTTCTCTTACGCCCTTGCTCTGGCGCCGCCGTCACGCTCTTCCAGCGCTGTGGCCCTTGCATATTCCGCTTGCATCTCCTCGAGCGCCATTTCCAGCGTCTCTTCCTGCATCTTCAGTTCCTTGATCGAAACCTGCAGGTTGTCGGCCCGCTGACGCGCGGCCTTGGCGAAGGTCGGATAAGCAAAGTGATTCGGGTCGGAAATACCGGACTTCTTTTCCTCGACGACGATCTGGCTCTCCAGATCCTTCGTCATCCGTTCGAATTCGGACATCATCATCTGCAACTGCTGCAACTGACGTCGTTTTTCGTTCACCTGAAATTCCTTCAGGCGAACGAGACTTTCTCGCGACTTCATACGCATTACTCCCGTGATGCGAGACCCCGGCTCAACTTGAAACCGCCCTGCGCGCCGCTTTGACACGGTTTGCTAAAAAATTTCCCGCGATATTAACAAATACCTACCGCTGGTAACCTTTCGTTTACGGGCATCGTTAATGATAGGCCCTATGATTTAAGGGTCGGTAAATGCCGAGGCATGAAGTTCGAACCTTTTCATTGGCGAGTCGGATGAATCACTTAGCGATGTTTCCTAATGTTAAAGTTGAGGAGCACCTTTTTGAGATTCCTATTGGAAAACAGAGAAATGGAAAAATTGTTTAATAAATTCGATACTCCTTGCCAGAGTGAATTAGAATTTGTTAACCATTTCGTGGCAGCTTTCAAATCACGTAGCGTGTTCGGTATCGTGTAGGGGGCCAGACCACCTTTCGGCGGCGGTAAAGGGGATAATTATGCGGGTACTTCTAATCGAGGATGACAGCGCGACGGCGCAGAGCATCGAGTTGATGCTTAAATCAGAGAGTTTTAATGTTTATACCACCGATCTCGGTGAAGAAGGCGTCGATCTGGGCAAGCTGTATGATTATGATATCATCCTTCTCGATCTGAACCTGCCCGACATGTCCGGATATGAAGTGCTTCGCACTCTCCGGCTGTCCAAGGTCAAGACGCCCATCCTTATTCTGTCGGGCATGGCCGGCATCGAAGACAAGGTTCGCGGCCTCGGTTTCGGCGCTGACGACTACATGACCAAGCCGTTCCACAAGGACGAGCTCGTCGCCCGCATCCACGCCATCGTCCGCCGCTCCAAGGGACACGCCCAGTCGGTCATCATGACCGGCGAGTTGATCGTCAACCTCGATGCCAAGACGGTCGAAGTCGGCGGCCAGCGCGTCCACCTGACGGGCAAGGAATATCAGATGCTGGAGCTGCTTTCGCTCCGCAAGGGCACCACCCTCACCAAGGAAATGTTCCTGAACCACCTCTACGGCGGCATGGACGAGCCGGAACTGAAGATCATCGACGTCTTCATCTGCAAGCTCCGCAAGAAGCTCGCCAACGCTGCCGGCGGCGCCAACTACATCGAGACCGTCTGGGGCCGTGGTTACGTTCTTCGCGAGCCGGATGGTGCCGAATACGCCGAAACCGCCTGATATTTTTTCCGATCCCCCTTATCGGATAAACGAAGATCCCGCCTTTTCGGCGGGATTTTTCGTTTCTGCCTACGGTAATAGCAATAAGAATCCGCCCTCGCAGCACATGATCTCAGGCTGGATCGGCCTGAAATCCTCTGTATTTCGATCAAGGAAATAACGTGGGGTCGCCGAAACCGCTTGCACGCGGCATCATGCTCCAGTGATGCCGATATCGGCGGAAAGAGATCTGCCTGTCAGGCGGCGATCGCGCGGTTTCCGAAAACGGCGGTCAGGATCTTGCGATCGAACGGCTTCAACAGGAAGTCGGTGGCCCCGGCCCGTTTGCCCGCCATCAGTTTCTTCAGATCCGCCTCGACGACGCAGTAATAGATCTTGACCTCTTTGCCGCCCTCCATGGCACGGATGGCAGCGATGAGGTCGAGGGCGCCTTCCATGCCGGAATCGACGATCAGATATTCCGGCAGCTCCGCCTGGCAGCGCTGCAGCGCCTCGCCGGCGTTGGAGGCCTCGCTGACGAGAAAGTCGAGTTCGGAGAGAATGCGCTTGCCGACCTTGCGGACGATGTCCGAATTATCGGTGATCATGAACCTTTGCATGGCCGCTCCTTTGCCCCCGCATTCGTCGCAGCAAGAGGCCTCTTACAACCCTGGAGAATAGGTCCATCAGGCTAACGAATCGTTACCGGACGGGGCGCAGACACAGGTCCGCGCTCCGAAATCAGGCCGCCGCAGCCACTGCCGTGAACACCAGTTCGTCGGCGCTGGCGCTGTGATCAAGCGCCATTCCGCACTCCTGCGCCAGAAGCACGGTGTAATAGGGCTGGATCGAATGGGCATCGATCGCTTCCTCGATGGTGCCGGTCGATATCTCGACGAACTTCGGCGGCAGGCGCATCAGTTTGCCTTTGGACGTGAGCTTGAACTTCGCATCGAACTCGGGATTTTCGAGCGTTACCTCGAGCACGCCGCCGCGCGGAATGGCGGAATAGGCAACGAGGAAGAGGTTGAGCAGCAGCTTGACACGGTTCTTGGCGACGATGGCGCGCGGTCCGTTCCAGATCACCTCGGTCTTCTTCTCGGCGACAGCGAAATCCTTGGCTGCACGCTCGGCCTCGCCGGTGTCGATCGAGGCGCCGACGGAGCCCGACGCGCCGAAGGCGAGACGTGCGAATTTCAGGCGGACGGAAGCATTGAGCGCGCTGGTGCGGATCAGGTCCATCGCATCGGCGTCGGCGCCGCCTTCATCCAGGAGCTCCAGCCCGTTATTGATCGCGCCGACCGGCGAGATGACATCGTGGCAAACGCGGCTGCAAAGAAGCGCGGCCAGATCCGGGCCGGACAGGGTGAGATTGGGGTTCTTGGACATCATTGTCTCCTGATGGGCGGCAATTTCATTGCGCCCGGAATATGCTTCATCAAAATTGCGCGAAGTTTGCGATCGTACTCGGTGCCATAATGACACCATATTTGGTAAACCGATTGTTAAGATCATCGGCGCAAAATGCAGCAATCGCCGCGAGCGGTTGCCCGCTCTCAGCCAAACGACGAACGGATGACACCATGCGCCCTCAATTTCCGCACCGATTCATCGGCTTCTGCAGGTTACTTTCGGCCCTCATCTTCTCCTCGCTGATGGTTGCCGGGCCGGCTGCCGCCCAGGACAACGGCCAGTACACGATGCAGGAAATCGTCGACGCCGGCCACTCCTTCTTCGGCTCCGCCAGCGGCGGACTTGCCAAAGTGGTCGAGAGTGCCTTCCAGAAATACGGCCTGCCGAACGGCTATATCCTCGGACAGGAAGGCGGCGGCGCCTTCATCGCCGGCCTTACCTATGGCGAAGGCCAGCTGAACACCAAGAACGCCGGCGAACATAATCTCTACTGGCAGGGCCCCTCGCTCGGCCTCGATTACGGCGGCCAGGGCTCACGCGTAATGATGCTGGTCTACGACCTGCCCTCCGTCAACGGCATCTATGCCCGCTTCGGCGGTGTCAGCGGCTCGGCCTATGTGATCGCCGGCTTCGGCATGACGCTGCTCAAGAACAACGACGTGCTGGTCGTGCCGATCCGCACCGGCGTCGGTGCTCGCCTCGGCGTCAATGTCGGCTATCTCAAAATCACCCAGGCGCCGACCTGGAACCCCTTCTGAGGCCTCAAAGCCGCTGGAATCTGCCGCCGTCCCCACCGGCGGCCTTGCCATGCGCGTCACGCGTGCTTAATCATCGCGGCTGACCTCGTATCAACCTTCTTACCGATGGCCGCGCCGTGATCGAATATGCTCTCTTGTTCGGATTGGGCTTCCTGACCGCGGCCTTCCTTGTCTTTCTGGTCTCGCCCGCCGTTCACCGCCGCATCGTCTGGTATACGGAGAACAGGCTGAAAGCGACGATGCCGCTGAGCCCGCAGGAGGTCCGCGCCCAGAAAGACATGGTGCGCGCGCTCTATGCCGCCGAAAACGCCCGCACCACCCAGGACCTTCTGCGTGAGCGCGAGAAATCCCTGTCGTTCCAGCTTCGCCACGACGCCCTCGCCGTCGATGCCGGCAGGCTTGCCGCCGAGATCGGCGAATTGCAGGCCCAGATCCGCGAGATGCATGTCGAGGCGGCCGACCAGCGCTCGCATCTGCGCAAGGACGAGAACTATATCAGCCAGTTGAAGACCAATCTGCATATTGCCGAGCAGTCCGCTGCCAACAAGGAGAGCGAACTGGCGACGATGAGGACGCGGCTGAGCAAACTCGGTGAACAGGCCGATGGGCTGCGAATAGACCTGGCCGCGCGCGAGACCGAGGCGGAGAGCCTGAAATTCCGCGTCAACGCGCTGCGCGACGAACGCGACACACTGCGCCAGGACGTCAGTCTGCTGCAGAAGCGCGCCAAGGATGCCGAACAGAAACTGACGCAGCAGCAGCATATGGTGATCCGCCTGGAGGATAAGGCCGCGCGAGAGAGCGCTTCCGCCATCGAAAAGGAAACCCTGGTCGCTCGCCGCCAGCAGGAGATCGCCAGGTTGAAGGAGCAGTTGAAGACCGCCAACGCCGAGATCCGCAAGGTCAACCGGGTGCTGCGCGACGCTGGCCTTGCCGGGATGGTCGCGGAGCTGCCGGCGGAAATGACGGCCGAAGACACGACCACATCGACGCTCGACACCGCTGTCGTCACGGCTGAGATGGGCGAGGATGTCCGTAAACGCAGCGCCGCCCTGGCCGAGCGCCTGCAAAAGGCAAAGGCCGTAGCCGGACGCGATGGTGCGATCCGCGAGGAGATCGCCTCGATCGCCGCCAATATGGTGGCGCTGACTGCCCTGAACGAGGGTCCCTCCTCGCCGATCCGCGCGCTGCTCGTCGAAGGTGCGGAAAAGAGACCCAACGATCGTGTCAATCTTGCCGACAGGGCAGCCGCGATCCTCGCCGATCCCCCGAGCGTCCGATAGGACGCGCGGCGCGCATGTTTGACCATCATGTTTGACTTGACGCAGAACCCTGAAAATCGATTCCGATTTGAGAGGGATATGCGTTAGACCCGGCCCATCGCCGAGGCCATCGAAAACAACGCAATCCCCGTCGCCGTCGCGGCATTGAGGCTGTCGAGTTCCTCCGACTGTGGAATGCGCGCGCTCTGGAACCGCGCAAGCAGCGCCTCCGGCAACCCCTCGCCCTCGGTGCCGACGACGAGCGCCATGCGCGTCGAGGCCGGAATGGCGCGGATATCGGTCTTGCCGTGCGGTGAAAGCGTCCAGATGGCAAAGCCCCGTTCGGCAAGCGCCACGAGTACATCCAGCGCCTTGCCGCCGCGGCGGTGTGGAACTCTCAGCACCGAACCGACCGAGACACGCAGCGCCTTGCGGTAGAGTGGATCACAGGAGGTTTCGTCGAGCAGCACCGCATCCGCCCGGAAGGCCGCCGCATTACGGAACATCGAGCCGGCATTGTCGTGATTGGAAATACCGCAGCCGACGAGCACCAGCGCCCGTTTCGGCAGCGCCTCGAGAATTGCCGCCTCCCCGCGGTCCTGTCGCCGGCCGAGCGCGAGAACGCCGCGATGCAGATGGAAACCGACGACGCCGTCGAGCACATCCGCCCCGGCGACATAGACCGGCACATCGACCGGAAACCGCTCCAGGATGGGCAGCACGCCCTCGACGCGGTTGCGCAGCAGCAGGATCTTCTCGGCGAAAAAGCCGTGGCCTGCCGCATGCGCCTCGGCGAGCATGCGCAGCACGACCGTGCCTTCGGCGATGAAGCGGTTCTCTCGGCCCGTCAGGTCACGCTCGCGGATCTCGCGGAATTCAGCGACGCGCGGATCGTCGGCGCTGTCGATGTCGATCGGGACGGCGGCCATGCCGGGCCTCAATTGCCCGTAACTGTGACGTCGGCGACGGTGCGGCCGGTCCTGAGATCGTAGACCAGCGCCTTGTTCCTGCCCTCGACCGTTTCGCCGTAGAACAGAAGCTGCCCTGCCGAAAACGAGGTGGACTGCACCTTGAAGCCGAGTGGCAGGGAAACGGTTGCCGCAAGCGGCGCATCCGAGGGCACGCCGGAGGCGGTAGCAGCCGACGCCGTCTCCTTCGGCTCGCTGTGCATCACCTTGTAGACAACCGCGCCGAAGACCGCCATAAGGCTCACGAACATGATGGCGCCGGAAACGATCTGCAGGCGGACCATCTTGCGCCGGACACTCTCCATCGCCGGATCAAGGGGCTTCTCTTCCTGGTCGTCTGGCTCGATTGCTGTCATCTGTGCGTCCCGTTCTAAAAAATACGTCGGAGAAGAAGCGTCTTGAGCGACCCCTTTAAACAAGCAGCCGGCAATAGAAAAGTCCTGACCGCCGATGAAACTGCCGAAGGCCGGTTGGACGCCTGGCTGACGGCGCAGGTCGGCGAGGAATTTTCGCGCAGCCGCATCAAGGCGCTGATCAAGGACGGCCAGGTTTTTCTGCGCGGCGAACCCGTCACCGACCCGCAGCGCAAGGTGCGCACCGGCGACAGTTTCGAACTCACGCTGCCCGAGCCGGAAGACCCGACGCCGCAGGGCGAGGACATCCCGCTCGATATCCTCCATGAGGACGACGACGTCATCGTCATCTCCAAACCTTCCGGTCTCGTCGTCCATCCCGGCGCCGGCAACTGGACGGGGACGCTGGTCAACGCGCTGATCCACCATTGCAGCGATACACTTTCCGGCATCGGCGGCGTGCGCCGCCCTGGCATCGTCCACCGTCTCGACAAGGACACGACAGGCGTCATGGTCGTCGCCAAGAACGACATTGCCCATCGCCACCTGTCGCTGCAATTTGCCGACCATGGCCGCACCATGCCGCTCGAGCGGGCCTATCAGGCAATCGTCTGGGGCCGGCCCCGCACGCTGTCGGGCACGGTCGACGCGCCGCTTGGCCGCGCCACCGGCGACCGCACGCGCCGCGCCGTCAAACGCCCCGACAGTCAGGACGCCGACGAGGCGATCACGCATTACCAGGTAATCGAGCGCTTCCATGAGAAGCCGGACGCGACCGCGTTCGCCTCGCTGGTCGAGTGCCACCTCGAAACCGGGCGCACCCACCAGATCCGTGTCCACATGGCCCATATCGGCCATCCGCTACTCGGCGACACGGTTTACGGTGCCGGCTTCAAGACCAAGGCCAATCTCCTGCCCGAAGAGATCCGCAAGGTCGTCAACGGCTTCGGCCGCCAGGCGCTGCATGCCTTCATGCTGCAGTTCGAGCATCCGCGCACCGGTGAAATCATGCATTTCGAGGTGCCGCTGCCGGATGATATGGTCGAACTGGTCGACGCGCTGCGGCGATAAAGCCGGGCTCCGAATGCCGCCTGCCCAACTCACACCTGCGTGAGCGGCACCTTGAACCGCTGTTTCGCCACACTTATCTGTATATTGACTTAGTGCGGGCTCGCAGTAGAGCCGCACGTCCCGGTTTGCCTTTTTTAACGCGAGGATGCGTTTCCATCGGGAACCGGAATTCACTTTAGGAGGGTGCACTATGGCCCGAAATACCTTGCCGTCCATTACCGCCGGTGAAGCCGGTCTCAATCGTTACCTCGACGAAATCCGCAAGTTCCCGATGCTGGAGCCGCAGCAGGAATACATGCTCGCCAAGCGTTATGCCGAGCATGGCGACCGCGATGCTGCCCACAAGCTCGTCACCAGCCACCTTCGCCTCGTTGCGAAGATCGCGATGGGCTATCGCGGCTACGGCCTGCCGATCGGCGAAGTCGTCTCCGAAGGCAATGTAGGCCTGATGCAGGCCGTCAAGAAGTTCGATGCCGAGCGCGGCTTCCGCCTCGCCACCTACGCCATGTGGTGGATCAAGGCCTCGATCCAGGAATATATCCTACGTTCGTGGTCGCTGGTGAAGATGGGCACGACCGCCAACCAGAAGCGCCTGTTCTTCAACCTGCGCCGGCTGAAGGGCCGCATCCAGGCAATCGATGACGGCGACCTGAAGCCGGAGCACGTCTCGGAGATCGCCACCAAGCTGAACGTCTCGGAGGAGGAGGTCATTTCGATGAACCGCCGCCTCTCCGGCGACGCCTCGCTGAACGCGCCGATCAAGGCAGCCGAAGGTGACGGCGGCCAATGGCAGGATTGGCTGGTGGATGACCACGACAGCCAGGAAGACGTGCTGATCGAACAGGATGAACTCGAAACCCGCCGGCGCATGCTGGCGAAAGCGATGAGCGTGCTGAACGAGCGCGAACGCCGCATCTTCGAGGCGCGCCGCCTCGCCGAGGATCCAGTGACCCTGGAAGACCTTTCGACTGAATTCGACATCAGTCGCGAACGCGTTCGCCAGATCGAGGTGCGCGCCTTCGAAAAGGTGCAGGACGCCGTCCGCAAGGAAGCCCTGGAACGCGCCAAGGCCGTCCGGGTCGTCGAAGCCACGGCATAAGCCTGTCGCGTGATACAATTGAAGAAGGCGGGTCCTTGCGGCCCGCCTTTTCTTTTTCATTCATCTTTGTCCGCAGCCTCGGCATCACGCCAAGATCGGGAAACCGTCACTGGCTCGTCGACACATCTCCGAGCGCAGTCCATTCCTTGATCGCGGTATTGAAGGCGTCCGTTCCCGTACCGCCCTTTTCCATCGTCAGCAGCGCGCGGCGGCCGTTGCGGTAGGTGATCGGAATATCGATCCAGTTGCGGGTCGACATCAGGTCGAGATTGGCCTTGCGCGCATCAGGGTAGTCGTTGAGCGCGATCATGTGGAAGTCGTCGGTGATCTTGGCCGGAACCGCGATCAGCGCGTCACCGCGGTCCTGCTCCGTGCGCTTCATCGAAATGCGCTGGACGCTGTCGATGCTGCCGCCTTCGAAATTCGGCGGCACCGAGAAGACGATCTCGACGAGATGGCTTGCCGGCAGCGACGGATCGGAATTGCGCTTGAAGGTGACGAGAGCCGAGAGATTGCGCTCGGGAACCGTGACATTGCCCTGCACCGTCGCCTCCTGCCGGCCATCCTGGCCAGCCTCGTGCTGCACGCTCCAGACAACCGATCCCTCGATCGCCGTCGGCGAGCTCTGGCCGATGCGCTCCTCATAGAGGAACATCTTTTGCGACGAACCGACGGGCGCGGTCTGCGGCGGCGATGCCACGGGGCCATTCGGCGGCGTCCGCGTGTCGGCGGGTGCCGCATCGCCCTGCGCGCTGGCAGGCGGTGTATCGGCTGCCGCAACATTCTGTTCGGCGACCGACTTTCCTTCCGCGGTCGGCGTTCCCGGCACAGTCGCCGGGCCACTGTCGACCTCGGTTCCATCGGTCAGCAGCCGCTGGGTGAATTTCGAATTGGCCGCAGCGCCGTCATTGTTCACTGATGCTACCTGCGGGTTCGGCTGCGCCGGCGCCGCTGGAGTATTCTGCGCTCCTGGTGTGGTTGGCTGGGCTGGCGTCACCGCGTCCGGCTGGGCAGGCGTCGCCGAGCCATCCGGCGGCGTTGCCGCCTCGTTCCTGGTCGCCTGCGACGGTGCCGAGCTGACGAGCCCGTCGACCATCGCCACCAGCGCCTCCCTGTTCGTCCAGCCGGCATAGGCGCCGCCACCAATCAGGATGAGTGCGAAGATGAGCGTGATCACGGTGCCGATGCCGAAGCGGCGGCGCTTCGGCTCCATACGGAAGCTCTTGCCCTGCAGCTTGGAGGCGACAATCTGATCGATATCCATCGACGGATTGGCGTCATCGTCATCGGCGGCGACAGAGCCGCGGCGGTCGTAGCCGCGCAGCGCCTTCGCCTCGCGCCAGTCCTCGCTCGGCGCGCCGCTAGCAGGCGCAGGCTTGCCGTTGTGCACTTCGGCGAAGATATCGACATCGTCGAAATGAGAGGCAACCGGCGTCTTCTTATTGTTGCCGGCCTCGATCGGCGGCAGATCGTCGAAGGCGGCCGTCTCCCAGGAAAAACTTTCCTTGGCGGCCGGCATGACGGCGGCGGGTGCCACTTTTTCGAGGCTCGATATCACCTCCTCGAAGGCGCGCGCCGAGGCATCGGCGGTAATCGGCGCCGGCGCCGTCTCCGAATATTGCCGGAGTTCCTCTTCCGCCCATTCGGTCTCCGCATCCTTGGGCGCCGGAGCCGGCGTTTCGGCAACGGGCTCGGTCCAGACGGGGTCGAAATGCGCCGCAGCTTCGGCCTGCAACGGCTCCTCGCGGCTATGCTCGACGAACTCCTGCGGACGATCGAAATCGGCGACCGGCTCCACCAGGCGGTTGGATGCGTGGTCTATGCCGCGGGTGATCGGCGGCAACGGCTCGTCGGGCTCGTAAGCCTCCTCGGCCCCCGGCTCCTCGCTTTCCACCGCCGCAGGTTCGCCCGCGATCTCGTCGGCTTCCAGGGGATGCGGCTCGTCGGCACGGTCTTCGTCGGCTTGTTCGTCGCGATGCTCGGCAGGTGGCGCTTCCCAACCGTCATGTTCGGCCGGTACGTCTTCGGCAGCGACGTCGCGCGCCTCGCTGGCATGCCATTCCTCGGCCGGCGCTTCCTCCTCCTGCGAGGGATGCCAGTATGTCTCGGCCGGACCGGATGTTTCCGGCGAAACCGATGTCTCGGCGGAAACAGGGGTTTCCGCGGAAACAGGGGGTTCCGCGGGAACGGATGTTTCAGGGGAAACGAGCGTTTCCTGGGAAAGAGGCTCCTCCGCAGCGACCTCTTCCTCAGCTTCCTCCGGCGCGGCGGATTCCACATGATCGGGCTCGTCGGCGGCCTCGGCCGCCTGCGGTTCCGCATAGGCTTCGTCGACCGGTTCCTCGACAGCCGTCTCCGGCGCCGGTTCGCTTTCGTCGGGAACCGCTTGTTCTTCGAAGGATTCCGCCGCGGCGACGGCCGCAACCGGCTCATCGAGCGGCATCGCCTCGGAGTGTTCGCCTTCCACTTCGCGGATGGCAGCCTCGAGCTTTTCGAGCTGGCGTTGCAGCATGGCTTCCGGCGGACGCGGCTTCATGTTCTCGAGCTGCCGCTGCACTGCGCCGCGGGCACGTTCGTAGACTTTCACCCGCATCTCGGGGGTATTTTCAGCCAGGCCGTCGACGGCCCGCCGAATGACTGCAATAAAATCCGCCATTAGTACTTTCTCAAGAAGTCCGGCACTCTACCGAACCATCCTCCACAGTGACCCGTGAGCTTAATCCTCAAACGGATCGGTCACAAGTATCGTGTCATCCCGCTCCGGGCTGGTGGACAGGAGCGCGACCGGCGCCCCGATCAGCTCTTCGACCTGGCGAACATATTTGATCGCCTGTGCCGGCAGATCCGCCCAACTGCGGGCGCCGACGGTCGATTCCTTCCATCCCTCCAGGGTGACGTAGATCGGTTCGACCCTAGCTTGCGCTCCCTGGCTTGCGGGAAGATGGTCAATCTGTTCGCCGTCGAGCATGTAGCCGACGCAGATCTTCAATTCCTCGAGACCGTCGAGCACGTCGAGCTTGGTGAGCGCGATGCCCGTGATGCCGTTGGTGGCGACCGACTGGCGTACGAGTGCGGCGTCGAACCAGCCGCAGCGGCGCTTACGCCCTGTCACAGTACCGAACTCATGCCCCTTCTCGCCCAGGAACTGGCCAATTTCGTCGGTGAGCTCGGTCGGGAATGGGCCTTCGCCGACGCGCGTCGTATAGGCCTTGGTGATGCCGAGAATGTAACCGAGCGAGCCGGGTCCCATGCCGGAACCGGCTGCCGCCTGGCCGGCCACCGTGTTCGAGGAGGTCACGAAGGGATAGGTGCCGTGATCGATATCCAGCAGGCTGCCCTGCGCGCCTTCAAAGAGGATGCGAGCACCCTTGCGGCGCTCCTTGTCGAGGAAGAGCCAGACCGTATCACGGAAAGGCAGTACCCGATTGGCGATCGAGGTCAGTTCGTCCATGATCGCCTGGTGGCTGACTTCGGCAACGCCAAGGCCGCGGCGAAGCGCATTGTGATGCGTCAGAATACGGTCGACCTTGCCGGAAAGACTCTCGAGATCGGCAAGATCCATGACGCGGATGGCGCGGCGGCCGACCTTGTCTTCATAGGCCGGGCCGATGCCGCGGCGCGTCGTGCCGATCTTGGTGCCGCTGTTCGAGGCCGCATCCTCGCGCATCGCGTCGAGCTCGCGGTGCAGCGACAGGATGAGCGTCGCATTGTCTGCAATGCGCAGATTGTCAGGCGTGACCGCCACGCCCTGCGCCTCCAGCCGGCCGATCTCGGCGATCAGCGCATGCGGATCGACGACGACACCGTTGCCGATGACGGCCATCTTGCCCGGGCGCACGACGCCGGACGGCAGCAGCGAGAGCTTATAACTCGTGCCGTCGATGACGAGCGTATGGCCGGCATTGTGTCCGCCCTGATAGCGCACAACGATATCCGCACGCTCCGAAAGCCAGTCGACAATCTTGCCCTTGCCTTCGTCACCCCATTGCGAACCGACCACGACTACGTTCGTCATCCAACTCTTCCTGTTACCGGCGCGGAACCGCGCACCTGCTCAAACCCGCGCATCTATAAAGCTTTGTTTTTTGGAAAGCGACCCTGTTGTCACAGCAGATTGGGCTTTTTACGTGACAAATCAGCAGCCGACGGGCTATTTCCCCTCACAAAACGCCGCTCGGCGATCGCGGAAAGACGGGAAGAACGCTCTTGCAAGCCACGGCCTATATCTGCCTCGTTATCGCCACCCTCTGCTGGGGCGGCAACTCCGTCGCCGGCAAACTCGCGCTCGGGCATATCAGCCCGATGATGCTGACCTTCCTGCGCTGGTTCCTCGCCGTCGCGATGATCGCCGTGATTTCAGTACCGCAGTTGCGGAAGGACTGGCCGGTAGTCAGGAAGAACCTGCCGCTGCTCCTCTTTTACGGCGTCATCGGCTACACCCTTTTCAACGCCATGCTTTATTCGGCCGTGCAATATACGACGGCGATCAACGTCGCCATCGAGCAGGCCGGCATCCCGATGCTGATCTTCCTGCTGAATTTCATGTTCTTCCGTACTGGCATCTCGCTGGCGCAATGTCTCGGTTTCGGGATGACGCTGATCGGCGTCGCTCTGACCGCCGCACATGGCGACCTCGCTACGCTGCTGCAACTCAGCCTCAACCGCGGCGACGGGCTGATGCTGATCGCCATTGCCGCCTATTCGGTCTACACGATCTTCCTGCGCTGGAAGCCGCCGCTCGACTGGCGCACGCTGATGGCGGTCCCGGCGCTCGGCGCCATGCTGACCTCGCTGCCGCTGCTCCTCTGGGAAGCCGGCCGGGGTGCCGCGCAGTGGCCGGACCAGGCCGGCTGGGTCATCACTCTCTACACGGCGATCTTCCCGTCGCTGGTGGCGCAGATCCTCTATATCAAGGGCGTCGTGGCAATCGGCGCCAACCGCGCCGGCCTCTTCATCAATCTCGTGCCGGTGTTCGGAACGCTGCTTTCCGTCGCCCTGATCGGCGAGAGACTGCAGTCCTTCCATGTGATCGCACTGGTGCTGACCTTGGGGGGCATCGCCATCGCCGAAAAGGGCCGTCCGAAAGCTTCGTCGCCGACCGTGCCCGCCTCACCCATGGATTAAAACCTTTTCCTGGTCAGGAAAGGCCTCTAACCAAGCTCCAGCGTCGTCACGCCGAAGACGTGCTTCAGCGGGATGGCCGGTGCCGGTCCGCGATACATGCGTGTCGTCTCGAACACCGGTTGAAGGCCGATGCCTTCGGCAAGCGCGACCGCCTCGTGGTTCTCTGCGGGAATGTCGATGAAGACCGCGGCTCCCTTCGCCTCGGGGATCAATTCGGCAAGCAGCGCCGCGGCGCTGTCGGCATCGTTGGCAAAGAGCGGGCCGACCTTGTAGCCCTCGTAGCAGCGGCGGATCGTGCCGTAACCGCGGATCTTGTGGCTCTTGCGCACCACCGCCGAACGACGGCCCTTGCGGGCGGTGCACCAGGCAGCGAGAAAAGCATCCCGCGGCTGCGGAAAGATCGCCGAATCATATCGCTGCAGGCCTTCGAGGCGTGAATCCAGCACCGGTTGCGCGACAAGCGTCGAGACAGGCAAGGAAGTAGCGACACCGCCGTAACGAATGGTGGAATAGGCAGGTTCGAAGCCGGCCTTGCGGTAGTTGTCCTGCTGTGCGGCGACGCCGTCGAGACCGATCGTGCGGTCTCCCGCGCTGGCAATGCCCGCCGCCCAGATCGCCTTGCCATAACCCTTGCCACGAAAATCGGGATGGACGATGTAGAGGCCCAGGAAGGCGAAAATATCGCCGTATTTGACGACCGAGATCGAGCCGACGGGGACTTCACCGATGGAGCCGACGAAAAATCCCGACGGATCAGCCTCGTTGAATGCAAGCGAATCGTCGAGACCAGGGTTCCAGCCTTCCTGACGCGCCCATTCGAGCACGAGTTCCAGTTCGCCGGGCCGCATCGAACGAACGGCAAATTCCGAATTCATGCAACTTTCCCAGATTGAATGTCCCGCAAGTCCATCCTGGCAACGGCAAAGCAATTGTCAGGCCCCAGCTCCCGATTGCACCTGCGAACGATGGAGAGCCGCGCTCATGGACTTGACGACGCGTATAATCATTTTTCGATGCAATACAGAAAGCTTCGTTTCCGCATTACCATGAAACAATGCCGTTGCAAGCTCAAGAAAATTACTTGGGCCTCAATTATCTTCCAGCCGATGCGAATAAAAAGCCGCGCCGAAAAGATGCCGCCCCGCCAATTTGAAAGACGAGAGAAGCATTCGTCCGAAATCACCTCCACGACGCAGCAAAAAACCGGGAGCGACGACAGTCGCCCGCGGAAGGATCACCGGCCGTTCAACTGCTCATCGCGGCCTTCTGCTTTTCGATTCGGCTCGTTATCGATGAGAAAAGACGGTCTGTCTCGGCCGCCGGTGCGGGAAAACCGAACGCATAACCCTGCAGGCCGTCGCAGCCGAGCTGCGCCAGCACGACGGCATGCGCCTCGGTCTCGATACCCTCGGCGATCACCTCGACATCGAGTGCCTTGGCGATTTCCACGATTGAACCCACCACGCGCCGCTGCTCGGCGGAGGTGACGACCTCTTTGACGAGCTGCCGGTCGATCTTCAGCCGCTTTGGCCGCAGCTTGACGAGACCGATGAGTGAAGCATGGCCGGATCCGAAGTCGTCGATCTCGATGTCGATGCCCATCTGTTTGATATCGCCGATATGATCGAGCAGTTTTTCGTCGATGTCGTCGAGGAAAATCGTCTCGACCAGTTCGAAGACGATCACGCCGGGCGGAATGTCGAGTTTCCTCAGCTTGTCGAGCAACGCCGGATCGGCAAGTCGCGACGCCGAGATATTGACGGCGATGCGCGGAACCGCAAGGCCGCGCAGCAGCCAGAACAGCCGGTCTTCGAGAACGCCTTTGAGGATCGCCGCGTCGATCTCCGCCGCAAGCCCGTGCTCATTGGCGATCTTCAGGAATACCCCCGGGGTGAGCACACCCCTCTCCGGATGTTTCCAGCGCGCCAGCGCCTCGAAGCCGATGACCTCCCGCGTCCGCGCGTCGAGCTGCACCTGATAATAGGGAATGATCTCGCCGCGCTCCAGTCCGAGCTTCAGCTCTTCGGCGAGGCGACGCTTGGAGCGCAGATCCTCCTGCAATTGCCGTGTAAAGAATTCGACGCGGTTGCGCCCGAGCTTCTTGGCCTGGTAGAGCGCCAGGTCGGATTCGGCCAGCAGGTTGCGCGCCCGCCGATCGCCGCTCCAGGAAACGCCGATCGAGGCGCCGGACGGCAGCATCTCCTGGCCGAAGCGGATCTTCTTCCGCAGCCGGCGCTGGACATCCTCGGTGATCTGCTTCAGCTCTGCGAGATCGGTGAAATTGACCAGCACGATGACGAATTCATCGCCGCCGACACGGGCGACCATGCCATTCGCAGGAATGGCGGCAGTGATGCGAAGGGCCGCGGCCCTGAGCACGGCATCGCCTGCCGCATGACCGTGGCTGTCGTTGATCTGCTTGAACTGGTCGAGGTCGAGATGCAGCACGCCAAGCGTCGTGATGCTTTTGTCGACCGGCAGCTCTGCCAGCCGCTTGTCGAGAAGGCGCCGGTTCGGCAAGCTGGTAAGATAGTCGTGATCGGCGACATGCTCGATGCGCGCATTGCTTTCCTCCAGCGCCAGCGCCCTCGCCTCGGCCACCACCTTCTGCCGCGCGAGTTCCGCGTTGAGCAGGACGTCGGCCGTCACATCCCATTCGGCGCCGATGAAGGAGGGCAGACCCTCCGCATCGACATAGAAATGCGCGCGCGAACGCAGATGGCGGATTTCGCCGCTGGGCAATATGATCCGGAATTGTGAGTTATAGGCGCCGCGCGTCCCGATCGCCTGCTCGAAGTCGCCTTCGGCCCGCTCGCGATCATCGGGATGGATGGCGTTCGACCAAAGCGATGCTGGCACCAACCGGCAGGTCTCGCCGGTCTCGTAGAGACGATGCATCTGCGCATCCCACAAGATCCCGCCCTGCTCGATGCTGTGCTCCCAGACACCGATCCGGGATGCATCGAGAGCGAGTTCGAGCCGACGCAGAAGATCCTGAAACTCTCGTTCGGATCGTGTGGCTTTGTTCTCTGGCAACGCGGTCCCAGCCTTACAAGCTTGCATAACGGCAATATGGTCTCAAGCCGGCATTAATGAAGCCTTGTCCTGATGACCGAACTAGTGACTAGGTGAACTGTTCGTTACGACTTCCCCTTTTGGATCAAAGGACTTGCAGTCTGCGGCAGCTTCAAGATCAGTGGTTGTGCCGCGGCGGGTTCTTTGCGATCTGGCGGAATTCCGTCGCACCCTCCAGCACCGCGCCGTCCGACAATTGCGTCACCGAGCGGCGGTAGATCTGCTGCCACGGCGTCGCATCCGCCGGCACCGGCGGGATGCCATCGCCCTTGCGCCGTTCGATCTCGGCGTCCTCGACCAACATGTCGCAGCGCCCGTGGTTGAAGTCGATGCGGATGATATCGCCGGTACGAAGCCAGGCGAGGCCGCCACCGGCTGCGCTTTCCGGCGAGGCGTTGAGGATCGAGGGACTGTCCGCCGTGCCCGATTGGCGGCCGTCGCCGATCGTCGGCAGGCTGTGGATGCCGCGCTTCAGGAGATGATCCGGCGGCTGCATGTTGACGACCTCAGCCGAACCCGGCCAGCCGATCGGCCCGGCGCCGCGGATGACAAGGATGGTATTTTCGTCGATGCCGAGTTCGGGATCGTTGATGCGTTTGTGATAGTCCTCGGAACCATCGAAGACCACCGCCCTGCCCTCGAAGACGCCTTCGCGCCCGGGTTCCTCAAGATAGCGCCGGCGGAAATCCTCCGAGACCACGCTCATCTTCATGATCGCGAAATCGAAGAGATTGCCCTTGAGAACGAGGAAGCCCGCCCGCTCCTTCAGCGGCTCAGCGAACGGCGTGATAACCTCGCGGTCGCGCGCTTCCTTGCCCTCCAGGTTCTCGGCCATCGTCCTGCCCGTCACCGTGCGACAGTTGCCGTCGAGCTTTCCGGCCTGCAGCAGTTCCCACATGATCGCCGGCGTGCCGCCGGCGCGATGAAAGCGCTCGCCGAGATAGGCGCCCGCAGGCTGGACATTGGCCAGCAGCGGGATATCGAAACCATATACCTGCCAGTCGTCGGGATAGAGTTCGACGCCGGCGTGCTTCGCCATCGCGGCCAGATGCGGCTGCGCGTTGGTCGAGCCGCCGATCGCCGAATTGGTGCGGATCGCATTCAGGAAAGCCTCACGCGTCAGGATATCCGACGGCTTCAGATCCTCGAAGACGATTTCGACGGCGCGTCGCCCGGTGCGATAGGCCATCTGGCCGCGTTCGCGGTAAGCGGCCGGAATGGCGCCACAGCCGGTCAGCGAAAGGCCGAGTGCCTCGGCCAGCGCATTCATCGTCGAAGCCGTGCCCATCGTATTGCAGTGGCCGACGGAAGGCGCAGAATCGAGCGCCGCCTGCAGGAACTCCTCCCGATCGATCTCGCCTGCGGCATATTTCCGCCGCATCCGCCAGATCACCGTGCCGGAGCCCGCCAGCTCCCCCTCGTGCCAACCGTCGAGCATCGGGCCGCCGGAGAGCACGATCGCCGGGATATCGACCGTCGAAGCCGCCATGATCGCCGACGGCGTGGTCTTGTCGCAGCCGGTGGTCAGCACGACACCGTCGAGCGGATAGCCGTAGAGGATTTCGACGAGGCCGAGATAGGCGAGATTGCGGTCGAGAGCGGCTGTCGGGCGCTTGCAATTCTCAAAGATCGGATGCGTCGGAAACTCGATCGGAATGCCGCCGGCATCGCGAATGCCGTCGCGCACGCGTTTGGCAAGCTCAATATGCACCCTGTTGCAGGGCGTAAGATCACTGCCGCTCTGGGCAATCCCGATGATCGGCTTGCCGGAGCGCAGCTCTTCCGGCGTGATGCCGTAATTCATGAAGCGCTCAAGATAGAGCGCTGCCATGTCGATATGATCGGGATTGTCGAACCAATCCTGCGAACGTAGGCGCCGCTTCGGCGAATTGCTGTCCGTCACGTCTTTCCTCCCGGCCGAGCATTCTTCTCTTCAAGATGGAGGAGCAGGCCGCTGTGATCCTTTTCGCCATTGCCATTGGCGACGAATTCGCTGAATTCGGCATGTACCGCCGCAGTCAGCGGCAGCGTCAACGACAGGATCTTGGCCGTCTCCAGGGCGGCGTTCAGATCCTTCAGCTGGTTGCTGGACGAACCGCCTGGCGTAAACTGCCGCTCGACCATGCGCTTGCCGTGCAGCTCAAGGATACGGCTCTCGGCAAAGCCGCCGCGAATGGCGTCCCGAAAGGCCGCCTGCGAGCCGCCGCCCGCTTCGATCAGCATCATCGCTTCGGCGACGGCGCCGATCGTCACCGCGACGATCTGCTGGTTGGCAAGTTTGGCAAGCTGGCCCGCCCCGCTTGGACCGACGCGGGTCACACGCCCCATCGGCGCAAAGACATCTGCAAGCCCGTCGATCACTCCCCTGTCACCGCCCGCCATGATCGCAAGCGTACCCGCTTCCGCCCCGACGACGCCGCCTGATACCGGCGCATCGACGTGATCGACGCCGCATTCGGCAAGCCTCGCCGAATGGTCGCGGGCGAAATGCGGGGCGATCGAACTCATGTCGATGACGGTTGTGCCAGACGTCGTCGCATCGGCCGCTCCGCGGTCGAACAAGACGTCCTTCACCGCCTCGGCGTTGGTGAGCATGGTGATGACGACGTCTGCGCCGGAAACGGCATCCGCCGGTGTTTTCGCGCAGATTGCGCCGTCTCCTGCAAGCGGCTCGGCCTTGCCGGGGTCGCGATTCCAGACGGTGACGGCAAAGCCCGCGCCAAGCAGCCGGCGAGCCATCGGCGCGCCCATCAGGCCGGTACCGAGAAAGGCGATCCGCCTGCCGTCATGGCCGTCTCTCGAATTCGTCATTCAGTCCTCCCAACTGTTGTCCGTCTTTGATAGTCCCCTCGCCCATCGTTGCAAACCGTTTTGACGGACGTAACGCATTTTTGTCACATGCCCTGGCGGGTTGTCCGAAGGCCGCGCACACTTCGCCTCATGCCCTGAAAACGATACGGGCGAGAACCGAAGTTCCCGCCCGATTTACCCGACAAAGGAAGGTTGAATTCCGTTTATTCCGCCGCGAGCCGGATGACCTCCGCCTCTTCTTCCTTGTGTTCGTCCGGCTTGTGCTGGATGAGCGGACGGTTGCCCGTCAGCCGCCGCAGCAGCACATAGAACACCGGCGTCATGAAGATGCCGAAGAAGGTCACGCCGATCATGCCCGAGAAGACCGCGACACCCATGGCCGCACGCATTTCCGCGCCGGCGCCGGTGGAGACGACGAGCGGCACGACACCCATGATGAAGGCAAGGGAGGTCATGAGGATCGGGCGAAGGCGAAGGCGGCTGGCCTCGATCGCGGCCTCCCGCGGTGTTCTTCCCTCGAACTCCAGTTCGCGGGCGAATTCCACGATAAGGATGGCGTTCTTCGCCGATAGACCAACAAGCACCACAAGACCGATCTGGGTGAAGATGTTGTTGTCTCCACCGGTGAGCCAAACGCCGGTCAGCGCGGCCAGCACGCCCATCGGCACGATCATGATGATCGCAAGCGGCAGCGTCAGGCTTTCATACTGGGCGGCCAATACGAGGAAGACGAGCAACAGTGCCAGGGGGAAGACGACGATGCTCGAATTGCCGGCCAGGATCTGCTGATAGGTCAGATCCGTCCATTCGAAGTCGATGCCCGCAGGCAGGGTCTCGTGAAGGATCTTCTCGATTGCCGCCTGCGCCTGACCCGACGAGAAGCCCGGTGCCGGACCGCCGTTGATATCGGCGGCAAGGAAGCCGTTGTAGCGGTTCGCGCGTTCCGGACCGGTGCTCGGTTCCACCTTCAAGAGGGCCGAAAGCGGGATCATCTCACCCGATGCCGACCGGACCTTCAACTGGCCGATATCTTCCGGCTGGGCACGGAATTTCGCATCGGCCTGCACACGGACGCTGTAGGTGCGGCCGAAGGCGTTGAAGTCGTTCACATAGAGCGAACCGAGGTAGATCTGCAGCGTCTGGAAGACGTCGGTGACGGAAACCCCGAGCTGCTCGGCCTTGGCACGGTCGAGATCGGCATAGAGCTGCGGCACGTTGATCTGGAAGCTGGAGAACAGTCCGGCGAGCTCAGGCGCCTGATAGGCTTTTGCAAGCACGGCCTTGGTCGCCTCGTCGAGCGCCTGGTTGCCGAGGCCAGCACGATCCTCGATCTGTAGCTTGAAACCGCCCGTCGTGCCGAGACCATTGACCGGCGGTGGCGGGAACATGGCGATGAAGGCATCCTGGATGACGCCGAACTTCTGGTTCAGCGCCATGGCGATTGCGCCGCCCGAGAGATCAGGCGTCTTGCGCTCTTCGAAGTCCTTCAGTGTCACGAAGACGATGCCGGCATTCGAGGAGTTGGTGAAGCCGTTGATCGACAGGCCCGGGAAAGCAATCGCATTGGCAACGCCCGGCTGCGCCAGCGCGATGTCGGTCATGCGCTTGATGACGTCTTCCGTGCGGTCGAGGCTTGCGGCATCCGGCAACTGGGCAAAGCCAATCAGATACTGCTTGTCCTGCGACGGCACGAAGCCGCCGGGGACCGTGCTGAACAGGCTGTAGGTCGCACCGACCAGCGCCAGATAGATCACCATGACGATGCTCTTGCGCGACAACAGCCCGCCGACGCCCTTGCCGTAGGCATTCGAGCCCGCGCCGAAGACACGGTTGAAGCCCCGGAAAAACCAACCGAAGATAGCGTCCATGAACCGCGTCAGCCAATCCTTCGGCTGATCATGGCTCTTCAGGAGAAGGGCTGCCAGCGCCGGAGACAGCGTGAGCGAGTTGAAGGCCGAGATGACGGTCGAAATCGCGATAGTCAGCGCGAACTGGCGGTAGAACTGACCCGACAGGCCGGAGATGAAGGCGAGCGGCACGAAGACCGCAACGAGCACCAGCGCAATCGCGACGATCGGACCGGAGACTTCCTTCATAGCCTTGTAGGTGGCAGCCCGCGGCGACAGGCCTTCCTCGATATTGCGCTCGACGTTTTCGACCACCACGATCGCGTCGTCGACGACGATACCGATCGCAAGCACCAGTCCGAACAGACTGAGCGCGTTGATCGAGAAGCCGAAGACATACATCACCGCGAAAGTGCCGATGATCGAGACAGGAACGGCGATCAGCGGGATGATCGAGGCGCGCCACGTCTGCAGGAACAGGATGACGACGAGGACGACGAGCGCGATGGCTTCGAGCAGCGTGTCGATGACCTTCTCGATCGAGGCCCGCACGAATTTCGTCGTATCGTAGACGATCTCGTATTTGACGCCCTCAGGCATGGCGAGCTGCAGCTGATCCATGGTCGCGTTGACATTGTCCGCGATCTCGATCGCGTTCGAACCCGGCGCCTGAAGAACGGCGACGGCGACGGCCGGCTTGCCGTCGAGCAGCGAACGCAGCGTGTAGTCCGCAGCACCGAGCTCGATGCGGGCGACATCGCGAAGGCGGGTGATCTCGCCATTGGCGCCCGTCTTGACGATGATGTTGCCGAACTCTTCGGGCGTGCGCAGGCGGCCCTGGGCATTGACGTTGAGCTGCAGGTCCACACCGGGCTGGCTCGGCGATGCGCCGATGATACCGGCGGCGGCCTGGATGTTCTGGGAACTGATCGCACTGCTGATGTCGCTGGCGGCAAGATTGTGCTCGGCGGCCTTCTGCGGGTCGATCCAGACACGCATGGAATAGTCGCCGGCGCCGAAGACCTGCACCTGACCGACGCCTGCGATGCGGGCGAGCCGATCCTTGACGTTCAGGGTCGCATAATTGCGAAGATAGGTGATGTCGTGATTGTTCCCGTCGGAGACGAGATTGACGACCATGATGAAGTTGGGCGAGCTCTTGACTGTCGTGATGCCGAGCGAACGGACTTCCGCCGGCAGGCGCGGTTCGGCCTGTGAAACGCGGTTCTGCACGAGCTGCTGCGCCTTGTCGGGGTCGGTGCCGAGCTTGAAGGTAACGGTGACGTTGAGCACGCCGTCCGATGTCGCCTGGCTGGCCATATAGAGCATGCCTTCGACGCCGTTGATCTGCTCTTCGAGCGGCGTCGCCACCGTTTCGGCGATGACGCTTGGGTTGGCGCCGGGATAGGTAGCGCGCACGACGATCGACGGCGGCACGACCTCCGGATATTCGGAAATCGGCAGCGCGCGCAGGCCGATCAGGCCGGCAACCAGGATGAGGACCGAAAGAACGCCGGCAAAGACCGGGCGGTCGACAAAGAATCTGGAGATGTTCATATCAAAGCCCTCTCCGGGGTGAACATGGATGCAAAGTCCCTCTCCGGCGGTTTGGCAGCCGCCGGCGGGTCATATCATTTCAAGTATTGGCCCTCCCCCTCGGGGGAAGGCGAAAGTCTTTACTGCGCGGTCGCGACCTTTTCTTCCATCTGAGGCACGACGACTGCGCCTGGACGGATGCGCTGCAGACCGTTGACGACGATCTTCTCGCCGACGTTCAGGCCGCCATCGACCACCCGCTGACCGTCAGCCACTGTGCCGAGCTGAACCTGCCGATAGGCGACCTTGTTCTCGCCATCGACGACGAAGACGAACTTCTTGTCCTGATCCGTGCCGACGGCGCGGTCACTGATGACGATCTTGTTCTCGGCCTTCGGCTGGCCCATGCGCACCCGCACGAACTGGCCGGAGATGAGACGCCCGCCCGGATTATCGAAGACGGCGCGAACGCCGATCGTGCCGCTTGATGCATCGACCTCGTTGTCGATCAGTTGCAGCTTGCCCTTGATCGGCGTGCCGCTGTCGGTCAGCGTGCCGACCTCGACAGGGATCTGCTCGACGGGAGGCAGGGCGCTGTCCGTCTGCGGAAGCTGGGCAAGCGCCCGCGTCACCATCTCTTCGCTGGCATTGAAGCTCGCATAGATCGGATCGACCGAAACGAGCGTCGTCAGCGCCGGCGAGGCCGACCCGGCCGCAACAAGGTTACCGGCAGTCACCTCGATCTTGCCGATGCGGCCGGAAACCGGAGCCCGCACCTCAGTGTAATCGAGATCGAGCTGAGCCGACTGCAGTGCGGCCTGCGCCGAACGCAGCCCCGCCTGAGCCTCGGCCAGCGCGCTCTGGCGCTGATCGAGATCGCTCTGGGAGATGGTGCGGTTGTCGGAAAGCCTGCGGCCGCGATCGAGTTCGGTCTGCGCCAAGCTGACTTTGGCTTCAGCCGAAGCGACCTGGCCCTGCGCCTGCGCCACGCTCGCCTGGTAGGGAGCCGGATCGATGGTGAAGAGCAGGTCGCCCTGCTTGACCAGCGCCCCTTCGCGGAAGGCCACCGAAAGGATGGCGCCGGCGACGCGGGAACGCACCTGCACCCGGTCGACCGCTTCGAGACGGCCGGAGAAACTTTCCCAGGCCGTCACGTCGCGCGCCGCGACGACGGCAACCGTCACCGGCACAGCAGGAGCCTGCGCGGGGGCGGAAGCGGCCGTGGCGGTCGTGCTCATCGGCAATTCGAAAAACAACGCAGCGCCGGAAATCGACGCAATAACGGCTATGCCGGCGCCCATCAGGGCCCAGCGCTTACTTCTGGACGTCATCAGTACTCTCCTTGCGGCTCTAAGCCGCCGAAATATCAGGTCTTCTTCAATGCAATTGCGGTTGGACGCTTACCTCCCGAAGGAAGCTTCCGAAATGGCGGCTGACGTTTTCCTGCCAGTCGGGCGCTCCGTCGGATTTCCCACCATAAATCGAGGGCCAGCCCGTCCCGGCGGGAAGGACATGCTGGCGCACACCGACGCCGGCCTGTTTCAGGCGGACACCGTAACCAATCGTTTCGTCGTGCAGAGGATCATCCTCCGCGGTAAATATCAGCGCCGGCGCGACGCCTGAAATACGCGAACAGAGGCAAGGCGCCGCATAGGGGTGGCAACCGCCGCCGCTCAGATAGTGGCTCCAGCCCTCCGTCCAGCGCTGGCGCATGCCGATGGCTTCCGCCTTGCGGATCGAGGACGTGCCCATGAAGGGATCGAGCAGCGGCGAAATCAGGACCTGACCGTCGAGCGCGTCCGGCATCTGGTCGCGTGCCTTCAGTGCGACGCCGGCAGCGACATTGCCGCCGGCCTCTTCGCCGGCGACGAAGAGCAACGACTTTCGGTCGCCAAGACCGGCGCGTTTGTTGGCGAGGTAGGTAAAAACTGAGAAGGAAACTTCCAGCGCCTTCGGAAATATGTTGCCGGACAGCGTGCTGTAGTCAGCGTCGACGACGATGGCGCCGGCTTTGGCGAGGCTCATTGCCACCGGCCGGTCGGCCGCCTTGTCGCTGTCGAGAAAAGCCCCGCCGTGCAGGTAAAGCACGATCGGCGGGCCCTTGCCATAATCGGCGCCCATGTAGATACGTGCGGAAACAGGGCCGATGGCCACCTTATCCAGCATCATATCTTTCCATTCCACCGACATGGTTCCGGTCTCTTTTGCGTCAGTCACAAGCAGACAACGGCTGCCGCTTGCATTTTGAATAAAAAAGATATTGTTATTCCAATCAAGGAATAAGAAGCTATATCGCGATAACACTGTTCCAGATCTCGAACAATGGTGCAACGCAAACTGCGGACTTGAAACCGATGGACCAGCTCTCGGCAATGCGCGTCTTCATCCGCGTCGTGGAGACGGGCAATTTCACCCGCGCCGCCGACATGCTCGCCATGCCCAAGGCGACGGTGACCAATCTCATCCAGGGCCTGGAAGCGCATCTGCGCACCAAGCTTTTGAATCGGACCACGCGCCGGGTCATGGTGACCACGGACGGCGCGCTTTATTACGAACGCGCCGCCCAGATCATTTCGGAACTGGAGGAGCTCGATGGCAGCCTCTCCAATTCGCAGAGCTTGCCGAGCGGACGGCTGCGTGTCGAGATGGCCGGCGCTTTCGCCGATTGGATCGTCGTTCCGGCACTTTGCGATTTCTATCAGCGTTACCCCGATATCCGTATCGATCTCGGTGTCGGCGACCGCACGGTCGATTATCTTGCAGAAAATGTCGATTGCGCGCTGCGGGCCGGCACGCCGGCCGACCAGTCGCTGATTGCGCGGCGCGTCTCCGAAGTCGAGATGATCACCTGCGCTGCGCCGGACTACATCCAGAAATTCGGCATGCCCGAGCGGCCCGAGGATCTGGAGGCCGATCATTACACCGTCAACTATTTTCGCGCCCAGAACAACCGGACGCTGCCCTTCGAATTTCGCCGGCACAACGAGGTGATCGAGACCAGCCCGCGTTACATCGCCTCGGTCAACGATAGCCGCACCTATCTAACGGCGGCGCTGACCGGCCTCGGCATCGCGCAGGTGCCGATCTTCATGGCGCGCGAGCCGATGGCAAGGGGCGAACTCATTCGTGTGCTGCCGGATTGGCGCCGCGATCCGCTACCGCTCTACGTCGTCTATCCGCCGAACCGCCACCTCAGCAACAAGGTGCGCGTCTTCGTCGACTGGCTGGTGAAGCTTCTGATAGAGGCGAAACTGAACGACGGTTGAGCGCCAGAACAACTACGGCCCGGGAAGGCAGGGGAAACCTTCGACGGGCCGCAATCTATAACTTTGAACATCAAGCCTGTCGCACCGTAGCAAGGGCGCGGCAGGCTCTGGAGGTTCGCAAAGAGAGCGGCAGGGAATTCCACTCCCTCGCGATAAAGCAGATATACGCACTCCCCATAGGATTGTAACGAAAAATTCCGCAATCACGTTCACATAATTGCGATGATGGCTTGGCCATGGTTCCCCGCTCGGTTGTTCCCGCGCGCGGTGGCGGACCGGGTTTCAATTCCCGACCGCCGGCTTCAGCAGGTCCTCGAGACCGATGCTGCGGAACAATTCCGCCCGGACACGGTCGGCAACGCCGTTGACGATCTCCGCGCCATCCTCGGACGGATCGATATGGACGCGGAACGGCCTGGTGCCAAACGGCTTGCCGACGACATCGACGATGGCAGCGGCAACCGCGCCGGCATCGGCGTCGGCAGGTTCGAGCGCTGCCAGGCCCTGCAGCGCCTGTTCCGGCACGCCCTTGTAGGGCCCTTCATTGTATTCGGCGGCGCGGGCCGTATCGGCGGGTGAGCCGGAATGGGCGAAATTGGTACCCTTGGTGAAGGCGCCGGGCACGATGATCGAGGTCTCGATGCCCCAGCGGGTAAGCTCGCCGGCATAGGAGACGGCAAGTGAATCCATCGCCGCCTTGGCGGCGAAATAGGGCGAGAGGTAGGGAGGCGTGCCGCCGCGGCTGCTCGACGACGATACCCAGACCACCAGGCGCTTGCCCTGTTTGCGCAGATAGGGGAGTGCCGCGCGGTTGACGCGCTGGCTGGAGAGCACGTTGATGTCGAAGAGTTCGGCGAACTGTTCCGGCGTGAAGGCTTCGGCCGGGCCGAAGGACATATGGCCGGCATTGTGAATGATGACATGGAGGCGGCCTGCCTCGACGATGATCTTGGCGATGCCTGATACAACCGACGCATCGGCGACGGCGGGAGCGTTGCGGCCTTCGGTGGCACGCATGCCGGCATAGACGGTGTGGCCGGCCTTGGCGAGCGCGCGGGCGGTGAGAGCGCCGAAACCGCTGGAAGCGCCGGTGATGACGATGACTTGCTTGCTCATGATCCTATTCCTTCTGGATTCGGTTGGCTGATTGAGGAATTAAAATTCGGATGAGCGGCGGCCGGAAGCCGCCGGTCTCGTCAGATCACGCCGCCATTGGCGCGCAGCGTCTGACCGTTGATCCAGCCGCCGGCCGGGCCGGCGAGGAAGGCAACCGCAGAAGCGATATCTTCCGGTGTGCCGAGGCGCTCCAGCGGGTTCATTTTCGCCGTGCGGGCGATGAGTTCGTCCGACTTGCCGTTGAGGAAAAGCTCGGTAGCGACAGGACCGGGCGCGACGGCGTTGACTGTGATGTTGCGGCCACGCATCTCCTTGGCCATGATCGCCGTCAGCGTTTCCACGGCAGCCTTGGTAGCGGCATAGACGCCGTAGGTTTCGAGCTTCAGGCCGACGACGGATGTCGAGAAGTTGACGACCCGGCCGCCGTTGCGCAGACGCTTGGCTGCCTCGCGCAACGTATTGAAGGTGCCCTTCAGATTGACGCCGATCTGGCGATCGAAATTGGCGTCATCGGCCTCGGCAAGCGCAGAGAGCATCATGATGCCGGCATTGTTGACGAGCACATCGACGCCGCCGAAAGCGGTTTCCGCGGCATCGAACATGCGGCGGACGGCTTCGGTGTCGCTGACATCGGCTTTCGCCGTCAGCGCCTTGCCGCCGGCCTGCTCGATCTTCTTTGCCAGTTCCTCGGCCGGAGCGGCATTGCCGGAATAATTGATGACGACGGTGAAACCGTCCTTGGCGAGACGCTCGGCGACCGCTGCGCCGATGCCGCGGGACGAGCCGGTCACCAATGCGACCTTGTTTTCGTTGGAAGCCATTGTCCTTCTCCTTCATTCTGCGCCGCAGCGCATTTTCGATGAGCAGAAGATGCGCCTTTTCCCTTTGCGGATAATCGGGCATTGTCCCGCATCACTATCCGGGAATGACGAACAAACAGATGGACAGATTTGACGCCATGCGCGTGTTTTGCCGTGTCGTGGAACGCCGCAGCTTCACGCTTGCCGCCGAAGACACCGGTCTGCCGCGCTCGACCGTCACCGATGCGGTCAAGGGGCTGGAAGCCCGCCTCGGCGTGCGCCTGCTCCAGCGCACAACACGCCATGTCAGCCCGACGCTTGACGGCGAGGCCTATTACCAGCGCTGCCTGTCGATCCTTGCCGATATTGAGGAAGCCGAAGGCGCCTTTGCAGGCGCCAAGCCGAAGGGCATGCTGCGCGTCGACGTGCACGGCACGCTCGCCCGCCATTTCGTGCTGCCGAGCCTGCCGTCCTTCCTGGAGACCTATCCGGAGATCGAATTCTACATGAGCGAGGGCGATCGGCTGGTCGATCTCGTGCGTGAAGGCATTGATTGCGTGCTGCGCGTCGGCACGCCTGGAGATAGCGACATGGTCGCCCGGCACGTCGCCATGCTCGATGAGGTGACGCTCGCCTCACCTGCCTACATTGCCCGCCACGGCCTGCCGCAGCATCCCGACCGGCTTGCCGGCCATCGCATGGTCGGCTTCCACTCCAGCGGAACCGGCAGCCTGCTGCCGCTCGAATTCACCGTCCGCGGCACGGTGCGTGACATCACCATTCCCGCCACCGTCGCCGTCAACGCCGCCGAAAGCTATATTTCAGCGGCGAGGATGGGCCTCGGCATGATCCAGATCCCGCGCTATCACGCCGAAGAAGACCTTGCCGCGGGAACGCTGGTCCAGATACTGCAGGATTTTCCGCTGACCCCGACACCGGTTTCCCTGCTCTACCCCCGCAACCGCCAGCTTTCGCCCCGCGTGCGCGTCTTCATCGACTGGCTGGTGAAGGTCTTCGCTCGACAAAATTCCGAAAACGCGCTTCACTAAAATGCATCTCACTATATTGCTAATGTGAGCGCCCTCGGAGAACGGTCATGGCACTCAGTGATATCACCGTCTACCAGACGGAAGACGGCTTCGTCGTCGAATTCGGCGGCGAAGGCGAAGATAGCATTGCCGTGACGCTGCGGAGCACGCCTGAGTTGACCTCGGAAAATGCCGTCTTGCGGGCCAAAGCCCTGCTTGCCGCCGCAATCGAACCTGCCCATAGCGACGGCGCGCGCCGCAAGGATCCCGCTTTGCTCGAAGAAGAGTTGGAGGAGGGGCTGGAAGATTCCTTCCCGGCGAGCGACCCGGTCTCGGTCACATCACCCTCCATCCCGATGCGCGATCCGAATGCCGGCCGCTGATGTCCGTGGCCGAAAAACATGAAGCGGTTTCGGGATGACGGCGAGCGCGCTGAATGTTATCTGCGTCGGCCATGACCGATGGTGGAACGATATCAGGTGCGATCGGCACCGGCACGCTCACCGGCGAAAGCCTCAGGACGTTTTTTGAGCGCGATGCGATCGTCGTCTCACGCGACCTGCTCGGCTGCCATCTGACCGTGGACGGCGTCGGCGGACGCATCACCGAGACCGAAGCCTATTTCCCCGACGACGAGGCCTCGCACAGCTTCCGCGGCCCGACCAAGCGCAACGTCGCCATGTACGGCAAACCGGGCAATGTCTATATTTACCGCATCTACGGCATGTACTGGTGCCTGAATTTCGTCTGCCATCCGGGCTCGGCTGCACTCATCCGCGCCCTGGAACCGGAAACGGGAATTTCTGCGATGATCGAACGGCGCGGCACCGATATGCTGACGTCGCTCTGCAGCGGTCCCGGCAAGCTCTGCCAGGCGCTCGGCATCGATATCGCGATCAATGACCGGCTGCTCGATCACCCGCCCTATGCGATCACGCCGTCGGCCCCAGTGCCGATCGTTTCGGGAAAACGCATCGGAATCACGAAAAATGCCGAAGCACCATGGCGCTTCGGCATTCAGGGATCTCGGTATCTCAGCAAGCCGTTCCGCTGATCATTCCATGACGGCGCTGTGGTCGACGGCGGGTGCTGCCTTCGGCTTGCGCAGCAGCAGCACCAGCGGAATGACCGCAAGCGACATCAGCATCAGCAGCTTGAAATCGTCCATATAGGCGATGATCGTCGCTTGCAGCGTGATGATCTCGTTGAGCGAGGCGCGGCCGGCCGCTGTCACCGGGCTGAGCCCCTGCGCAGCCACCGCATTGAAGGCGTGGTTGAACGGCGTCACATAGGCCGCGATCGATTCATGATTGCTCTGCGTGTTCTCGACGATCAGCGCCGAGACGATCGAGATGCCGACCGCCGAGCCGATGTTTCGCGACAGGTTGTAGAGACCGGTGCCGTCGCCGCGCATATGGGCGGGCAGCGTGGAAAAGGCGATCGTCGTCAGCGGCACGAACAGAAAGCCGAGGCCGGCGCCCTGGATGAAGCCGACCGAGACGATCGTCCATTGCGAGACGTCGGGTGTCCAGCCGGTCATGTCGTACATCGCCCATGCAGTGAGCCCCAAGCCGAGCGCCAGCAGCGCGCGCGTATCGACCTTGCCGACCAGCCGCCCGACGATGAACATGCAGAGCATGGTGCCGAGCCCACGCGGCCCCATGACGATGCCCGCTGTGATGACGGGATAGCCCATCAGCGTCTGCAGATAGGGCGTCATCAGCGCCAGTGAGGCGAGATAGGTAATGCCGACCACGAAGATGAAGATCATGCTGATCGAGAAGTTCTGGTCGAGGAACAGCTTCGGGTTCACGAAGGATTTCTCGGCCGTCAGCGTATGCACGATCAGCAGATAGAAGGCTGAGGCGCAGATCAACCCCTCGAGCATGATCTCACCGGAAGAGAACCAGTCGAGCTGCTCGCCGCGGTCGAGGAACAGCTGCAGCGCGGCGATGCCGAGGCTCATCATCCCGAAACCGAACCAGTCCAGTTTGGCCAGCAGATCCCTCTTGGTCTCGGTGACGAAGACGACGATGCCCATGAAGGCCAGCGCGCCGATCGGCACGTTGATATAGAACACCCAGCGCCAGCTGATATTGTCGGTCAGCCAGCCGCCGATGACAGGCCCAAGCACCGGCCCGACCATGACCGAGACGCCGAAAAGGGCCATGGCCGAGCCGCGCTCCTCGACCGTATAGATATCCAGCAGGATGCCCTGGGAAAGCGGCACCAGCGATGCCCCGAACAGGCCTTGCAGCAGACGGAAGGCGACGATCTGGTTCAGCGATTGCGCCAGGCCGCAGAGAATGGAGGCCGCCACGAAGCCGGCAATGGCGACGAGCAGCACGCGTTTGCGGCCGAACTTGGCGGCGAGAAAGCCCGACGGCGGCGTCATGATTGCCGCCGCGACGATATAGGAGGTCAGCACCCAGTTGATCTGGTCGGCAGAGGCCGACACGCTGCCCTGGATATAGGGCAGCGCCACGTTGGCGATCGTCGTGTCCAGCGCCTGCATGATAACGGCGAGAATGACGCAGGCCGTGATCGCACCGCGATTGGCGATCGGCGTCGCCAGAGAAGCGGGAGCGTTACTCATGATCCTTGCCCTGAGGCCGGCCCAGAAGCTTGTTGACGAAATCAGGCAGGCCGCGGGCATGACCGGTCTCGACATCGACCACCGTGCTCATGCCGACGCGCAGCGGCGGCTTGCCGTCGGCGTCCTCGATGCTGACGCGCATCGGAATGCGCTGCACGACCTTCACCCAGTTGCCCGTGGTGTTCTGCGCCGGCAGCAGCGAGAAGCTGGAACCGGAGGCCGGGCTGATGCTCTCGATCTTGCCCTTCCATGTCACGCCGGGATAGGTGTCGACATAGATCTCGGCCGTCTGGCCGGGCTTGACGTAGGTAAGCTCGGTTTCCTTCGGACTGGCGGCGATCCAGAGACGGTTGGTGGCAACAAGCGAGAAGGCCTGCTGCGAAGCCTGCAGGTAGGAGCCCACCTGCAGCGCGTTGACATTGGTGACGATGCCGTCGAACGGCGCCTTGACGACGCTGTGGTCGAGTTCGCGCTGAGCATTGTCGACCTGCGACTTGGCCTGCAGGTAGAGCGGGTTTTCCTCGATCGGCTGGTCGGCATTGCCGCCGAGCTGGGCGAGCGTCGTTGCGGCTTCCGCCTTGGCGACGGCAACCTTCTGCTGCGCGGCTTCCAGATTGTGCTTGGCTTCGTCATAGGCCGACTGCGTCGCGCTGCCGTTGTTGACGAGGTTCTGCTGCCGGTCAAACTGATCCTGATAATAGGGCAGATCGGCTTGCGCCTGGGTGATCTCGGCAAGCGACTGCTGATAGCTGGCCTTGAGATTCATGATCTGGTTGCGCTGCGCGCCGAGCTGCGCCTTGGCGCCGTCAAGCGCGATCTTGAAAGAATCCGACCGCAGGCTGAACAGCACCTGCCCCGCCTTGACCGCCTCGTTCTCATGCACGTTGATCTGGTCGACGATGCCCGAAACATCGGTGGTGAGCCCTACCATGTCGGCCTGGATATAAGCATTGTCGGTCGACATCACCTGGCCGCCATTGACGTAATAATAACCGCCGACGACGAGCGCCACCGGCAGCAGGGCAAACAGGATCGGCCGCGTGAGACTGCGCCGGCGGCGGACCTTGTTGCCGCCAGGCGCAGCCACGGCGGCAGCCGGCGCTGAATTGGATGAAGGCGCTTCGGCTACCGTTTCCTGCTGTTTCGCTTCGTTTTCTTCGACAGGGGTCTCGGTCTTGGCATTGGCGTCGGCAACGACGCGGAGGGGAGATTGATCAGCCATCGTTCGTCTCATTCTCGTCAACCGGGCTCCGGCATGCCTGAACCAGGTTCGTCTTCATTACGGATAGGATGTGGAAAAGCTGCTCGCGCTGCTCGGCCGGAACACCTTGCAGCGCTTCCGCGCGGGTGGTGTCGCCGAGCTCGCGCATTTCGGCAAGCAGCGGGTGCGCTTCGTCGCGCATATAAAGCATCCAGATACGCCGGTCGGTCGGGTGCTGGCGGCGCTCGATCAGCCCGCGCTCGGCGAGCTTGTCGAGAATGCGCACCAGCGTGATCGGCTCGACTTCGAGGATTTCGGCAAGGCCACCCTGATGGATACCTTCGTTATTCGAGAGATAGGCAAGCGTCTGCCATTGCGACCGGGTCAGCCCAAGGCACTTCGCGCGCTGCTCGAACCGCTTGCGCAGCAGCCGTGCGACGTCGTGGAGAAGGAAACCGAGGGTCGGAGTGGCGTTCATGAAAACCTGTGACCGTTATTTATAAGCACCCTTATAATATTGGTAGATATATTGAGCATGTGCACTGCACAAGGGCATGGACGGCGGTTTCAGCAATGGCGGCTAAAATGCCGCAGACCGGGTCAAGCATATCCGCAGTTTCTCCTTTCGCCGTTTACGAGCACCAGTCGGTAGCCGCAGCCCAGCTCCGCCCTAATTCTGTGGCAGGAACAGCCTCCGCCGGAGGCGCGCATTGGGGAGCTCGATGGCGTTCTTCGAAAGCATGCTGACGCTGCTGCTGGTGGCGATCGTCTTTCTGCAATTCTCCAGGAAGTTCCGGATTCCCTATCCGACAATGCTGGCGATCGCTGGCGTCATCGTTGCGGCCGTGCCCTGGGCGCCCGAAGTCGCGATCGATCCCGAACTTGCGCTGGCGCTGCTGATCGCGCCCGTGCTCTTCGACGCCGCCTACGATTTGCCGCCGAGGACATTGAGACGCAACTGGCTGCCGCTGTTCTCGCTCGCCGCCATCGCCGTGATCGTGACGGCCGCAGCCGTCGCTACCGTCAGCGTGACGATGGCCGGCCTGCCGCTTGCCGCAGCCGTCGCACTCGGCGCCATCGTCGCGCCGCCGGATGCGGCGGCCGCCACCGCCATGCTCGACCGCTTCACCCTGCCGCGCCAGACCTATGTGATCCTGAAGGGTGAAAGCCTCCTGAACGACGCCGTCGCGCTGCTGATCTTCAGCGCCGCGGTGGCAGCCGCCGCAAGCCCCACCTTCTTCGCCGGCGCCCTGGCGGAGCTGGCGCTCGCCGTGCCTGGCGGCCTCATCCTCGGTTATCTCCTGGGCCGTCTCTACATGGTCGTCGGCCTGAGGCTCGCCGGCACGCTCGGCGGCACTTTGCTCGAATTCGTCGCCACTTTCGGCACGTGGATCATCGCCGAGCGGCTGCATCTTTCGGCAATTCTGGCGATCGTCGTCTATGCGATGGTGATCGCCCGTTACATGCCCGAGCGGCAGACGGCTCGCCACCGCATTCATTCCTATTCGGTCTGGGAAGCCGCGGTCTTTCTGCTCAACGTCCTCGCTTTCCTGCTGATGGGCCTGCAGGCCCGCCAGATCGTCCTCGACCTCGATCCCGGCCGCCTGAATTTCGCGATCACCTTCGCCGCCATGGTCTTCGTCACCGTCATCGTCGTCCGCCTGGCCTGGGTGCTCTTCTATAACCGCGTCATCAACTTTCTCGCCGCGCGCGGACGCACGACACAAGCCGTTCCGACCTTCGCCACCAGCCTGCTTGCCGGCTGGTGCGGCATGCGCGGCCTCGTCACGCTGGCAACTGCGCTCGCTTTGCCGATCGATTTTCCCGATCGCGATATCATCCTGCTCAGCGCGCTCGCCGTCGTTCTCGGCACGCTCATCGTCCAGGGCCTGACGCTCGGGCCACTGATCCGTTACCTGAAATTCGACCCGGACACCTCCCTGGACCGCGACCTCGCCAGAGCCCGCGTCACGTTGATCGATGCGGCCCTTGCCGAACTCGCCGGCGGCGAGGACAAATCCACCCGCATCCTGCGCGACGTCTACACCTCCGAGCGCCAAATCGCCGCTGACGGAAAACACCCGCGCGAGGTCAGCAGGCTCGACAAGCAGCGCCGCAACGTCATCGTCGCGAAACGCCGAAGATTGGCAGCGATGCGCCGCGCCAACGAGATTGACGATGATGTCTTTCACATGCTGGAACAGGAACTCGACTGGGCCGAACTCGCCGCTCTGCAACCCGGCAGAGACGAGATCGTCGAGAGCTGATGCCCTCTGTGACGTTTTGATGGATTCCGGAATCGTTACCAATTGGCATTTGCAATTTTTCGCCGCTGCCGTTTATAGTCCAATTCCATAGGGTTACGATTTTTCTGATGTGCATTGCGTGCCGGCCTTCCTTTTCCAAGGGATTGAACGCCGGGGAAATCACGGGGGCAGAGACCCTCGGTCAAAGCAGCAAGACATGAATAACATCACTTCATCTTGAGGTTGGCGGCAGTGAATCGGCCGTCGAGATTGGAGGACCGGTATGACTTACGCGCTTCGACAGATGGTGGTGCTTTGCTGTATCGCCGCATTCATGCCCCTCCCCGCGCTGGCCCAGAGCGCCCCGCCGCCCCCACCCGTCACCGTCGCCAAGCCGGTCGTTCGCGATGTCATCGATAGCGACGAGTTCATCGGCCGGTTCGAGCCGGTCGACGAAGTCTCCGTTCGTTCGCGCGTCGGTGGTTACCTGCAGGAAATCCATTTTCAGGACGGCGCATTGGTCAAGCAGGGCGACCTGCTCTTCGTCATCGATCAGCGGCCGTTCGTAACCGCGCTCAATCAGGCAAAGGCGACACTCGAATCGGCGCAATCCACCCTGGTCTTTGCCGATGCGCAGTATAAGCGCACGCAATCTCTTGCTTCGAGCGGCAGCCAGTCGGCGCAGACGCTGGATGATCGCCGCCGCGAATTCGATTCGGCCGAGGCCAATGTCCGCGGCGCACAGGCCGCAGCCGATCGCGCGTCTCTCGACATGGAATATACCGAGATTAAGGCGCCACTCAGCGGCCGCATCGACCGCCGGCTAATCTCGGCCGGCAACCTGGTGCAGACCGATCAGACTGTGCTGACGACTATTGTTTCGCTCGACCCGATCGATTTCTATTTCGACGTCGATGAGCGCCGCCTGCTGAATTTCGCCGACACGGCGCGCAAACTGGGCAAGGATCTTCAGCAGGGTGGCGGCGGCCTGGATGTATCCGTCACGATCTCGGATCCCAATGCCAAACCATTCAAGGGAAAGCTCGATTTCGCCGAGAACCGGGTCGACAATGAGAGCGGCACCATTCGTCTGCGTGCCCGCTTCCCCAACCCCGATCTCGTCCTTCAGCCCGGCCTCTTCGGTCGCATACAGGTCGAAGCCTCCAACACCTACCAGGCCATTCTCGTCCCCGACGAGGCAATCGGCTCGGACCAGAATGAGCGCGTCGTCTATGTCGTCGCCGAAGACGGCACGGTGTCGACCAAGCCCGTAAGGCCCGGACCGCGGCTCTATGGCTACCGCGTCATACGCGAGGGCCTCGACGGCACCGAGACGATCATCGTCAACGGCCTGATGCGCGCCCGGCCGGGTGCAAAGATCACGCCTCAGATGACCGAACTGCCGCCGGAACGGCAGGACACTGCGCCCGAAACCGCCGGCGCGGAGAACGGACAATGAGATTTGCTCATTTTTTCGTAGACCGGCCGATCTTTGCGGCGGTCATCTCGATCCTTTTTCTCGTCGTCGGCAGCATTGCCTATACGCAATTGCCGGTATCGCAGTATCCCGAGATCGCACCCCCGACCATCGTCGTGCGCACCTCTTATCCGGGTGCCGACCCGCAGACGATCGCCGATACCGTTTCGACGCCGCTTGAACAACAGATCAACGGCGTCGAAGACATGCTTTACATGTCATCCTACTCCAGCGCCGACGGCGCCATGTCGCTGACGATCACCTTCAAGCTCGGCACCGATCTCGACAAGGTCCAGGTGCTTGTCCAGAACCGCGTTTCCATCGCCCTTCCCCGTCTTCCCGAGGAAGTCCAGCGGCTTGGCGTCACCACCGACAAAAGCTCGCCTGATCTGATGATGGTGGTGCACCTGCTGTCGCCGTCGCATCGCTATGACCAGCTTTACGTCTCGAACTATGCCCGCAACCGCATTCGCGACGTTCTCGTTCGCCTTGACGGCGTCGGCGACGTGCAGCTCTTCGGCGAGCGCCAGTATTCGATGCGAATCTGGCTGGACCCGGAAAAGCTCTCCGCCTACGGGATGACATCCGACGACGTCGTCGCTGCGCTGAGAGATCAGAATGTCCAGGTTTCAGGCGGCAAGATCGGGGCCCCACCCGTCACCGGCAAGAATGCGTTCGAATATACGGTGCGAACGGACGGACGCTTCTCCGACGTGCGCGAATTCCGATATGTCATTGTGAAATCGACGACATCGGGCCGGCTCGTGCAATTGCAGGATGTCGCCCGCATCGAGCTCGGTGCACAGGATTACGTCACCAACAGCTATCTCAACAACGATCCCGCGGTTGCTCTCGGCATCTTCGCCCGGCCGGGAACCAACGCCCTGGACACCGCCCATCAGGTCCAGACCATCATGAAGGACCTCTCGCAGAATTTTCCTCAAGGCCTGGAATATCGCATCGTCTATGACACGACCGAATTCATCTCGGATTCGATCACCGAGGTCTATCGAACTATCGCCGAAGCGGCCATCCTGGTGGCGATTGTCGTTCTCGTTTTCCTGCAATCCTGGCGAACCGCGATCATTCCGATCATTGCCATCCCGGTATCGCTGATCGGCACCTTCGCCGTTCTGCTGGCGTTCGGCTTTTCGCTCAACATGCTCACCCTATTCGGCCTCGTGCTGGCAATCGGTATCGTCGTCGACGACGCGATCGTGGTGGTGGAAAACGTCGAGCGCAATCTGGCGCGCGGGATGACGCCGAAGCAGGCGTCCCATGTCACGATGGACGAAGTCGGAACCGCCGTCGTCGCCATCTCCCTGGTACTGATCGCCGTGTTCGTACCGACAGCCTTCATTCCAGGCATCTCCGGCCAGTTCTACCGACAGTTCGCGGTCACGATCGCTGTCACCACCGCAATTTCCGCATTGAATTCCCTGACGCTTTCGCCTGCCCTCGCAGGCATATTGCTGAAGACTCATGACCATAAAACCAAGCGCACGAATGTCGCATCCCGTCTGGGAAGAGGGCTGGCAAACGGCTTCAACCATGGATTCGATCGGCTGAGCTCCGGCTATTCATGGACCGTTCGGCATCTGGTCAGCAGCTGGATTGGGTTGACAGCCGCGATGGTCACGTTCGTCTGCCTGCTCGGAGCAACCTGGTATATGGGCACGAAAGTTCCCGCGGGCTTTATCCCGACCATGGACCAGGGTTACGCCATCATCGTCATACAGCTGCCTGATGGAGCCTCGCTTGCGCGTACCGACGCCGTCGTCAAACAGGTGGGCGATATCGCCCGCACTGTCCCCGGCGTCGGCAATGCCGTGCAATTTGCCGGCTTCAGCGGGGCGACATTCACCAATGCCTCAAATGCCGGCGTCGTCTTCGTCCCGTTCAAATCCTTTGCCGAACGTGAAGAAGGCGGAGAGAACGCCAACAAGATCATCGGCGAGCTTTACGGCAAACTGCAAAGCATCCAGGAAGCCTTCATCATCGCCATCCCACCGCCATCCGTGCGCGGCGTCGGCAATTCCGGCGGCTTCAAGATGCAGATTTCCGATCTCGAAAACGCCGACATGACGCGCGTCCTCGGCCTCGCCCGGCAGATGATGGGTGCGGCGGCAACGACCGAGGGGCTGACCGGCGTCTTTACGACATTTTCGGATGCCAGCCCGCAATACTTCCTGGCGATCGACCGCGACAAGGCGCGCTTCCTGAATGTGCCGATCCCCAATATCTTCAACGCCCTTTCCATCAATCTCGGCGTCGCTTACGTTAACGATTTCAATGCTTTCGGCCGCGTCTACCAGGTTCGCGCCCAGGCCGACCGGCAATATCGCATGGACCGGGAAGACATCCTTGCCCTGAAGGTCCGCTCGGCGACCGGCGCGTTGGTTCCGCTTGGAACCTTGATGGACATCCAGGATGCCAGCGGCCCGGCGCTTGTCCAGCGCTACAACATGTACGTCTCGGTGCCGCTTCAGGGCAATCCGACGCCGGGCACGTCGACGGGCGATGCCATCGCCAAGATGGAGGCGCTGGCGACCAAGATCCTGCCGCAGGGGACGACCTTCGAATGGACGGAACTCGCCTATCAGGAAACCCACACCGGCAACACCGCCATCTACATCTTCGCCCTGTCCGTCGTCTTCGTCTTCCTGGCGCTGGCGGCACAATATGAAAGCTGGGTTCTGCCGCTCGCGATCATTCTCATCGTCCCGCTTGCGGTGCTTGCGGCGCTGATCGGGGTCTCGCTGAGGGGAATGGACAACAACGTCCTGACCCAGATCGGCCTGATCGTCCTGATCGGCCTTGCGGCCAAGAACGCCATTCTGATCGTCGAGTTCGCCAGGCAGGCGGAAGACGAGGGCAAGTCACCGGTGGAGGCGGCCATCGAGGCCAGCCATCTTCGCCTGCGCCCGATCCTGATGACGGCATTCGCCTTCATCTTCGGTGTTCTGCCGCTTGCCATCGCCACCGGCCCCGGCGCCGAAATGCGCCAGTCGCTTGGCACCGCCGTCTTCTCGGGCATGCTCGGCGTGACGATCTTCGGCCTGTTCCTGACGCCGGTCTTCTACGTCGTGCTACGCGGCTGGCGCCGTAACCGGCCGGCCACTGTAGAACCAGCGAAGACAGAACCGGTCGAGGAAGGGGTCGTCTGAGACGACCCCACCGGCTGAGGAAACGGAAGTCAGGTCGAAAACAGATGCACTCGGCCTTGCCACAAGCGGGCGACGGTGAGTTTGCCGCTGCGATAGGCGCGCGTATCGATGTTGAGCCGCCTCGGCCGTATGTCGGGTTCATCATTCGGCGTATGACCGTGAACGACGAGTTTGGGCAACGGCACCCGGCTTTCGAGAAACCGCTGGCGGATGAGGACCAGATCCTCGTCCGTCTGCTTGCCGAGCGGCAACTTCGGATTGATGCCGGCATGCACGAAAATCACGCTAGGCGTCTCCAGCATGACCGGCATTGCCCGCATGAAATCGATATGCGTCCGCGGCAACGAATGACGAATGAAGGCATCGAGCTTCGCGCCGGAGGGGAAGATCAGTGGCAGATGCTCCGGATCGAGGCCATAGGATTTGAGCAGCTCCGCCGACCCCATCTGCATCCAATCATCATAGGAGGCCCAGCCGTCGATATAGTCGAGCATGGCGATTTCGTGATTGCCGGCAAGGCAGATGCGATCGAATCCGTCCGGCGGCGGCTCCATCAGATGGGCAATGACCTGTGCCGATTCCGGGCCGCGGTCGATATAGTCGCCGAGCGTGACGATCAGCTTTCGCCCGGGCAGCCGCGCGCCGTCACGCAGGATCGCCTCCTCGGCTTTCACAAGCAGGTCGTACCGGCCGTGAATATCGCCGATCGCATAGGTTGGGATAGCGGCAATATCCAGCGTCAGACGCGGTCTCGGCTGGCGTGCCATTTTCGAAACCTCGCTGTTGCGAGCACGAGAGTCGCTCATCATATTTCTCAAGGAAGCCCCACACCCTAAGTAGAGTAAAGGACAAGGCAATCAAGCTGGTAAGAAAATCCAAACCATTCGGGTTTTGTAGAAAAACCGGCCTTATCATTCGAGGGGCAATCCCTCACTCCTGTATCCGTCGAGAAAAGAGTGACCGATGGGAACGGTATCGCAGTTTCATCAGAGCCTCAGGCCTCCCGCGCATCGCATCGAAAGCGAAGAGGAGGCGATATCCACGGCCCGCGACCTCGCCGCCGCATTCCGGCATCAGGCGAGCGAGCGTGATATCAACCGCATCCTGCCCTTTGCCGAGCTTGATGCGCTGTCTGTATCGGGGCTGACGGCAATCACTGTTCCGCCAGACCATGAAGGGCTCGACGTGTCGAACGCCCTGCTCGCCGAAATCGTTGCGATCATCGCCGAGGGCGATGCCTCGATCGGCGAGGCGCTGGAAAGTCATTTTTCTGCGCTGGAAACGCTCCGCATTCAAGCTTCCGAGGATTTGAAGGCATCGCTGTTTGCCCGTGTGCTGCTCGGCGACAGCTTCGCGGGCGCCGCCTTCACCGACGGGACCGAACTGACTGCCGAAGGTCCAGGCAACCGCCTGAGCGGGCGCACGTGGCAGGCGCCCGGTATTCTATTCGCCGACTGGATTGCCGCTGCCGCCACCGCTCCTCCCAGCCGCCCGGTGACGCTCTACCTCGCACGCGGTGAAGAAGGCGTGCAGGTGGTCGATGATTGGGACGGCTTCGGCCAGCGCACCAATGGATCGGCGACGGCGATCGTCGGAACGCTTCATGTCGATGCCGATGCGATTGCGCCTGCTTCCTCCTCCGGACATTCGACCGGCATCTCGCTCGGCCTGCTGCTCAAGGCGGGCGTCAGCCTGGGCATCGCCCGGGCCGCATGGAGCGACCTGATGACCGCAATTGGCGATCGCAGCACGACCGTCCTTCCCCAGATCGGCGAACGCGCCATCCGCATCGAAATGGCGGCGGCAGCCTTGGAACGGGCTGGCCGCAAACTCGACATTGCCCAGGTCAATCCTGTGGAGGCCGCGATGGCGGACGCACATTTCTCCGCCTCGGCGGCCGTAATTCTTGCCGGGGAAACGGCGCTCGACACCGCAAATGCGCTGTTCGAACTTGCAGGGGAAACATCCGCGGGCATCGGCCTCAATCTCGACCGCCATTGGCGCAATGCCCGCATTCACGCGCTATCGCTGGCGCGGGATAAGTTGCTGCACATCGCAGGCGAATATATGTCAGAGCCTGGGAGGACCTAATTCAACTGGCGGCGGAGATCGGGAATTGTTCCTTGGTGCCGTCGATGCGGCCGCCGTCGGCGACGAACTGCTCGAGGGTCATATTGTCGAGAATGGCGGCGATCGCGTCCCGAACCTCGGTCATCGAGCGCCGCACCTGACAGGTTTCCGGATCGGCACAGTCGTCGCAGGCCTCGTAAGCCGTACGGCTGGCGCAGCGGATCGGCGCTAAGGGCCCGTCGAGCGTGCGGATGACATGGCCGATGCGGATTTCGGTTGCCGGCCGCGACAGGGAATAGCCGCCGCCCGGTCCCTTCTTCGAGCGCAGGATGCCGACATTGCGCAGTTCGAGCAGGATCGTGTCGAGAAACTTCTTCGGGATATTGTTGCGGGCCGCGATGTCGTTGATGAAGGCGGTCTCACCCGGCGCCAGCCGCGCCAGGTCGACCAGCGCCTTCAGCCCGTATTTTCCCTTTTTCGTCAGCATCGTCGTCGCCTTGTAGAAATCGCAGTATTTATCCTGCCAATAGCAGGCAAATAGCGTCAAAAGCGTGAACATACAACAAAATAGCTATTATATATAGCTTGTATCGGCAACGTCCACAGAAACGCCCGGCAGCCTCGAGAAAGACCGGCCGCCGCGCGCCCTGCCTGCAGCCTCGGTCAGATCGTCTTCAGCATGCCGCCATCGACGAAATAGGTCGAGCCGATGCAATAGCTCGCGCGCTCCGAACTCAGGAAGACGAAGACGTTTGCCAGCTCCTCTGGTGTGCCGAAGCGTTTGGAGGCGGCGTGCTCGTTGGCGACGCTCTGCAGGTAGCCTTCCCAGTTGCCGCCGGTTTCCGCCGTCAATTGCTTGGCGGTCTTGATCCAGTCGGGCGTCAGGATCAGACCGGCATTGACGCAGTTGACGCGGATATTGTCCTTGATGAGCTCGGTCGAAAGTGTCTTCGAAAACATCATCAGCGCCGACTTGCTGACATTGTAGATCGGCTCGTACCAGAGCGGCTGGACGGCGCAGATCGAGGCATTGTGCAGGATCACCCCGCCGCCGCGTTGCTTCATCTGCGGCGCGATGCCGCGCGCCAGCCGCACGGCGGCCATCACATGCAGGTCCCAATAGTCCTGCCACTTCTCGTCGGGCGCCTCCATCACCGTCTCGTTCGATCCGGTGCCGGCATTGTTGATGAGGATATCGGCGCCACCTTTTTCGGCCGCCGCCGCGATGATCGCCTCGGTTCCCGCAACCGTCGCCACATCGGCCGCGACAGCGGCGGCGCTGACGCCGTACTTCTTGGCGATACGGGCGGCTTCCGCCTCGAGCCGATCGCCGCCGCGTGCTGCCAGCACGAGGTCGACGCCCTCAGCCGCCAGCCCCTCGGCGATCGCCAGCCCGATGCCGACCGACGCACCTGTTATGACGGCAGTCTTTCCCTTCAATCCGAGATCCATGTCTTCCTCCGCAAACGGCCGGAGATCCCGGCCTGATGTGCTGAGTGTTCCGCCAATGAACCCCGGGCGTCAAGCGCCCGAACACCGCTTGCGGCAGGCGCCGATCTGTCGCATGCCTGCATCAACAGATGGGAGGAGTTTTCATGCGACGTTATTCAGCCTGCATAGAGTGGCTGTTTGCCGAAGAGGGCGACAGCTTTCCCGATCGCATCCGCCGCGCCCATGCGGCCGGCCTGACGGCGATCGAATTCTGGCGCTGGACCGACAAGGATCTGGATGCGATCGAGGCGGCGCTGAAGGAAACCAGCCTTGCCGTCTCCAGCCTCGTCGCCGAACCGATGATCGCGCTGACCGACGCCGCCAACCGGCAGGCCTGGCTGAAAGGCCTTGCCGAATCCGTCGCTGTCGCCAAGCGTCTCGGCGCGCCGGTGCTGATTGCCCAAGCGGGCGACGATCTCTCAGGCTTGACCCGCGAAGAACAGCGCCGGGCGCTCACCGAAACGCTGAGAGCCGGCGCCGATATCCTCAAAGGCAGCGGTGTCCGTCTCGGCGTCGAGCCGCTCAACATCCGCATCGACCATGTCGGCTATTTCCTCGATTCGACCCGCGAAGGTCTCGACATCATCGATGACGTCGCCCGCCCCGAGATCGGGATCGTTTACGACATCTACCATTCCGCCGTGATGGACGAGCGCACCGAGGAGGTGCTGAACGGCCGTCTCGACCGTATCATACACGTCCATGTCGCCGATCACCCTGGCCGCAACGAACCGGGCTCCGGCAATATTGACCTTGCCCGACGCCTCGGCTGGATCTTTGCCAACGGTTACGACGGCGCCGTCGGTCTGGAATACCGGCCGACCAGGCCCGGCGCGGACGCAGTCAAGGCTGCGATTGTTTCGCTCGGCGGTTAAACCTCGGCGGCATCGACGCTCGCCGCCGCCTTGCAGGGTCCGGCCGAGCGGCGCTCGATAATGCGCGAGGCAATCATGATACGCCGCGCCGGCATGCCCGGCAGGCGTGGATTCTCGATGCGCTCGAGCAAAAGCCGCAGCCCGACCGCCCCGCATTCCTGCCCCTCCATCCTCACCGTCGTCAGCGCCGGCGAGATCTGCGTTGCCGGCGAGTAGTCGCCGAAGCCGACGACCGAAATATCGTCGGGAATGCGATATCCTTGACCGAGCAGCTCGGAAACCACGGTCAGTGCCAGCCCGTCATGGGCGCAGAAAAAAGCCGTCGGCCGGATGCCTTTTTCCACGAGCGCTCGGAAGGCCGCGCTGAAGCCATTCTCTTCGTCGAACTGCATAACATGAAGCGCAACGTCAGGATAGCGTTCGGCGATTTCGCGGGCACCGTAGTGCCGCTCTTGGCGCCCCCGCAGGCCTGGCATGCCATAGACGTAAACAATGGACCGATGGCCGAGCCCGACCAGATACTCCACCACCGCCTGCCCTGCCTCATGGTCGGTGCCGCCGACATGGTCGATCTGTTCGAGCGCATCGACCCAGCCGAAACGCACGATCGGAACGCCGGTGGCACTTACCGCCGCCACGGCCTCACGGGCATGCGGACCGACGAGCATCAGCCCATCGCAAGTGCGCGCCAGCTCCTCCAACTGGCCGGAATCATGGGTCCAGCGTACGCGCAGCGTCATGCCAAGCCGATGAGCCTCGCGCTGCACACCGTTCTGCACCTGCATATAGAGCTCACTGTTGACGGCATCGAGATCGTGAAAGACAACCGCGACCTCGCCGGTGGAGCCCTGCCCGGCGGGCTTGGTATAGCCGAGGCGCTGCGCCGTCTCGCGGATCAGCGCGCGCGTTTCCTCGCTGACGCCGCTCTTGCCGGCAAGCGAGCGCGAGACCGCATATTTCGACAGGCCGACCTCCCGCGCGATCGTCTGCAATGTAACCCGGCCCCTGCTTCCCACGTGGCACCTCAGCGTTCGATTGATGCGCGCTGGCTATAGCAATCGCGCCGGTAAAGCAAATTATACACTAACGTAAACATAACGCTTTACCTAACAATATCCAAATGTAATCTTTTCCCCATCCAAACCCCACAGCAAAAATAATGATAAGGGCACGGATTTTTTGGAGGAGATCCCCTATGATCAAGCTGAAACGACGTGCGTTTCTGGCCGGGACATCGGCCGCCCTGATATTGCCGGCCCTGCCGGTTTTCGCCGCTGACTTCAAGGAAGCGGATATCCTGAAAACGAAGGTGTCGAGCGGCGCCCTGCCGGGCCTGAAGGACCGGCTTCCTGAAAATCCGCTCGTCGTCAAACCGGTCGAAAGCGTCGGCAAGTACGGTGGCGACTGGAACATGGCGCTGGTCGGCGGCGGGTCGCTGTCGATGCTGTTTCGCTACCAGGCTTATGAACCGCTGTTGCGCTACACCCCCGACTGGTCAGGCGTGACGCTGAATGTCGCCGAGTCCTTTGAGGGCGATGCCGACTCCAAGGTCTATACGATCCGCCTGCGCAAGGGCATGAAATGGTCGGACGGCCATCCCTACACCACCGCCGACATCAAGTTCTGGTACGACACCGTTTTCACCGACAAGCGCGTCGCCTTTGTCGGTCAGGATCACTGGAAGTCCGGCGGCAAGCCGGCCAAGCTGGAGATCGTCGACGAACAGACCTTCAAGGTCATCTTCGACAAGCCGAACGGCCTGTTCCCACTGCAGGTCGCCTGGGCAAACAACGACCAGACGACGCGCACGCCGAAACATTATCTCGAGCAGTTCCACATCGACTTCAATCCGAAGGCCGATGAACTCGCCAAACAACGCGGCTTCGAAAGCTGGATCGCCTCCTTCCAGGCGGCCGCCGGTTTCCAGGACGACAACGCCTTCTTCCTGAACTCCTCGAAGAAGCCGTGCGTGCATGCCTGGATGTTCACGATAGCGCCCGGCGAAAACACCGAACGCGCCGTTGCCGAACGCAATCCCTACTATTGGAAGGTCGACACCGAGGGCAACCAGCTGCCTTATATGGACCGCATCGTCTACCAGATGGTCGCCGACCCGCAGGTTTTGCTGCTGAAGGCCATGCAGGGCGAAGTCGACCTGATGGACCAGTATATCGCCACGCCGAACAACAAGTCGGTTCTCTACGATGCGCGTGAGCAGGGCGGCTATGATTTCTACACGCTGACTTCGACTGAAGCCAATGTGATGAATTTCATCTTCAACCTGAACCACAATGACGAGACCAAGCGGAAGCTCTTCCGGAACAAGGATTTCCGTGCGGCACTCTCGACAGCACTCGACCGGCAGTCGCTGATCGATGCGGTGCTCGTCGGCCAGGGGGCGCCTGCCCAGGCATCGATCAAGAAGGAAGACCCGCTCTACAATGAGCAGCTCGCCACGCAGTTCACGGCCTATGACGTCGACAAGGCGAATGCCATGCTCGATGAGATCGTGCCGAAGCGCGACGACCAGAACTTCCGCCTCGACGAAAAAGGCCGCCGCCTGACGATCATCTTCGAGATCGACCAGGCGCGCGCCGTCTTCCTCGATCTCTTCCAGCTGGTGATCCCGATGTTCCAGGCGGTCGGCATCGATGCGCAGATGCGCTCGATGGACCGTTCGCTCTGGGAGACGCGCGTCCGCCAGGGCCGTGATTTCGATGCGACCGCCCACCAGTTCGGCGCAAATGGCGGCGTCGCCGCCATGCTCGACCCGCGCTATTACGTGCCGACCGATGCCAACGCCATGTATGCCCCGGCCTGGCAACTCTGGTATCGCGACCGCGCCAATGCCAATGCCGAGGAACCGCCGGAAAGCACGAAGAGCCAGCTTGCGCTCTACGACAAGCTGAAGGCCACTTCCGACGCATCAGGCCAGCGCGAGGTCATGAAGCAGATCCTGCAAGGCGCCGCCGACAACTTCTATGTCTTCGGCATCTCGCTGCCGCCTGATGGATACGGCATCGTCAAGAACAACATGAAGAACATCACGAAGATCATGCCGAACTCCTTCGGCTGGCCGACGCCCGCTCCGACCATGCCGGAGCAGTTCTACAAGGTCTGATGGCCTTTTCTCCATGATGCATGCCAGGCGCCAGCCCTCCGGTTGGCGCCGAGGCTCTTCTTTTGCCAATGATTGGATGAAGACGATGCTCGATGCCAGAAAACAGAATACCCACACGTTGAGGACGCCGGACTGGTTCAAGACGGCGACCCGCTGGACCCAGCTGACCTTCGTGGAAGACGACCCGGAGAAATACGACCCGGCCTTCTGGATCGATGTCTTCAAACGCACGAAATCGAACGCGGTCTGCCTCAGCGCCGGCGGCTATATCGCCTATTATCCGAGCGAAGTGCCCTACCACTATGTGAGCAAGTATCTCGGCGACAAGGATATCTTCGGCGCGCTCGTCGATGCCGCCCGCAAGCTCGACATGCATGTCATGGCCCGCGTCGACCCGCATGCGATCCATGACGACGCCGCCAAAGCCCATCCGGAATGGGTTATGATCAATGCCGACGGCACGCCGCGCCGCCACTGGGCCTATCCCGATGTCTGGGTGACCAATGCCTATGGCGACTATAACAGCGTCTTCATGCCTGAGGTGGTCAAGGAGATCGTCCGCAAATACGATATCGATGCGGTCTTCGCCAATCGCTGGCAGGGCCACGGCGTCGATTATAGCGAAGACAGCGCCCGCCGCTTCAAGGACATGTCCGGCCACGCCCTGCCTGTAAAACCCGATGCCGAGGATCCCGCCTGGCAGGCCTGGGTGCGATGGCGCCGCCGCGTGCTCACCGACATGATCGCGCAATGGGACGATGCCGTCAAAGCGATCCGCCCGCATGCGAGCTTCGTTCCGAACATGGGCGGCGCTTCGCTGATGGAATTCGATCTCTCGGTCATCGCCAGGCACTGCCCCTTCCTCGTCGTCGACCATCAGGGCCGCAAGGGCCTCGAGCTCGGCTGGTCGGCTGGCCGCAACGGCAAGCGCATCCGCGCCACCTTCCCCGACCGCCCGGTCGTTCTGATCACCTCGATCGGCCCGGAGGAGGAATATCGCTGGAAGGACGCAGTCACCTCGGGCGAGGAGATGCAGCTCTGGATCAATGACGGCACTGCCCACGGTCTCTATGCCTGGTTCACCAAGTTCAACGGTGTCGTGCCCGACAAACGCTGGGTCGAGCCGGTGGCCGACGCATTCGGCCTGCAGGCAGCCGTCGAGCCGGTGCTGGAAAGCATGAAGCCGACCGCCGAAATCGCCGTCATCGATCCCTCGACAACGCTGCGCCACTGGGCGTCGGAAGAGCGGCATTCCGCCGAGAAGCACGATCTCGGTCTCTATCACGCCCTCGTCGAAGCCCGCCTGCCCTTCGAGCTGCTTTCGGACCAGGTGCTGACCGAAGAGAACCTCGACCGCTTCAAGCTCATCATCCTTGCCAACGCTTCCTGCCTTTCGGATGCGCAGAACGCGGCGATCCGCGCCTATGTCGATCGCGGCGGCAGCGTCATTGCCTCTTACGAGACGTCGCTGCGTGACGAATTCGGCAAGAAGCGTGACGAATTCGGTCTGGCCGAGGTGCTCGGCGCCAGATACGTCTCCGGCCCGCGCGGCATCGTCAAGAACGCCTATGTCGCCCTTTCCGGCGATCACCCGATCAATCGGGGTTTCGACGGCGCCGAACGCATCATGGGCGGCACCCGCCTGATCCACGCCGAACCGTCGGCCGATGCGAAGACGCCCTTCCTCTATGTCCCCGATTTTCCCGATCTGCCGATGGAAGAGGTCTACCCGCGCGAGGCCGCGAAAGGTGCTGCCGTCATCGCCCGCGAGACCGGCAAGGGCGGACGCACGGTCTATATCCCCTGGAACATCGGCGAGATCTTCTGGGAGGTCTTTGCGGTCGACCACGCCCGGCTCATCGCCAACGCCGTCCATTGGGCACTCGGCAAGACGCCGCGTCTCACCGTCAAGGGCAAGGGCGTCATCGATCTGGCGCTGCGCGAAAACGGTGAGGGTCTGGCGCTCAGCCTCTTCAACCTCACCAACCCGATGATGATGAAAGGTCCGATCCGCGACAATTACCCTCTGGCAGCGCAGACCGTTTCGGTGGAGATTCCGGAGGGCCGATCGGTGGCGAAGGCGTGGCTCGTCGTTGCCGACCGCGCCGCAAGCTTCAGCCTCGGGAATGGCCGCGCGCAGGTGGAGGTGCCTGGCATCGATCGGCTGGAGGTCCTGCATCTCACCTGGAAATGAGGTGACGCGCGACGGAGGAGCGCTTTCGGCCTAGGGCCGAAAGCGGGTGGATATCCGGGGGAAGCGCGTCACAGCGTTCCCGACGGGAGGAGAAACATTCCGATGCTTGGCTATATCTTCAAGCGCGTGCTCTACATGATACCGACCTTGTTCGGCATGTCGCTGATCTCGTTCCTGATCATCCAGCTGCCGCCGGGTGACTATCTGACGTCGATGATCGCCACGATGAGCGACAGCGGCCAGACCGTCGATCCCGCGCAGATCGAGCGGCTGAAGGAAATCTACGGCTTCGACGACCCCTTCTACGTCCAATATCTGAAATGGATCTGGGGCATCGTCAGCCGCGGCGATTTCGGCTACTCCTTCGAATGGGGCCAGCCGGTCTCCGGGCTGATCTGGGGCCGCATGGGCTCGACGCTGGTGATCTCGCTGTTGAGCCTGCTCTTCGTCTGGATCGTGGCTTTGCCGATCGGCATCTATTCTGCCGTCCGCCGCCACTCCGTCGGCGACCATGTCTTCACCTTTCTCGGCTTCATCGGCCTTGCCGTACCGAATTTCATCCTGGCGCTGACGCTGATGTACATCGCCTATAAATATCTCGGCCAAAGCGTCGGCGGGCTGATCTCGCCTGAGTATGCCGAGGCGACCTGGAGCCTCGCCAAGGTCGGCGATTTCCTCGCCCATCTCTGGATCCCGATCATCATCATCGGCGCATCGGGAACGGCGGCGCTGATCCGCATCCTGCGCGCCAACCTGACCGACGAACTGCACAAGCCCTATGTGGTCACCGCCCGCGCCAAGGGTCTGCCGGAATACAAGGTCATCTTGAAATATCCGGTCAGAATCGCGCTCAATCCCTTCGTCTCGGCGATCGGCTGGGTGCTGCCGCATCTCGTCTCGGGCGTGACGATCACGGCCATCGTGCTGAACCTGCCGACCGCAGGTCCTCTACTTTTCCGTGCGCTGATCTCGCAGGACATGTATCTCGCCGGCAGCTTCATCCTGCTTTTGAGCGCGCTCACCCTCGTCGGCATGCTGCTGTCGGATCTGCTGCTGGCGCTGCTCGATCCGCGCATCCGGTTCAATTGAGGGGGACGCGATGAGCACGCACGAAACCTTCGGAAGCCATGCGGGGCCGCTTCACACTGTTGCCGACGGCCCCTCGATCAGCCCGCTGAAACAGGGCAAGACCGTCTCGACCGCCGCGGTCGGTCCCTGGCGGCTGGTCGCCGGCAAACTGGTCCGCCAGAAGGTGGCGATGGTGGCCGGCGCCATCATCCTCTTTCTTTATCTGGTTGGCCTCTTCGCAGAATTTCTGGCGCCTGCTTTGCCGACGACCTCGCGGCCGCAATATACCTATGCCCCGCCGCAGGGCTTCAGCTTCTTCGTCGAAAAACCGGACGGCAGCTCGGAATTCAATTTCCATGTGAAGGGTTACAAGGTCGAGATCGACAAGGTGGCTCTGCGCCGCACCTTCGTCGTCGACGACACCAAGGTTGTGCCGATCGGCTTCTTCGTCAAAGGCGCGGCCTACGATCTCTGGGGCCTGATCCCGATGAACCGCCACCTGATCGGCCCCCTTAACCAGAACGATCCGATGTATCTGCTCGGCGCCGACCGGCTCGGCCGCGACGTCTTCTCGCGCCTCGTCTATGGCACCCGCGTATCCATGTCGATCGGCCTCGTCGGCGTCGCCATGTCGCTGATCCTGGGCGTCGTGCTCGGCTCGATCTCCGGCTTCTACGGCGGCTGGGTCGATACGCTGATCCAGCGCGTCATTGAGGTCGTCAGCGCCATGCCGACCATTCCGCTATGGCTCGGCCTGGCGGCGGCGATCCCGCTGACATGGTCGCCGGTCAATGTCTATTTCGTCATAACAATCATTGTCTCGCTGCTCGGTTGGACCAGCCTCGCGCGTGAGGTGCGCGGCCGCTTCCTGGCGCTGCGCAGCGAGGATTTCGTCGTTGCCGCCAGGCTCGACGGATCAAGCGAGGCCCGGCTGATCTTCCGCCACATCCTGCCGTCGCTGACGAGCCACATCCTTGCGGTCGTTACACTGGCCGTCCCGACCATGATCGTCGCCGAGACCTCGCTTTCCTTCCTTGGCATCGGCCTCAAGCCGCCGGTCGTCAGTTGGGGCGTGCTGCTGCAGGACGCCCAGAACATCCGCACCGTCGCCACCGCGCCGTGGCTCTTGATCTGGCCGTCACTCGCCGTCGTCGTCGCAGTCCTGTCCTTCAATTTCTTCGGCGACGGCCTGCGCGATGCCGCCGACCCTTATGACAATTGAGGAGGAAGCCATGACCGATCTTTCAGACGACGTCGTTCTCTCCGTCGAAAATCTCTCGATCGATTTCCGGCTGCGCACCCACATCCTGCACGCCGTCGAAAATGTCAGCTTCGAGCTGAAACGCGGCCAGACGCTCTGCCTCGTCGGCGAAAGCGGCTCCGGTAAAAGCGTTACGGCCCGCTCGCTTCTGCAGATCGTCGACAGCCCGGGCAGCATCGTTTCCGGCCGCATCCTGCTCAACAATGGCGACGGGATCACCGATATCGCCGCCTTGAAACCGTCGGACCGGGCAATGCGCGCCATCCGCGGCCGCCGCATCGGCCTGATCTTCCAGGAGCCGATGAGTTCACTGTCGCCGGTGCACACCATCGGTTCGCAGATCATCGAGGCCGTTCGCCTGCACAGCAATCTCGATCAGCGTGCCGCCCGCGAACGGACCATCGAACTGCTGCGCCAGGTCGAAATTCCGAACCCAGACAAGATGGCCGACCGCTACACCTTCGAGTTCTCCGGCGGCATGCGCCAGCGCGCCATGATCGCCATGGCGCTTGCCGGCAATCCCGACATTCTCATCGCCGACGAACCGACGACGGCGCTCGACGTCACCACTCAGGCCGAAATCCTTGACCTGATCAAGCGGTTGCAGGTCGAACGCGGCATGGCCATGCTGCTCATCACCCATGACATGGGGATCGTCGCCGAAGTGGCCGATGATGTCGCCGTCATGCGCTTCGGCCGCATCGTCGAGCGCGGACCGGTGGATGCGATCTACCATGCCGCCGAGCATCCCTATACCCGCCAACTGCTGGCCTCGACGGTCAAGCTGACCCACCATGTCGAAGGCGGGCAGCCCGCCGTGGCGCTCTCGCCGCAGGCGCCGCAGCCGATCCTGTCCGTCCGCAACCTCGGCAAGATCTATGGCTGGCATGGCAAATCAAACACGCTGCGCGCCGTCGACGACGCCAGCTTCGATCTCTATCCCGGCGAAAACCTCGGTATCGTCGGCGAAAGCGGCTCCGGCAAGACCACGCTCGGCCGCCTGATCTTGCGCACCGTCGAGCCGACATCGGGCAGCATCACCTATCGCGGCAGGGACGGTGGCGAGATCGACGTCACGAAACTCACCAAGCGCGAACTCCGCACCTTCCACCGCGACGTCCGCCTGGTTTTCCAGGATCCTTTCGCCTCTCTCAATCCGCGCATGACCGTCAAGGAGGTGATCGGCGATCCGCTTGTTGTCAACGGTCTGGCCAAGGGCAAGGCGCTGGAGGACCGCGTCGCCGAACTGATGCGCCTGGTCGGCCTCGACCCGATGGGCATGGAGCGTTATCCGCATGCCTTCTCCGGCGGCCAGCGCCAGCGCATCGGCATCGCCCGCGCTCTTGCGCTCGATCCGCGCATCATCATCGCCGACGAGGCAACGTCGGCACTCGACGTCTCGATCCGCAGCCAGATCCTCGACCTGCTGCTCGATATCCGCCAGCGGTTGAACCTGAGCTTCATCTTCATCTCCCACGACATTTCGGTCGTGCGTTATTTCTGCGATCGTGTCGCTGTCATGCATCGCGGCAAAATCGTCGAACTTGGCGAGGCCGAACAGATCTGCACCGCTCCCGAAGAGGCCTATACGAAGAGCCTCATCTCCGCCGTTCCCAATCCCGACCCTCGCGACAAGCGCATGCTGCACCGGCATCGTTTCGTCGCGCCTGCCAATATTTAAGGACGATCCCGTGCCGAAATTTTCCGCCAACCTTTCCTTCCTCTACCAGGACCTGCCCTTTCTCGACCGCTTCACGGCAGCCGCAAAGGACGGCTTCGGCGCCCTCGAATATCTCGGCCCCTATGCCGAACCGAAGGAGAAGGTCGCCGAGGCGCTGGAGGCGAGCGGCCTGAAACAGGCGCTCTTCAACGTGCCATCAGGCGACTGGGCCGGCGGCGAGCGCGGCATCGCCTGCCTGCCGGACCGCGTAGAGGAGTTCCGCAACGGCGTCGCGTTGGCGCTCGATTATGCCGCAGCGCTCGATTGCCGGCAGGTGAATGTCATCTCCGGCCTGGTGCCGAAGGGTGCGGACATTCAAACGCTGGAAACGGTGCTGGTCGACAATCTGAAATATGCAGCAAAGCGTTGTGCCGACGTCGGCGTCAAGCTGCTGGTCGAGCCGATCAACCTGCGCGATATTCCCGGCTTCTTCCTGTCGACCACCGCTGATGCCGAACGCATCCTCGACCGGGTCGGCTCCGACAACCTCTATATCCAGTATGATTTCTATCACATGCAGATCATGCAGGGCGACCTGATCCCCACCTTCATCCGGCTGAAGGAGAAGATCGCCCATGTGCAGATCGCCGACAATCCCGGCAGGGGCGAACCCGGCACCGGCGAGATCAACTACAGCTTTATCCTCTCCGAGCTCGATCGCCTCGGCTACGACGGCTGGGTGGGCTGCGAGTACAAGCCGAAATCCGGCACCAGCGAAGGCCTCGACTGGATGAAACCCTATCTGAAGTCAGCGAGGACAGCATGAACATCGGATTTATCGGACTGGGCGTCATGGGCCGCCCGATGGCGGAACACCTGATCGACGCCGGCCACACGCTGCATCTGAGCCGCGTGAAGGAAATCTCGCAGCATCTTGTCGACAAGGGCGGCAAACCTGCCGCCAGTGCGAAGGCCGTCGCCGAGGCCTCCGATATCATCATCCTGATGCTGCCGGATACGCCTGACGTCGAGACGGTGCTCCTCGGCGAAGACGGCGTTGCGTCAGGGCTGACGGAAGGCAAGCTTGTTATCGACATGAGTTCGATCTCGCCGGTCGTCACCAAGACTTTCGCCAAACGCATCGAGGCGCTCGGCTGCGATTATCTCGATGCCCCGGTTTCCGGCGGTGAGGTCGGCGCCAAGGCCGCCTCGCTGACGATCATGGTCGGCGGCAAGGAGCAAGCCTTCGAACGCGCCAAGGCGCTTTTCGAGAAGATGGGCAAGAACATCACTCATGTCGGCGGCAGCGGCGACGGCCAGACGGCCAAGGTCGCCAACCAGATCATCGTCGGCCTGACGATCGAGGCGGTTGCCGAAGCGCTGCTCTTTGCCAGGAAGGCCGGCGCCGATCCGGAAAAGGTCCGCTCCGCGCTGATGGGCGGCTTTGCCTCCTCGCGCATCCTCGAAGTGCATGGCGAGCGCATGGTCAAGGAGACCTTCGAGCCCGGCTTCCGCATCCGCTTGCACCGCAAGGACATGACGCTTGCCGTCGATGCCGCCCGCGCACTCGATCTGTCGCTGCCGAACACGGCCGCCACGCAGCAGTTGATGAATGCCGCGATCGCCAATGGCGACGGCGAACGCGACCATTCCGCCCTCATCCGCACCCTGGAACTCCTCGCCGGAGGGCCGCACTAGATCAACGCTTTTTAGAACAACCGGACGACATCTTCGATTGCCGACTGCCGGAGCCTTCTTTCCGGACGGCGAAGCCATGTCCGGTCATCGATAGAGAAGGACAGGAAAATGCTCAACAAAGATATCCAGCTGCCCTACGGCGCCGTCTATTTCCGCAAGTCCAACCCGCCCCGCGAAGATTGGGAACGCGACTACGCCACCGCCGGGCAAGACGGCCTCAACATCTTCCGCCACTGGTTCATGTGGAGCGCGATCGAAACCGCCCCCGGCGTCTACGATTGGGAGGACTATGACCGCCAGATGGATCTTGCCGCCGCAAACGGCATCAAGACCGTTATCGCCGAGTTGATCCATGCCGTGCCGGACTGGGCGGTGCGCAAATATGCTCATGCATTGCAGGTCAATGCCGACGGCACCAAACTCGGTTCCTATATGGGCGTGTCGTCGGCAACTGGCGGCTTCTCCAACAATGGCGGCGGCGCCGGCGCCCTGACGCTGAACTGCCCCGAAGTGAAGGAAGCGGCGGGAAAATTCCTGACCGCGCTCGCCACCCGCTACAAGGATCATCCGGCGATCTATGGCTATGACGTCTGGAACGAGTGCAACTATTCCGCCGATGTCGATTACAGCCCCTATGCCAAATCAGCCTTTCGCAAATGGCTGGAGAAGAAATACGGCAGCCTGAAGGTCCTGGCGAAAGCCTGGTACCGCTACAGCTATGCCGAATGGGACGATATCGAGCCGCCGGTGCACATGGCGCCGTACCCCGAATGCATCGACTGGCTGCAGTTCAAGCGCGACAATTTCTACGACCAGATGCAGTGGCGCATCGACACGATCCGCGCCGTCGACCAGAAGAACACCATCGTTGCCCACGGCATATCGGGCGCAATTCCCAACATGGCGGCCAATGGCTGCGACGACTGGCTCGCCGCCTCCAAGGTCGAGGTCTACGGCTTCACCTGGATCCAGGCTCGCAAGGGGTCGGAAGCCTGGAAAAACTGGTATGGCGTCGACATCAACCGCGCCGCCGCCCGCGGCAAGCCGTTCTGGCATGCCGAACGCCAGGGCGGCCCGCTCTGGCTGCAGCCGCAGGTGATCGGCCGCGACAGGGAGGATGGCCGCGTCGTCGCTCCCGAGGATATCCGCCTCTGGAGCATGACCTCGCTTGCCGGCGGCGCCAGCGGCGTGATCAATCTGCGCTGGCGCCCGCTGCTCGATGGCCCGCTCTTCGGCGCTTTCGGCTCCTACGGCATGGACGGCTCGCGCACGCCGCGCTCCGACATGGCAAGCGCCATGGCGAAATGGGCAAATGACAAGGCGCAAGCTCCCCTCTGGGAGGCAAAGCCCTTGCGCGGCGAGGTCGGCATCCTTGTCGTTCGCGAAACGCAGGAGTTCGATTACCTCCTGAACCACGACCGCAAGGAGAAACCCTATCCCGAAGCCATGTGGGGCGCTTATCGAGCCTTCCTCGAAAACGGCGTGCAGCCGGACTGGGTGCATATCGACGATATCGCGGCCTATGATTTCCTCTATTTCCCCTATCCGATCATGTTCACATCAGAGCAGGCGAAACGCCTGAAAGCCTGGGTCGAAAATGGCGGCACGCTGATTGCCGAAGCATGCCCAGGCTATTTCGGCGATCGCGGCCATGTCGGCACCGTTCAGCCGAACATGGGCCTCGACGAGGTTTTTGGCGCGCGAGAGGAAGAGGTCGAGTTCATGCCCGATATCGGCGACCGCATCCATTTCGATCTCGACGGCGCCGCCGTCGACGGCGGCGGCTTCCTGCAGTCTTATCGGCTGGCCGGCGGAACGGGACGCGGCCACTTCACCGACGGCCGTCTTGCCGTCGTCGAAAATGCCTATGGAAAGGGCCGCACGCTGCTCATCGGCACCAATCCTTCCGTTGCCTATTACCGCACGCAGGGGAAGGCGAATGGCGCTTTCTTCGCTGAGCTATTGAGATGGAGCGGGAAGAAGCGCCACGTGACGCTGTCGAATGCCGCACTCTTCGCCCGTATCCACAAGGGGGAAAAGGGTAGCTTCCTCTGGCTCGTCAATCCGACGAGAACGGCGCAGAAGACCGAGCTGACGCTAGCCGAAGGAGCCCTTGCGCAAAGCCAGGCAGTCTGGCCGATCGACCATATCGGCAATAGTGGCATCGAGGTGCCGCCGCGCGATGTGCTGATCCTGCCGCTCGATAGCTGAAATTTCAGGATGCGGATGAACTGGCGCCTTCGGCAAAGGCTTCAAGCTCGGGGTCGAAGTCGACCTCGACGACATTGTTGAAGACGGCGGTGGCCAGCATGATGCCGGCAAAGGCGACGAGATCGACGAGCACCTTGGTCTCGTAGCGCTCTTTCAGCTTTGCCCAGAGTTCGGCGGGAACAGCATTGGAATCGGCGACGATCGCCTTGCCGAAGGCGTCGAGCAGCGCTTCCTCGTCGGAAAACTCCAGCGCATCGGGATTGAAACCCTTGTTGATCAGCGCCCGGCGAAAGAAGGTGATAGCGATCTTCGATTTCGCCGCCTTCGAGATCGCATGCGAGAAGATCCAGATCGCCCGGTCGCTGACGGCAGGATCGAGCTCGGCCCGCAGCGTGAACCACTCGGCATAGATGCGGTGGGCGGCCGGCGAATGCAGCAGCGTCCGCTTCATGTTGGTCATGCGCCCGCGTAGCCTGACTTCTTCGTCATGCGCCGCACGAACCTCTTCCGAAGCACTGTCGTAGTCGATCTGCGGGACATGGCTCATCGGGATCCGTTCTTTCCTTAGGCACACAGAAGCTATCGGTGCGGAGATGTCGTGTGGCTGCGCAACGGCAAATCCGCTTGGCCACCGCCCGGCTCCCGCTTAGACTGACGAAATCGAAAGTGGAGGCAAGGCATGGGCGACGACCACGAGCATCATCATGTCGACTGGCGGGAACATGGCGTCAAGGTCATTCCCGGCAATTCGCTCGATCCGAACACCGCACAGACGCCGGGCATGAATCGCGCGACCGCGATCAACAATGCGCGCGCCGGTGCCGAAAAGATCTGGGCCGGCACGGTGACGATCCATGCCAACGCCAAGACCGGCGCCCATCACCACGGCGATCTCGAAAGCATCATCTACGTGGTCAAGGGCAAGGCCCGCATGCGCTGGGGCGAGCATTTGGAATATACCGCCGAGGCCGGCCCAGGCGACTTCATCTATGTTCCGCCCTATGTGCCGCATCAAGAGATCAACGCCAGCCGGGACGAGACGCTGGAATGCGTTCTCGTCCGCTCAGGCCAGGAACCGGTCGTCGTCAATCTCGACATCGAGCCAGTCGAAAAGCCGGAAGACGTCCCGTGGATCGACCCGATCCACCGTTAGAGCAATTCGCCTTCGAGCAAGCGGCTGACACCCTCAGCCGCCGAACGCTCTGCAAGGCCCATCGAAGACTGCTTTAGGCGTGAACGGCACCTGCACCTGCTGTAACCGGGTTCTCGATGATCCGGCCGGTATCGGCGGCATAGAGGTGGATCTGGTCGTAATCGATCGCGATGCCGATCGGGTCGCCCGACTTAACCTTCACCGCTTCGGTCAGCGCCACGGCAAAGGGCAGCCCATCGAAATCGGCGTGGACGATGCGGCTTGCGCCGAGCTCTTCGATGAAATCGGCCGTTGCGGTGAGGGCTCCGGGCGCATCCGGGGCCACCAGCCGGGCCGCTTCGGCGCGCATGCCGAGCACGACACGTTTGCCTTTCAGCGGCGCGGCGCGCTCGCGCGGCAGCGCGACCTTGCGGCTTTGATCGTAGACGAAGACGCCTTCGTCATTGATCGTGCCCTCGAGCAGGTTCATCGCCGGCGTGCCGACGAAGCCCGCGACGAAGCGCGAAACCGGATGATGATAGACCTCTTCCGGCGTGCCGACCTGCTCCACCCTGCCGCCGTTCATCACCACCAGCCGGTCGGCCAGCGTCATCGCCTCGGTCTGGTCATGCGTGACGAAGATCGAAGTGGCGCCGAGGCGGCGGTGCAGACGGCGGATTTCGGCGCGCATGGCGATACGCAGCTTGGCGTCGAGGTTCGACAACGGCTCGTCGAAGAGAAACACCTTCGGTTCGCGGATCATCGCGCGGCCCATGGCGACGCGCTGGCGCTGACCGCCGGAAAGAGCGGCGGGCCGGCGTTCGAGGAAGGGTTCGAGGCTGAGCGCCTTGGCGACCTCGCCAATGCGCCGCTGACGCTCCGCCTTCGAGACGCCGGCCACCTTCAATGCGTAGCCGATATTCTCGGCAACGCTCATATGCGGATAAAGCGCATAGTTCTGGAACACCATGGCGCAGCCGCGCTCGCGCGGCTCCAACTGGTTGACGACGCGCCCGTCAATAGCGATTTCACCGCCGGTGATTTCCTCGAGACCGGCGATCATGCGCAGCAGCGTGGACTTGCCGCAGCCGGATGGCCCGAGAATGACGATGAACTCGCCCGACTGGATGTCGAGATCGACGCCGTGAACGACGGGGGTTTTGCCGTAGTTTTTCTTCACGCCACGAATGGAGATCGGTGCCAAGGGAGTACTCCTTCACTTCTCGGTGGAGATAAGGCCGCGTACGAACCAGCGCTGCATCAGAATGACGAGGATCAATGGCGGCGACATGATGATCAGGGTTCCGGCCATGGCGACGTTCCAGTCGGGCAGGCCGAATTCGGACGGGATGAGGGTCTTGAGCTGCGTCACGGCGATGCCGAAATTCGGATCGGTGGTGATCAGCAGCGGCCAGAGATACTGGTTCCAGGCCCAGACGAACATGATGGTGAAGAGCGCGATCATATTTGGCCGCGAGAGCGGCAGCAGAATGTCCCAGAAGAACCGGACCGGGCCCGATCCGTCCATCTTCGAGGCCTCGGCCAGCTCGTCGGGAACCGTCAGGTAGAACTGCCGGTAGAGGAAGGTGCCGGTCGCGGTTGCGACCAGCGGCAGAACGAGACCGGGATAGGAATTCAGCAGGCCCCATTCGAGCTTGATCTGGACGCCGGTGATCAGCGCAACGAGCCAGCTTATGCCGGTAACGTCTAGGATCGTCTGGAAAGGCTGCAGCGCGTTGGCCGCAATCGAATAGGTCGGCACGATGCGGACTTCCAGCGGCAGCATCAACGTGATGAAGATGATCCAGAAAATCACATACCGGCCGCGGAAGCGGAAGTAGACGATCGAGAAGGCTGCCATCGAAGACAGCATGACCTTGCCGGCGCCGACGGTTGCGGCGAAGATGATGCTGTGGAACAGCTTGTTGCCGAGATCGGCGCGAACCCAGGCTGTCTCAGCGTTTTCCCAGAAATGCGAGCCTGGAACCAGCGGCAGCGGCACGCGATTGACCGTCTCCAGATCAAGCGTCGAGGCGATGATGACAATGGCGAAAGGCAGAAGCGCGATCACCATGCCGAGCGCGAGAAGGCTATAGCAGATGAAGTTGAATATCGGCGTGCGTTCGATCATGTCCGCAACCTCACTTGTAGTGCACGCGCCGCTCGATGAAGCGGAACTGGAAGACGGTGAGCAGGACAACGAGCACCATCAGGATGATGGACTGCGCTGCGGCGCCCGAATAGTCGAGGCCTCTGAAGCCGTCGAAATAGATCTTGTAGACCATGAGTTCGGTGGCGCGCGCCGGGCCGCCCTGCGTCATAACGTCGACGATACCGAAGGAATCCTGGAAACTCTCGGTGATGTTGATGACGAGCAGGAAGAACAGCGTCGGTGTCAGCAGGGGCAGCTGGATATCCCAGATCCGGCGCATCGGCCCCGAACCGTCCATTGCGGCGGCCTCAATCAGCGAGCGCGGAATGCCTTGCAGCGCCGAGAGGAAGAAGATGAAATTGTAGCCGATATATTTCCAGGAGAAGGCGACGATGACGGCGATCATCGCGTCCTTGCCGTCGAGCGCGGGATTCCAGAGGCCGGGCCAGACGTGGTTGATAACAGACAGAAGGCCGGCCTCCGGCGCCAGGATGAAGCGGAAGGCGAGGCCGAGAGCGGGAGCGGCAATTGCGTAAGGCCAGATGAAGACCGACCGGTAGACTTTGTGGCCGCGCAGTTCACGATCCGTCAAAAGCGCCAGGATGAGGGCCAGCCCCATGGCAATGGCCGTCGAGCTGAAGCCGAAGATCATGCTGCGGGTGATCGAGTCCCAATAGATCGGATCGGTGAGCAGCTGTCTGAAATTGTCGAAACCCACCCAGGCATTACCGCCGCCCCATGGCTGCTCGAGCGTGAACGCCCAATAGAGCGCCTGCGCACTCGGCCAGTAGAAAAAGACGAAAATCAGCAACAGCATCGGAAATGCAAAGAGCAGTCCGATCGTCGTCGACGAGAAAGTGACACGCTTTTCCATGGGTGGTCGTTTTCGGCCTGGTTTGGTTTAGGCGCGGGCGGCGAGTTCGCATCCGCGGCCGACTGAAGAACTTACAAAGACGCACCCGGCGCGCGAACGCGGACCGGGTGCGGCTCATATCAAGCGATCAGGGGAGCTGAACGTTCTTGTAGGTCTGCTGGAAGCGACGCAACAGAGTATTGCCGCGTTCGGCAGCGCTGTCGAGCGAAGCTTGGACATCGGCATTGTTGACGAAGATTGCCTGGAGACCATTGGCGATTTCGGTGCGGACCTGCAGCAGGCCACCAAGGCGGATGCCGTGCGGAGCCGCATCGTCAGCGGGCGATGCGGTCAGGCTCTGAATAGCGAGTTCGCGGCCGGCATAAGGAGCCTTGTCGTAGAAGCCCTGCTTCTTCAGATATTCGAAGCCGGAGTTACGAACTGGGATGTAGCCGGTAACGGTCGACCAGGTGAGAGCTTCTTCCGGCTTTGCGATGAAGTTGAAAAAGGCACCGGCAGCCTTGTATTCGGCGTCGGAATGACCCTTCAGAACCCAGAGCGAAGCGCCGCCGACATAAGAGCTGTGCCGGGTTGCATCGCCGTAGGTCGGGAGCATGGCAACGTCCCAGTTCATGCCTTGCTTGGCGGTGCGGCCAACGTTGCCGTGGTCGCCGACCGAGGTCAGGATGACCTGGCAATCGCCAGCGGCAAAGGCTTCGACGAAGGTCTGGCCGACAGCCTTGTTCTTGATGACGGCAAGCTTGTTGTCGTACCAGGACTTGAGATCCTTGACGTAGCTGACGAGAAGCGGGTTCTTGTTGAACACCAGCTCGGCGTCGAGACCTTCAAAGCCGTTCTTTTTCGTGGCGATCGCTTCGCCGTTGACGGCTTCGAACTGCTCGATGTACTGCCAGACTTCGTTGTTGGAGATGTCGAAGCCGAGCGGGCAAGCATAGCCTGCATCCTTCAGAGCCTTGAGGTCCTCGCCTGCTTCCTTCCAGGTCGCCGGAGCATGATCCTTGCCGATCTTGGCGAAGGCGTCCTTGTTCCAGTAGAGCAGAGCGGTCGAGGAATTGAAGGGGAAGGAGTACATCTCGCCCTTGGATGTCGCGTAGTAGCCGGAGATACCGGAGAAGTAGTCCTTCCAGTCGACGGTGTAGCCCATGTCGGTCATCAGCTTGTTGGCCGGGTAGTAGGCGCCGGAGAGCATGATGTCGAGGGTGCCGGCGTCGGAGACCTGGGCGATGGTCGGCTGCTTGCCGGCGCGGAAGGCAGCGATGGTATTCTGCAGGGACGCGTCGTAGCTGCCCTGGCTGGTGCAGACGACTTCGTAGTCGGCCTGCGATTGGTTGAAGCGATCGCACTGCTCCTGGACACGCTTTGCGATGTCACCGGAATTGCCGAACCAGAAGTCAATCTTGGTCTTATCGGCGGCGGCAGCGGGACCAGCAAGAAACGCTGTAGCGAGAAGGGCGCCGACGGCGCCGAGAAGCTTGGCTTGCATGAGAACCTCGAACGTAAAAGGGACGCGCACTTTCAGCGCACGCCCTATTAGCTGGTTCAAATTGCGTCTTCCAATGAAGATTACATGACATTAAATGATCGAAATCCAGTCGTCATAAAACCTTCATACAATCGTTATTCGCCGACCTCGAGGAAATATTTATAGAAATTTCGTCGATTGCTTCCGAAGTCGGTTAATAAATTACACCTATATTCGAAACAATGGATTCTTAGGGGAGGATTGATATTAATTTATATTACGGCGGAGCGAAGTTATTCGCCTGCTCCGATGCAACGAAACTTGCAAAACGCTGACATTTTGGCCGTTGCACTTGTGTGCAACCTGAGAGTTTAGGCCTCAGGATTGAAGGGAATCCTTCAGGATCGCCGCAAAACGCGGATCGAATGCACGGCTGATCGGTCCGGCGGCAGCACCAAGCGCCACCGACCAGGGATCGGCCATGCCGGGCTGCAGGCGCGGCAGCGTCCGGCCGCGATGTTCGGCGATCGAGGGCAGCAACGGGCCGATTGCCGCAATCAACCTGTTCACCAGCGCCTCCGGCGCGCTGCCGCAGAGGATCACCGTCTGCGGATCGAAAAGCGTCTCAAGGAGATGGATGCTCCAGCGCAGATCCACTGCGGCCGCCTCGACCCAGGCATGGATGCTTTGGTCGCCTCTTAAGGCAAGGTCGTTGATGCGTGCGTGGAGATGAGGATCGGCGGGATCTATCGACAGATGCTGATAGAGCGAGGCGAGCGAGGCGCGATGTTCGAGCGGCGTCGATTTGCCGTCGGCAAACAGCAGCGCCATGCCGATCTCGCCGGCATTGCCGTTGGTGCCGCGGTAGAGCTCGCCATTCAGAATAAGGCCGGCGCCGATGCCATAGCCGACGAAGAGGCAGACGGCATGGTCGATGCCGTGGGCGGCTCCCACCATACGCTCGGCGGTCGCTGCCGCCGCCGCATCGTTCTGCAGGCCGACATCGAGCCCGGTGCCGGCGGTCAGCGTTTCCAACAACGGAAATTTCTGCCAGGCCTCCATCATCCACGGATCGTCGCCGCTGCCGGCAACCCCGAAAGGCCCGGGCATGGCGGCGCCGAGGCCGACCAGCCGCTTTTCCGACTGCTGGACGATCCCGGCAAGTTTTGACCGCACGCCGGCGACGAGATCGAGGATGACCTTCGTCCCGTTCGACGGACCTCCGGGTGGTAGTCCGGCCTCATCTCGCACGAGAACGCTGCCGACGAGATCGACGGCGACCGCCCGCGTCACATGCCGGTCGATCTGCAGGCCGATTGCAAAGGCGCCTTCGGGCACGAGACGATAGGGTGTCGACGGCTGCCCCCTGCCCCTCCTCACCGCCTCTTGCGAACTGACGAGACCGTCGCGCTCGAGTTCCTCGATGATATTCGACACCGTCTGCTTGGTCAGCCGCGTCGCCCGTGCCAGATCGGCGCGTGAAAGCGCGCCGTTGATCCTCAGGGCATCGATCATGACGCGCCGGTTATGCGCGCTGGTGCCTTCGTGATTGGTGCCGCTCTTGGCCCGGATCGGGCGGCTGTCATTCATGTGCAATTCCCTCTTGACTCCAATAGAATGTTGAAGAAGTAATAAGTCAAGACACTTGACTTAATGAGGAACCGGAGAGTTCCAGGGAACGCAGGAGGCGGGCAACGGCTCCGACGACGCTCCGAGACGACGAACCGGCACGCTTTCCGCGCGTGCCCTCTCGAACACCGATGGCGGAGGACCGCCCTCGGCAATGCGTAAATGTCAAAAACTGGAGGCTGCAATGCTGAATTCCTTTAACAAGACGCTTCTGGGTGCGGCCTTGATCGGCGTGTCCCTTGCGCCGCACGCTTTCGCCGAAACAACGCTGAACGCGCTTTTCATGGCGCAAGCTGCCTATAGCGAGGCCGATGTGCGCGCTATGACCGACGCCTTCGCCAAGGCGAACCCCGACATCAAGGTCAATCTCGAATTCGTCCCCTATGAAGGCCTGCACGACAAGACGGTGCTGGCGCAGGGTTCCGGCGGCGGTTATGACGTCGTCCTCTTCGACGTTATCTGGCCGGCCGAATACGCCACCAATAAGGTTCTTGTCGACGTCTCCTCGCGCGTCACCGACGAGATGAAAAAGGGCGTGCTGCCGGGTGCCTGGACCACCGTGCAATATGACGGCAAATATTACGGCATGCCGTGGATCCTCGACACCAAATACCTGTTCTATAACAAGGAAATCCTCGAAAAGGCCGGCATCAAGGCGCCACCCAAGACCTGGGACGAACTGACCGAGCAGGCAAAGACGATCAAGGACAAGGGCCTGCTCGCCACGCCGATCGCCTGGAGCTGGTCGCAGGCCGAAGCCGCGATCTGCGACTACACCACGCTCGTCAGCGCCTATGGCGGCGATTTCCTGAAGGACGGCAAGCCGGCCTTCCAGACCGGCGGCGGCCTCGATGCGCTGAAATACATGGTTTCCAGCTATTCCTCCGGCCTCACCAATCCGAACTCCAAGGAATTCCTCGAAGAGGACGTCCGCAAGGTCTTCGAAAACGGCGATGCCGCCTTCGCGCTGAACTGGACCTACATGTACAACATGGCCAACAATCCGAAGGACAGCAAGGTCGCAGGCAAGGTCGGCGTCGTGCCGGCGCCGGGTATTACAGGCAAGAGCGAGGCTTCTGCCGTCAACGGCTCGATGGGTCTCGGCATCACCTCGGCCAGCCAGCATCCTGATGAGGCCTGGAAATACATCACCTTCATGACCTCGCAGGCAACGCAGAATGCCTATGCCAAGCTCAGCCTGCCGATCTGGGCGTCCTCCTATGAGGATCCGGCCGTCACCAAGGGCCAGGAAGAGCTGATCTCGGCTGCCAAGGTCGGCCTTGCCGCCATGTATCCGCGCCCGACGACGCCGAAATATCAGGAGCTTTCGACGGCGCTGCAGCAGGCGATCCAGGAAGCGCTGCTTGGCCAGGCCTCGCCCGAGGACGCGCTGAAGTCGGCAGCCGACAATAGCGGCCTCTGAGCAACGCATGAAACCCCGGGCGGCGCCTGCCGTCGCCCGGTCTCCAAAACCTATAATGAAGAAGGGTCGCCTCGATGTCGGGCACTTGGCTGACAACCCGCGCGTGGCTTTTGATGCTGCCGCTTCTCGTGGTCATGATTTCAGTCATTGGCTGGCCTCTGATCGACACCGTCGGCCTCTCCTTCACCGATGCCAAGCTGGTCGGCACGGAAGGAAACTTCGTCGGCATCGACAATTACGCGAAGATGATCTCCGGCTCGAATTTCCAGCGCACGCTTGTTACCACCGCATGGTTCGCGATCGTCTCGGTCGCCGCCGAAATGGTGATCGGCGTTCTGGCAGCCCTGCTGCTGAACCAGCAGTTTCGCGGCCGCACCGCGCTTCGCGCCCTGATGATCCTGCCCTGGGCGCTGCCGACCGTCGTCAACGCCACGCTCTGGCGGCTGATCTACAATCCGGAATATGGCGCGCTGAATGCCGCCTTCACGCAGCTCGGCCTGCTGGAGGCCTACCGCTCCTGGCTCGGCGAGCCGGGCACGGCGCTGGCAGCCCTGATCGTCGCCGACTGCTGGAAGAATTTCCCGCTGGTGGCGCTGATCGCGTTGGCCGCACTCCAGGCCGTGCCGCGCGACATCACCGCCGCCTCGCTGGTCGACGGCGCCGGCGCTTTCGCCCGCTTCCGCTTCGTCATCCTGCCCTATCTCGCCGGTCCATTGATGGTGGCCCTGGTGCTGCGCACGATCGAGGCCTTCAAGGTGTTCGACATCATCTGGGTCATGACCCGCGGCGGCCCGGCCAACAGTACGCGCACGCTGTCGATCCTGGTCTATCAGGAAGCCTTCTCGTTCCAGCGGGCGGGCTCCGGCGCCTCGCTGGCATTGATCGTCACGCTGCTGGTGACGCTGCTTGCTGCCGGCTATGCCGCTCTGGTGCGCAAGACGGCCGGGAGCGCTGCCTGATGGAACGCCAGAGCCCGCTCTTTTCCGCCTTCATATATGTCTGCGCGCTGCTGCTTGCCGCCGTCATCCTGGCGCCGATCCTGTGGCTGTTCATCATGAGCATCTCACCGGCCGCCGACCTTGCGGCAAAGCCGCTGCGCTGGTGGCCGCAGACGGCGGATTTCTCGCGATACGGCGTGCTGCTCTCGACACTCGAAAACAGCGCCGGCGGCGCCTTCACCGCATCGCTGCGCAACAGTATAGAGGTGGCCGGCATGGCGACGATCGCCGCCATCGCGCTCGCCATTCCAGCCGGCTGGGCCGTGTCACGTACGCCTTCTGTGGGATGGTCGTTGTCGATGGTGATCGCCACCTACATGCTGCCGCCGGTGGCGCTCGCCGTGCCGCTTTACATGGGCCTTTCCAATCTCGGCATGCTGAACAACGTCTTCGGACTCGCCCTCGTCTATTTGACGATTCTCGCCCCCTTCACCACCTGGCTGATGAAGTCGGGCTTCGATTCCATTCCACGTGAGATCGAATCCGCCGCGATGATCGACGGTGCCGGCCTGTTCCAGACGCTGAGGATCATCACGCTGCCGCTCGCCGCGCCGGTGGTCGCGACATCCAGCCTCTTTGCATTCCTGCTGGCTTGGGATGAATTCTTCTATGCGCTGCTCTTCACCTCGGACCAGCGCGCCAAGACGCTGACCGTGGCCATTGCCGATCTCGCCGGCGGCCGCGTTTCCGACTACGGACTGATCGCGACGGCAGGCGTACTCGCCGCCCTGCCCCCAGTGCTGATCGGTCTCGTCATGCAACGGGCCCTTATTTCGGGGCTCACCAGCGGCGGCGTCAAGGGATGAACATGACAGAAGAAAGAACCCGGCCGGCCGGACTTGCCGCGATCGATCGCGAAATGGCGCGCCAGCATGCCGATGCGATCGCCTCCTATGAAGCGGCCCAGCCGATGGCCGTCAGGGCCGCCTCTTCGCTGAAAAAGACCGGCAGGCTGCTGCTCATCGGCATGGGCGGTTCGCATGCCGTCAACCGCGCCGTCGAGCCGCTCTACCGCGCGCTCGGCATCGATGCCGTCGCCTCGCCGCTGTCCGAACAGCTCGGCCAGCCGCTGCCGATCATCGGCCGGACGATCTTCGTCACGTCGCAATCCGGCGAAAGCGCCGAGGTCGTGCGTTGGTTCAGCGAGACCGGCGGCACGGAGGAGACTTTCGGCCTGACACTCGAAGGCAATTCCTTCCTCGCAAGAACCGCCCCGTCGCTGGTCGGTGCCGGCGGCACAGAGCTTGCCTTCGCCGCGACCCGCAGCCTGACGGTGACCTTCGCCCTGCATCTGGCAATCCTTTCCGCCCTCGGCGAAGATCCTGACACCGCACTTGCCGCCCTCAAGGCGCCGGAAGATCATGACATCGCCGCCGCTCTCTCGGCGCTCGAAAACGTCGCGACCATTGTCACGTCAGGCCGCCGGCTGCAGGGTATCGCCGAGGCGCTCGCGCTCGGATTGACCGAGCTGTCGCGCCGTCCCTGCTTCTCGCTCGAAGGCGGCCAGCTGCGCCATGGGCCCATGGAGATGTTGGGGCCGGAAATCGGCGTCGTGCTGTTCCGCGGCTTGGACGAGACAGCTGGCCTGGTGACGGCAATGGCGACATCCGCCATCGAGACCGGCGCCCCGGTCATCCTGTTCGACGCCTCGGGCGAAGCGCCGGTCGCCGGCGCGGTGACGATCCGCTTTGCGCCTGCAACCGGTCTTGCCGCGATCTTCGCCATGCTGCCGGTCGCCCAGCGGCTGATGATCGCCTTTGCCGATGCCCGCGTGGAGAATGCCGGAACGCCGGTTCGATCCACCAAAATCACCCGGAGCGAATGAATGCGGCCGCTTGCAGTCATCGGCAACGTCAACGTCGATCTGATCCTTGGCCCGGCCGCCCCCTGGCCGAAGGCCGGGACGGAAATCATCGTCGACCATGACGAGTTGCGCGTTGGCGGAGCCGCCGGCAACAGCGCGCTCGCCTGGCAAGCGCTCGGCGTCGAATTCGAGATCGCCGCCAATATCGGCAGTGACCAGTTCGGCCGCTGGCTGAGCGAAGCCTTCGGCCACCGTTCCGACAAGTGGCCGGTACGTCCTGAGAAAACGACGCTCTCCGTCGGCATCACCCATCCGGACGGCGAGCGCACCTTTTTCACGACGAGGGGCCACCTGCCGCGTTTCAGCCTGGCAGACGTTTTCGCCGTCATTGAGGGCGCAAGACTGCAGGGCGGCTACGCGCTTCTCTGCGGCTCGTTCCTGACCGACGATCTGACAGAAGAATACGGCAAGTTCTTCGACTGGGCCGACAGCCATGGCATTACCGTCGCGCTCGATACCGGCTGGCCACTCGACGGCTGGACCGACGAGAATTGCGCAGCGACACGCGCCTGGCTCTCCCGCAGCGGTGTCGCGCTGCTGAACGAGGTCGAATCGACGACGCTTGCCGGCATCGCCGATCCGATCGAGGCCGCGCGTCACATCAAATCGCCTATGCCGGCGGGTGCGATCGTTGTCGTCAAACGCGGCCCGGACGGCGCTCTCGCGATTGGGCCGGACGGCAGTTTGGTTTCGGTGGCAGCGCCCGTTGTCGACGTCGTCGATACGATCGGCGCCGGCGATGTCTTCAACGCCGCCTTTCTCGCCGCGCTCGCAAGCGGTGAGCCGCTGGTTTCCTGCCTGACGGCGGGAACCGAGGTTGCCTCGCGCGCCATCTCCACTCTTCCCCGCAACTATGGCGGCACGACATCTCTTCAGGAGCCCTTGCGATGAGCGCGCTCGAAATTCAAAACATCCGCAAGACCTATGGCGACGTCGAGACGCTGAAGGGCATCGACATCTCGTTGGAAAGCGGGGAGTTCCTGGTGCTGCTCGGCTCCTCCGGTTGCGGCAAGTCCACGCTGCTGAACATCATCGCTGGCCTTGCCGAGGCGACGAGCGGCGATGTCAGGATCGGCGGCCGCTCGGTGCTCGGCGTGCATCCGAAGGACCGTGACATCGCCATGGTCTTTCAATCCTACGCGCTCTATCCCAATCTGACGGTGCACCGGAACATCGGTTTCGGCCTGGAAATGCGCAAGGTGGCAGCACCCGAGCGCGACAAGGCCGTGCGTGATGCCGCAAAGCTCCTGCAGATCGAAAACCTCCTCGACCGCAAGCCGAGTCAGCTTTCCGGCGGCCAGCGCCAGCGGGTCGCGATCGGCCGCGCGCTGGTGCGCAAGCCGGAGGTATTCCTCTTCGACGAGCCGCTCTCCAACCTTGACGCCAAGCTGCGCATGGAGATGCGCACCGAGATCAAGCGGCTGCATCAGATGTTGAAGACCACGGTCGTCTATGTCACCCATGACCAGATCGAGGCGATGACGCTGGCAAGCCGCATCGCCGTGATGCGCGACGGCCGCATCGAGCAGCTGGGCACGCCGGAGGAGATCTACAACCATCCGGCAACGCTCTATGTCGCGACCTTCGTCGGCGCGCCGCCGATGAACCTGCTGAAGGCGAGCGCGCGAGACGGTCGCCTGGCGCTTTCCGGCGCCGATGCCAGCCTGCCCCTACCCGCCCTTTTCCGCGAGACGGTCGGAAACGGCCGCGAGCTTATCCTCGGCATTCGCCCCGAGGCGCTTCGCACGGACGGCGCCGGCCCGTCGATCGAGGCAACCCTTGAGGTCGCAGAGCTGACCGGCCCGGAACTCGTCGTCACCGCCCTTGCGGGAAATCAGCGCCTGATGGCCTGCCTGCCGCCACGCACGCCGATCCGCGACAACGAAAAGCTCACCCTCTTTTTCGACGAGGAGGCAATGCATCTCTTCGACCCGGAAACCGGTCTCAGCTGCGGCTGCTAGAGCATGTCGCGGCAAAAGTGTGCTGCGGATTTGGCGACAACGACATGCGTAAAAACAAGGACCTAAAGCGCGAGGAGCGAATCTGAAAGACCGCGACGCGCTTTAGCGATGGAACGGCTATTCCCGTCAGTTGTTCAATTCGCTGCGTCAGTAGGCTTCCGCTGGTACACGTGAATATAGTCGACGAGTAGAATGGAAGGATTCGGCGTTTCATCGATCGGCCAACCCGAGCCGAGTGCCAGGTTCACCAGCGGATAGAACGGCATGTAGAATTCCTTCGGCGTATCGAAGCTCCAGATGAACTGACGGTCGAAGTAGAAGCTCGTCTTGTCGGCTTGGATATCGACGCCGTAGGTGTGATAGTCGCTGTTCAAAATGCCGTCCTGGACCTTTTGCCAATGGCCGCCGGTCGTGTTCTGGCCGCCTTGGCTCTGACGCCAGATATGAAAGCCCATGCTGAATTCGTAGGGCGCGCGTCCATAATATTCCAGGACGTCGATCTCTGCGGTGTATTTCGACCGGTCGAGCCCGATGAGCCAGAAGGCCGGCCAGACGCCCTTGCCCGGCGGCAGCTTCATCCTTGCTTCGAAATAGCCGAACTGCTGCGAGAATCCTTCGCCTTTCGGGTTGACCGACGACAGCAGGCCCGAGCGCCAGGTTCCATCGGCCTCCTTGCGCGCTTCGATCTTCAAAATTCCCTGATCGGTGGTAAACGGAAAGCCGGGGGCCGGATCTGTGAAACGGGCGTCACCGAAATCGCCGTTCCAGGGCGTATGAGCGATCCAGCGGGAGCTTTTTTCTCCCCAGGCCGAGACGTCGAGACTGTCGAAACTCTCCTCGAACGTCAGCCGGTACGCATCGATATTGAGTGGTTCCTGAGCCACGCTGGGTTGGCTGGGTAACGCGCCCAGACCAAGAACGATCAGCAAACCCAGAGCCTTAGAAGATATCCCGTAACGCATTCTGCTCCTCCGAAAACGCCAAATCAATCGTTGGGCTGCACTTGTCTCGATCATGAAATGAGAACTCCGTTTCGTCGCGGCATGAGCCTTTGGACGACGATGGTCTCGATGCCGTCAGGCCTTCCGACAATCTGCCACACGAGCAGCGCGAAGACCCAGAAGATCGCCACTGCCGCCCCGCCGCAAAGCGCCAGGCTGACGATCAGGTTGAGGCCGACAGGCATGGCGGCGAGCATCGGCTCCATCCACAGCAGGAAAGCAATCATCGGCAAGCTCGCGGCCAGAGGCCTTAAAAAGGCGTGCAACTGAGCGGCAAACGTCGCGCCGATCAGCCGCCGCGTGATGATCAGCGATGCGGCATAGGCAACAAGCACCGCCACGATCCGTGCGCCCAGTGCTCCTGCCACTTGAAAATAGACAATGCCCAGGATGGTGACCGGAACCCTGACGGCGAACTCGGCAAACATCCGGAGAGCGAGATAACGGGTTTTGTTGAGCACCATAGCCAATGGCGGCATCATGTTCGTCGGAAGACCGAGCAGACTGCCGATGCACAGCCACTGCAGAATCGGCGCGGCGGATGCCCATTTCTCGCCGACGATGATCCGCACGGCCGGCTCAGCAAGCAAGGCGAGCGCGATGAGGATGGGCGCTGCCACGAAGGTGATCGCGTTCGTCGCCTTCAGATAGGCAGCGATCAGATTACGACGGTCATCGACGGTCGAAAATGCCGCCATCAGCGGACGCAACAATGGCCCGACGAAGGTCTGGTATGGAATAGCGGCGATATTGTCGGCGACGCTGAAGGCGCCGAAAGTCGACAGGCCCGTGAAGCGCGGCAAAAGTAGCCGGTCCAGTTGCCAGTTGATCGAACTCAGCACCTGCGAGACGGTGTTCCAGCTGATCATGTCCTGAAAGTGCTTCCACTCGGAAAGGCTGAATCTCGGTCGCATCGGCGCGAAGATATAGGAGGTGATCGCCGCGGCGGTCGGGCCCGCAACCGCGCCGATCGCCAGTCCCCAATAGCTGCCGGTCGCGACCGCCACCCCGACACCGAACAGCAGTGTCGACCCCTTGGTAATAAGATCGAGTGCGAATTCGCGTTTGAAATCGAACTGCTGCATGAACAGAACCATGCGCGGGCTGATCACGCTGCGCATGGCAGGCGCAATCGAGAGCACGGCGACAAGGGAGAAAAGCCGGGGATCGTCATAGATCAGAGCCATCGGCCAGGAGATGGTCATCATCAGCACGCTGATGGCCACGCCTCGAAGAAGGCTGAGGGTAAGGGCGGTAGCAAACATATCGTCCGAAGGCGACGGCTGGCGCATCAGGGCCTGCGTCAGCGGCAGATCCAGGATTGTCTCGACGATGACTAGAACCGAGGTCGCGATGGCGACAAGGCCGAAATCCGCCGGGCTCAAAAGCCTTGCGAGGATCAGGAGGCTGACGAAATCGAGCAGTCGCGCCAGGAACTTTCCGCTGATAGTCCAGATACTTGCCGTCGCCGTCCTCTGAGATACGCTTGACATGATCTATTTTCTATTCCTCGTCGACGGTTTCGGTCGCAGCGGCAAGACAGGCAGCTCCGTTCCTTGCCCTCAGCCCGCCCGTCTTCTGAAGACCTCGGCGGATCGGTCGCCATGGTCGGTCAGTTGCTGCTCGATCAGGCGGGAGAGGCGGTCGCGGAACACGGCGGAAGAAAATTTCAGCGAGTGCGCGCGGATGGCATGCGGATCGATATCGTCCTCCACCTCTTCGAACGCCGCCATTGTTTCCAATAGAGCTTCCGTGGTCTGCTCAGCAAAGCGAAAGCCGACCTGCGGCGAGCAAACGGTTTCCCTGGCGCCGCCGGCATCGAAAGCCAGGACCGGCCGCCCGGATGCCATGGCTTCCACCGGCAGGATGCCGAAATCCTCCGTGCCCGGAAACAACAGGGCGCGGCATCGCGACAGATGGTCGCGCAGAACGTTGAAGGGCTGATGGCCGAGAAACTGCACGGTCGGTCCGGCAATCGACTTCAGATAGGCCAGTTGTTCTCCCTCGCCGATCACGACCAGCTTTCGGCCGGCCTCGGTACAGGCGCGAACGGCGATGTCCGGCCGCTTGTACGTGGTCAGCTGTCCCGCATAGAGATAGAATTCGCCTTTCCCCTTCCCCACCGCAAAATCGTCGGTCGCAACCGGCGGATGGATGACGATGGATTCCCGGTCGTAGAAGCGGCGGATACGGCTTGCGACATAATCGGAATTGGCAACGAACACATCGACCCGCGAGGAGGTCGTCACGTCCCAGGCGCGCAGCATGGGTGCGGTGATCGACATCAAGGCGCGACCCACCCAGGGCAGACCATGGCGGTAGACATGGAACTGATCCCAGATGTAGCGCATCGGCGAATGGCAGTAGCAGACATGCAGGGCGTCGGCGCGCGTGATGATGCCCTTGGCGGGTCCGGATTCGCTCGACAGCACGAGATCGTAATCCTGCAGATCGAACTGCTCGAGCGCGAAAGGCATCAGCGGCAACATCTTGGTATAATGCCGTTTTGCACCGGGGATCTTCTGCAGGAAGGATGTGCGGATGTTCCGCGTCTTCAGAAAATCGCTGATGCGATCCCGGTTGCAGACGAGGGTGAAGATGTCGGCCTGCGGAAACATGCGGCACAGCTCTTCGACGACCTTCTCGCCACCGCGCATCGAAACGAGCCAATAATGCACGATGGCGACACGAAGCTGCTTGGTATCGCTCGCGCTTCCGGCATCAGTGACACGTCTTTTCGCCATAACTGGCGCATCGCCGAGAAATGGCCTCGCGTCGGGAAGAGAGGTTGTTGCCTTAAGGGTCAACTCAATACTCCTTGTATCGCCACACCGTCTGTCAGGTCGGGAACCGCATTCGTCGAAATCAGGCTGTGGTATTCGCAAAGAAGCGCGTCGCGCCATTCCTCGTGAGTCGACGCAAGATCCGGCGACTTCAGGAAAGCCCGCTCGCTCATGGCGCGGACCTCGTGCCTCGGCATTTGGCTAAATCGCTTCAAAGTATCGGCAAAGGCGCTTTCGTCAGCCGTATCGCAGGCGATCGCCATGCCGGCTCTTTGCATTTCCTCGGCAAGAAAGGCGCTGTGCGACATGATGACCGGTAGCCCGCTCCTGGCCGCTTCGATAGCGACGAGGCCGAATGGCTCGGGATAGCGAGACGGCATCAACAGTGCACGCGCCTTGCGGATGGTCGGGCCGATCTCCGCATGCGACTGCCAGCCGACGGCCCTGACGTGATCTCCCGAAGCCGCAACCAGCGGCATCAGCGGCCCGTCCCCGATCACGCAGAGCCTGACGCCGGCTTTGCGTGTGGCGGCCACGGCGTCCTCTATGCCCTTCTCTTCGTCCAGCCGCCCGATGAAGACGAACTCCTCGTTGGCCTCCGCCTCGATGCGTTTGATGGAGAGCGGAGCGACGGGATTGCGGATCGTCGTCAGTCGTTCGGGCCGATATCCGGCGCCGACGAGGAAGCTTGCCATCTTCTCGTGCAACAGGATGATCCGGCCGAAATCGGCCTGATCCTTCAGCCGCCGGAGGATATTGGAGCCGCGGGCAACCCGCCATAATTTGTGCGAATAACTTCTCTTGTCGCAGGCCGTCGCAATGCAGCCTCCGCCGAGCGGGCGTCGAAGGCAGACTTCCTGCGCCTGATAGTCGAAGAAGGCGCCGTTGGGGCAGGCGGTGAAGAAATCATGCGCGTGCACCACGCATCGTCTGGCGACCGGCATCAACGCCCTGAAAATCGCCGGAGACAGGATCTGGTGCCAGCCATGCACATGATAGACGGTGTTGGCGGTGTCGTTTGCGGCAATCCAGTTCGCGACCATGCGGACGGCGGCGCCATTGTGAATGCCGGTCACGAAAGCCTTCGCACGCTCGGCACTGAGCAGGTCGCGGCTGTTCAGCCCGACCATTAAGACCCCGAGTGCGACGAGCTCCGCATTGGCGGCGTCATCCCCGCAAATATAGGTCACGGGGATGTCGAGGCCCCGAAAAAGCTTGGCGGACAGCACCGCCAGCGCCGTCGCACCGCCTCTGGCCACCGAATAATCGTCGATGATGACCACGCGATCGATCTTTGTCGTGCCGGGGCTGGGAAACCGGCCGACGCTTGCGGCGGATCGAAGGACCTCGGGAAGCGACGGGCGCATCACTTCACCGAAACTGCGCCGTTGGCACAGGCCTCCAGCGCCTTGCGGTTGAGGATGCGGATCTTGCCCTGGCCCCCGTCGATGATCTTGCCTTCCCGCAGGCGCCGCAGGCATTGATTGACCTTCTCGCGGGACGCCGGCAGCGTCGCGGCCAGATCATTTTGCGAGATGATCAGTTCGTCGCCGCTGTTTGCCGGATCTTTTCCATAAACAGTGGAGAGCCGCAGCAGCGTGCTGGCCAGCCTCGATTGCAGGCTCGACGCCGCATTCGCAATGATCCGGAGTTCGAGCTCTGAAATGCGCGCCAGCGCCCTGGAGAAGACTTTTTCGCGAAAGCAGGGATCGCTGGCGTACATGTCACGCAGCAGCCGGCCTTCGAAGAAATGCAGCTCGCAGGCGGAACCGGCACGGTATTCGAGGCTCAACGTCTGCCTGCGCAGAACCTCGAGCTCGCCGATGAGGCCGGATTTCGGAATGATCTCGACGATGAATTCCCGGCCGTCGGGCAGCATCGTGCTTGCGCTGACCACCCCCGAATGAACGCGCGCGAACGTATCGACGAGGACGCCGGCCCCGGCGATGATCTCGCCGCGCCGGAAACGCCGGACGCTCGACCGGCAGGAAAGGAATTCGTCGTCGATGACGATGCGGCTGTTCAGATGAATGCCGCCGTTAGCTGATATCGCCGCCTTGCCGATGCCGGCCCTGCGATCTGATGCGTGTGTCGCCCCATCCATGCGCATAACTCCACTCGATAACCATAGGCAATGCTGCACTGCATCATTTATATTGTCTTAATATGAGAGTCAAATAACATCACGGAGATATGACGTAAAGATAAAGTATATATTTAACTTCAAAACAAAATATACACCATAAAAAGGACAAAAAATCCCAAAGAAGCCAAAAAGCCGCCACGCGATCGAAGATCTCTGCCTATTAAAACGGCTTACTGAATAAAAAACGGCAATAATCAAAGTGATGACATCAAAACTGATAAACAAGCGTCAGCTGATAATCACCACGAATTAGATTAGATTATCGTTTTAAATGAAAAGAAGGCCATCAAGGTGTAGTCCGAATCCTCGATTGCCCGTTAGTAGCATAAAGAATTTGTTAAGGATTATGACCTTGGTAACAGACAACCAGAGTGCGGCGCAGCAAACTTTGAACGGTTCTTAATCGGAATGTTTTGGAGACCACCGATGACATGGGAAGCACATAGTTTCGAGGCTTGGTCGCGTGTCGGACGGACCGCGAAAGGCGGCGATCTCCATTCGTCCCGGCCTCGTGCGGCAGGCAGATCGTCGAAGCGCGCGCTAGACTTTGTCATCGCAGTCACGGCGCTGATCCTGCTTTCCCCGCTTCTGTTGATCGTCGCAATGATCGTGAAGATGAGCGACCGCGGCCCGGTCTTCTATTCCCATACGCGCATCGGCGTCGGCGGAGCGCCGTTCGGATGCCTCAAGTTTCGCACGATGAAGACCGATGCGAGTGCTCAGCTTGCCGAATTGCTGCAAAACAACCCGGCTGCGCGAAGCGAATGGGAAGAGACACGCAAGCTGAAGGACGATCCGAGGATCACGACCGTCGGTGATATCCTCAGGCGGTCGAGCATCGACGAGCTTCCCCAGCTGATCAATATCGTGCGTGGCGACATGAGCCTTGTCGGCCCCCGGCCGATCACGGCCGAGGAATTGCCGCGCTACGGCGAGCATATATGGGCCTACATGGCCGTCCGCCCGGGCCTGACCGGTCACTGGCAGACCAGCGGGCGCAATGATGTCAGTTACGAGTACCGGGTTTCCCTCGACGTTCACTATCTCAACAACTGGTCGCTCGGCCGGGACTTCATCATCATTGCCAAGACCATTCCCGCTCTGTTTTCGCAGCGCGGCTCGTATTGAGCATTCATGGGGAGAGCCGGCAATCATGCCTGGAGTCGGAAGACACGCTACTTCCCCGTCCCTCCAAGCTGCCATTACCTGGTTACTCCGTGAGCTCGCCATTTTGGATTAGGACGACATGACCTCAAGCACGATCTTCAGCGGTGTTTCTCCGATATCCCTGCCTGCCGCAGCCACCGGCGGGAATTCGCCGCTCACCTTGCGGGATATGCTCTTCTTTCTCAGAATGCGCTGGCTGTGGATTGCGGCGACGACTTTCGCTTTCCTCGTAATGGCAGGGAGCTACGTGCTGACCGCCGAACCGACGTTCGTTGCCAACACGCAACTTGTGATCGTCCCCCAGGTCGGCGGCTCCGAAGCACAGAGGGCTTTCGCGGAAGACGCGTTCATCGAGGGACAGTTGGAGATCGCCAAATCCAGCGATGTCGTCGGTGGAACGGTAACGGCACTTGGTCTCGATACCGATCCTGACTTTGTCGATCAGACGCCTTCGCTGCAGGATAGGGCAAAGAGCTGGTTGATGGGGGTTTCTTCCGAACCGGATACGGCATCGCAGGAAGCGGCAGGCGCAGGACCGCGTGACAGACAGCCGCAACAGCAGATCGAGGACGGGCGGATCCATGATCGGGCGGTCGCCACGCTGCTGAACATGATGGGAGTACGCCGGATCGGGAGTTCGACGATCATCGAGATATCGGCTGCAGCGTCGACCCCGCAGCAGGCCGTCGACATCGCCGACACGCTGGCCAGGCAGTATATCCAGAAGAATATCGCAATGAAGGCCAATGCGTCCCGGCAATACAGCGAATGGCTGACCAGATTCGTAAGCGAGCAGCAGCGCGGACTGGCCGAAGCTGCCAGTGCCCTGGCCAGCTTCACGAGCAATCCGCGCGATCAGTTCAAGCTTGCGGAGCTACAGAGCGCAACTGACGCCCGCCGCACCCTTTATGAAAATACTTTGAATCAGCTGACCGAAGCCAGGCAGCGCATCACCTACCCGGTGTCGGATGCCACGATCGTCTCTCGGGCCACCCTGCCTCTTTCGAAAGCCAGACCACGCAGCACGCTCATCATCGCCTTTGCGGCGGCGGTTGGTCTTGGCGTCGGCTTCGCACTCGCCTTGATAAGGCACGCTGGCGATCGCCGGATCGTCCGGCCCCATCAGATCTCGGAAGCCGGTGGGCTGCCCTTTGTCACTTTGCTGGCGACATCGAGGACCCGCAATGGTCACTCTGCGCGTTTCCCCGCCGGTATCGGCAGCAGCGGCACCGGAGCCGCCTATCCTGCTATTCCAGGCATGGCGGAGCTGAGCGCGACGGTCGTTGGTCTTCGGCGCAAACGTCGGGTCGTCATTGGAATCGTCGCCGTTAATCCCGGCAGCGGGGCATCGACCATCGCATGCGAACTTGCGGTGCTCTCGTCGATATCAGGAGCGCAGACGCTGCTGATCGATGCGGCTGCGCAGAAATCGTCGCTCAGCAAATCGATCGCGCCCCATAGTTCCACAGGCCTCGTCGACGTTCTCGACAATGGCGAACTGATCCAGACGGCGGCATTGCCCCTCACCCCGACGCTGAAATTCCTACCCCTCGGCAAAGTCGAAGCGGTGACGCCGGCCATTCGCCTCAGTTCCCGCCGCACGCAGTTGAGCTTCGCCGACTTGAAAAAGGAGTTCGACGCCATATTCGTCGACATTTCCGCATTCTCTGCTTCGTCGGATGTCAATGCGATCGCGCCGGAACTGGACGGTGTCCTCGTGGTCACCTCGCACGGGCACACCTCGATCGACGACACCATGCACGTCATCGAGACCCTGCGGAATGTCGGCGCGGAGATCCTCGGCGCGATCATCAACCATGCACCGAAAAGAATAGAGTCATGACTTCACCTTCTGCAGAAGCAACCCGGCAGGACAGCCCGATCGGACCGGCGCCTGTTCCTTGCGGCGCTGAAGCCATGGCGGGCCGCGCGCGCCGCCCATTGCGGCTGGCTGTAGGGATTGCTTCGGCAGGCCGCCCCTCGATACTCAAGGAGACTGTCGATTATCTCACGGCCCTGCCGGACCAGGCCGAGCGGCTGATCGTCTGCGTGCCCGTGATCGACGACGCCGCCGGCCTCGCCGACCGCCTTGATGTGGAAGTCATCGTCGGCAGCCGTGGCCTGACCTCCCAGCGCAACAGGATTATCCAGGCCGCCGCCGCCGACACGGATATTTTGATCTTCCTGGATGACGACTTCATTCCCGCCGCGACCTTCCTGTCGCGGATGGCGGCTGTCTTTGCAGCAAACCCCGACGTGGCGATCGCGACTGGCGAAGTCCTGGCCGACGGCATCCTCGATGGCGGCCTCAGCATGCCAAAGGCCCTCCAGGTTCTTGAAACAGCCGGTGAAGGGGCCGAGCAGGTGACGGAGGTCTATAACGCCTACGGATGCAACATGGCGGTTCGCCTTTCACCCGTTCTCCAGCACGCGCTGGCCTTCGATGAACAGCTACCACTCTACGGCTGGCTCGAAGATGTCGATTTCAGCCGGTCCATCGCCCGCTACGGCAGGTCCGTGCGTGTCGAAGGTGCTCGCGGCGTGCATCTCGGCGTCAGATCCGGGCGCCAGCCCGGCCGAAGGCTCGGCTATTCGCAGGTTGCCAATCCTGTCTACCTGATCCGGAAGGGCACGATGTCGAAGAGCCGTGCTGTCGCACAGATCGGCCGCAACATCCTGGCGAATACGCGGGGTCTATTATTCAATGACCGCCTGATCGACCGATGGGGACGCTTGAACGGCAATTTTCTGGCGCTTTCCGACCTTCTTGTCGGCCGCCTCTCTCCGTCCCGCATCCTGGAATTCGGCAATCACGCGCCGCGCGAAATGCCTTCGCCGTCGATCGCAACGAAACGGAGATAGCAGACAATGCAGCGCACATCCTTGTCCGTTCGCCTCATCTCCATCGCCCTTGCCTTGCTGGTATTTTCCGGCGTGACCGGCTGGAGTGTCGCCCATGCGGAAAACTATACCCTCGTGCCGGAAGATCAGGTGAGACTGCGTGTCGTCGAATGGCGGTCGTCGGATTCCCGGTATGCCAGCTGGGAAGCCCTCGGCGGAACATATACAGTCGACGATGCCGGTAATCTGGCGATTCCGATCGCCGGCCAGGTGCAGGCCATCGGCAAGACGACGGAGCAGGTTTCCGATGCGATCGCCACCGCGCTCTCCGAAAAGGCGGAACTGCCGGGAAAGCCGTTCATCGCCGTGGAAATTGCCCAGCATGCGCCGATCTTCGTAACCGGGACCGTGCAGACCCCCGGGCGTTATGCTTTTGAGGCCGATATGACGGTCATGAAGGCCGTCAGCATCGCCGGCGGCTTCCTTCGGGAGCGCGAAGAGAATACCGTCTTCGAGCGCGACCGGATCGAGGCTGCCGGCGCCTACCGAACGGCCATTCTCAACCGGCGTGATCTTCTGATGCGCCAGGCGCGGTTGCGCGCCGAGATCGCCGGCGAACAGAGTTTCGAGATCCCTGCAGAACTCGCCGGAACACCCGATGTGGACAAGCTGAAGGCGCAGGAATTGAACCTGATGCGGCTGCGACGCGTCGATATCGAAAGCCAGATCGAAGCGGCAAGCGACCTCGCCCGTCTCTACGGCCAACAGGTCCAATCACTCGAGGCCAAGATCAATTCGCAAAAGCGGCAGATCGACCTTGCGCAAAAGGAACTGGATAATGTCAACAGCCTGGTGAGCAAGGGTCTGGTCAGCAATTCCCGGCAGGTCACGGTCGACCGCGGCGTTGCGGACGCACAAGGCACCCTGATCGATCTCGAAGTCGCCCTGACCACGGCTCGCCAGGGGCTCAGCGAAGCCGATCGCTCGAAGATTAATATCGTCAACCGGCAGAACAGCGAAAACCAGGAGCTGCTCAACCAGGTCAATCTCGCGATCGGCAGGGCTGCGATCGACATCCAGGTGGCCCAGCTTCTTGGCGAACAGGCTGGCTACAGCGCGCAACTCGCCCAGATGAATACGGACGTGCCGGGTCTTGGCAGAGCGCAAAAGAACTACAGGATCGTGCGCCGCAACGACGATGGCACCTATCGCAACATCGAGGCGGACGAGACGACCAGCTTGCGGCCGCATGATGTCGTCGAAATCGGCATCGACACGGATCTCCAGACGCCGTCGCCTCCGCTGCAGCTGCAGTCCGCGCCACAGCAGCAAAGCTCGGCAGTCCCGCTGTCTGATGTAGCAGGCGACAATCACACGGCTCCCGGCTGGATATCCCAGACGGGATCGAATTAGGGGGCGGTCGTGACCATGAACGACAGCTGGCGGCTTTCGCCTCGGGCATTGCGTCGGAAGGCGGATGCCGGTTTTCGGCAAACCCGATGCCTCCGCCGCTCTCCGTCCGGATCGGGATCTGAAGCATGTCGATAGAACCGATCGGCTTCATCGTTCTGCTGCTTGGCCTGCTCAGCATGGTCAACGGCGCGCGTTTTGCGATCACGACCCTTTGCCTGTCGACGCTGCTCGGAGCGGCCGCGGCTCTGCAATTGCCCGCACTCGGCGGCAGCAGCATCCAGCCAAGCCATCTTCTCGTGCTTTTTCTCGTGGTAGCCGCCCTGCTGCGCCCGGCTCAAACACAGGCGACGCTCGCCAGCATGGCCTATCCGGGTCCCGGTTTCTGGTTTGCCGCCTACATCCTGTTTTCCGTGGCATCATCTTTCTTTTTGCCGCGCATCTTTGCAGGCGCGACCCTCGTCTACTCCTCTGCACGCGACACCACGGGCATGATGTCGACGGTGGCCGCTCCCCTGTCGCCGGGTTCGTCCAATCTCAGCCAGTCTGTCTATCTGCTCGGCGACCTCGCCTGCTTTGCCGTCGTCTCGGGGCTTACCAGGCTCGGCTATGCCCGTTTCATCGCACTGCAGTTAATCGTCGCCTCGATCGCATGTTTTACCCTGGCATTGATTGATATCGGAACATTCCTGACCGACCAGTCCTACCTGCTCGATGTCATCAGAAACGCGAACTATACGATGCATACGGCCGAGACGATCAGCGGCTTCAAACGCATCGTCGGCCCGTTCCCCGAAGCAAGCACTTATGGCGCAGTCGCATTAGCCTATTTTTCCTTCACGCTTCTGCTCTGGCTGGAGCGCGTCCAAATCCGTATGGCAGGACTTGCAACGCTTTTCATCGGCCCGACGATCGTCCTCTGCACATCGACAACCGCTTATATTGCCGGCATTTTCGTTGTCTGCATGTTCGTTCTGTTTTGCCTGAAACGACTGATTAGCGGCCCCGCCAAGACCCCGCATGTGGCTTTCCTGGTGATCACGCTGTTTTTGATTCCCTGCGCCATCGTCGCACTCAGCCTTGTCCCCGATGCGTGGAATTCCATCGCCGGCCTGATGAGCACCACCTTGTCGGACAAGCTCCAATCGCAATCCGGTGAAGAGCGCACCGCCTGGAATACACTGGCATTGATCGCATTCGTCGATACCGCCACCTTCGGCGCCGGGCTCGGCACGGTTCGGGCCTCGAGTTTTATCGCTGCGTTGCTCTCCAATGTCGGATTGACCGGCACTCTTCTCTTCGCCGCCTTCCTGTACAGCCTTGCAAGGGCCTCCGGCCGGCACATGTCAGGCGATCGGGAGACGCAAGCGATCGGAAACGCTGCGGTTATGGCATCCATCGCGCAGGTCGCCTCCGCGGCGATCTCGGGGAGCGGCACGGATCTCGGCTTGCTGTTCAGCACCACGGCAGGTCTGGCGGCCGGCTGCCTGGCAACCAATACCTCTCCCCGGCGCGCGACCCGATCGCTCGCTAATCGAACCCCGCTGGAGGCATCGACATCTCTGATGAGAGCGCCGATGTTTTCAACACGATGACGCCCGCTTTGGAACTCCGCCAGGGCGCGGAATGGCAATCTCGTCGAGCCATCGGCGTGCCCGCATTGGGCCGAAGCCGGCCGGCCGCACCGCATCTTTCAAGGATCGCCTGTAAAAGCAGTCCATCGAATAAACGCCGTCGGAGGTCAGTCGCGGAAGGCCATGTTGCAGGCTTTATGTCGACGTCAGCCTTGCGGGTGTTCGCTGGTGGTCGCGACGCTATCTGCAACGGAATTGTTTTCGCGCAGCTTGGCACTGCGCCGCAAAAGCCCCGACAGGAACACGCCTGCCAGATAGCCGATTTCCATGAGCACGAGGATGGCGATCCCGGAAAGCATGGCCGCGATCACGGACGACCCGCCGGCAAAAGCCACGCCGCCGAAGCCGATTGCCACCAGGATTGCAAAAATCGCGAAAGCCCAGGCGCGGATGGAAGCCCCGGCAGCGATCGAAATCACGGCTGCCCCGAGTGTGGTGATCAACATGACAATCCCCCTTCCCTCCGCATTCCGACAAGGGTCCCGGCACCAATCATCGTACCGCGAAACAACATGTCGAAACATAGCCTTATGACAGGCAAGGCACTCTTCATGGTGAATATCTCAACAATGAAACATACAAAAGCCGCCGACAGCCAGACACCGATTCAGCACCAGCGCACTGGATGCTGGCCTATATATACCGAACAGGGCCTTCATATGGCAGACCCGTCGGCTCAATTCACAAATGGTCCCTCGCCTCGCAAAGACAATACCGATTCACTTGTATTGCGCCCAATCGGAAAGGTGATGACATGAACAACCAGTGCGTCGTCTACGTCACGGATGTCGAGTATTCATTTCCGACCATTCTCTCGGCGCTTCAAGCTCGCAAATTCGCAAGCCCTGCGACCGACGTCTGCGTTCTGATGTCGGAACATCTCGACAATTTCGAAGAGCTGAAAGCCCTGCTCGCAAGGAGTGGGGTCATATTGACCGATGCGACCGAAGCGCTGCAGGACTCGCTCGGCAAGCTCGACAATTCACATTTCCAAGGACGCATCAGCGTCAGCACAATGGCCAAGCTGGTCCTTTGCGAGATCCTGCCTTCCAACTATACCCAGATCATCTACCTCGATGGGGATACCCAGATCGTCAGCGATCTCGGCGCGTTCGAAAGTGCCACTGTGCCCGAGGGCAGGTTTTTCGCGGCGCGCGATTACACGGCGATCCATGACTTCCTCGACACCGGAAGGGACAGCCACTATTTCAACGCAGGCGTCCTGAAATTCCATCGAAACGGCTGGATCGGGCAGGAGGCGCTCGAGCTTTTCGCTAGAAATCCCGAGGCCTGCGAGGGCAAACATGATCAGGGCGCATTGAATTACGTCTGCGGTTCATCGCTGATGCTGGTATCGAACCGCTGGAACTTTCCTAAACAATTCCTTCATCTGGTGAACATCTCCTCCTTGTCGATCGTCCATTATATGGCGCATCCGAAGCCATGGCATGGAACTTTCTTTCCGTGGACCGATAAGGAAAGCCAGGTATACGTCGACCTGCGCAAAGCACATCCGATTTACAACTCGCTGTATCGCGGGATAACCTTCGATCGGAAGATGCTGTATAAATACCGGTCTATACGGGCGCGCATCGAGAACGCAATTGAGAAACAAGGACCCAATCCCAGGGTCCAGAGCCTGCTGGTTGGCGACTACGCCGTATGATGATGTATTGTTGGTCCGACTTGAATGTCCGCGTGACTGAACTCAGGGTCGCCGGTCGAGCCGTGGATTTGCAGACGGAAGCGCAAAGTATTCATCCATTCATTCCAGGAATGGATAATCTTCAGGACAGAATATGAGTTATAGGGCTTCCGCCGTCAGTATCTCGCATTACGTGAAAGCCCGTCTGCGCCGGTCGCTCAAGGCTCGGCAGGTTCGCTATGACCTGCTGCGCAACGGGCTCAAGCAGGCGCGCCACGTCGTCATCTGCGTCATCCGTGACGAGGGGCACCGGTTGGCCTTCTTCCTTCAGTATTATCGCGATCTCGGCTTCGAGCACTTCATCTGTATCGACAACGGCTCGACCGACGGCACGGCCGAGTTGCTGTCCGGCTTCGACGATGTCTCCCTTCTTTCGGCCCATGGTTCCTACAAGGCGGCGAGGTTCGGAAACGACTGGATCAACGAAGTCATTAACCGCCACTGCCGGGAGAAGTGGGTCCTGTATGTCGATGCAGACGAGTTCCTGGTCTATCCGCATTGCGACACACGGCCGATCGATCAATTGACTTCCTATATCGCTTCCATGGGCGGCCATTCCCTCCGCTCGGTGATGATCGACATGTACAGCCCGCATCCCGTTCTCGAAAACATATGCGAACCCGGTCGCAACCCGCTCGAGGTCTGCAATCTCTTCGACCGCTCCGGCTATGTGGCGCATTTCGACAAACGCAACTGGACGATATGGATCAAGGGCGGCGTTCGCGGGCGTGTCTATTTCCACGACCGGCTCTGGGACGGCCCCGCGCTCAACAAGATACCCCTCGTCTATGTGGCGGGTGAACGTCTGTTTCTCAAATCATCGCACCAGGTCTGGCCGCTCTCCCTGAATTTGGGCGACATGCGCGGAGCGCTCGGCGTATCCGGCGCCCTTCTGCATTTCAAGTTCCTGTCGACCTTCGTGCACAAGGTCGCCGATGCGGCACACCGGTCCCAACATACGGAAGAATATACCGTATACTCCTCAGGCAAGGACATGGATGACTTCGTCTACGACGATACGGGCACCTACAGAAGCTGGAAGGACCTGTCCGATCACGGGCTCATCCAAGGTGAAGGCTGGAAATACTGGAGGAATATTTCCGAGAGCGAAGTCTAAGTATGCACGTCGGCCCAAAATGCGCAGCGATTTTTAGACGACGTGCATGAAGACAAGCGGTAACACGCCAACCTGATCTGTCCGCCTGCTTCGCCTGACTATCAACTCGCACTGTCATCACAAAACCCGCCGGCGGCGGGTTCTGTCGAGGCTTTCTGCCGTTCCGTCTTTTATTGCGGCAACGCCTCAGGCGAGACCCGCCCCCTCGGCATAAGCCTCCAGCGCTTTCCGATTGAGAATGCGGATTTTGCCCTGTGTCCCGTCGACCACTTTGCTCTCGCGCAGGCGCCGCAGGCATTGGTTGACCTTTTCACGCGACGCCGGAAGTGTCGCGGCCAGCTCATGCTGGGAGATGATCAGCTCGTCGCCGCTATTTTGCGCATCCATTCTGTACAGGGCAGAAAGACGCAGCAGCGTCCGGGCCAGTCTCTGTCTTAGACTCGATCCGGCATTGGAAATGATCCGCAGTTCCAGTTCGGAAACACGCGCCAGCGCCTTCGACAGGATCTTCACCTGAAATTGCGGATCGTTCGCACACAGGTCCCGCAGCAACCGACCGTCGAAGTAATGCAGTTCGCAATCCGACGAGGCTCGATATTCCAGGCTGAGAGACTGCTTGCGGAGCACCTCCAATTCGCCGATCAAGCCGCCTTTCGGAACGATTTCCACGATGAACTCTCGTCCATCGGCAAGCGGGGTGCTTGCGCTTACCATTCCGCGCTGTACGCGGGCGAACACGTCGAGGACGACGCCGGCGCCGGCAATAATCTCACCGCGGCGAAACTTTCGAACACTCGAGCGGCAAAACGGGAACTCGTGATCCAAATCCGCCCGGCCGCCGTAAACAATAGCTGCAGACCCGCAAGTAACCGCTTCGCTTATTCGCACCGCGTTTCCTCTAGCTCTGTTGTCCCTGGTACTGATCACCCCGTCCATACGCACAACTCCACACAGACTAAATAACTTATTATCTGGAGCGACATTCGTAATAGATTAAATTAGAAAGTCAAACAATGATAAAATAAAAAATTCGTGCTCAAACTATACATTATTATGAATAATCCTCATCTTTATATATCATAAAATTCATATTGAATTCTATCGCAGATAAGTCTTAGGGGCGGCATGACGATTTTTATACAATTTATGACAATTGCCCGCCTGCAGAATACATTTGGCAAATATAATAACAACGCCGAATTTTAAAATAAATCTAAATAGATTTCTGCTATATAGTCAAAAGAAAAGGTAATACTTTTAATATTCGCAAGAATTTCTTAAGAGAGTAAAGAATTTATTCATGATCATGACCTCGGTCACAGACATCAAACTTGCATTAAAACAAAGCTTTGGCTGTGATTTCTGGAATTCGTCTAACGGAGACGCGGGTGGCGGGAAAAAATCAGGGCATCAACCCAACCGGACCTTGGCGGGATTTCGCCAGGGCTCGACAGGAAAGGCGTCCATTCAATTCGTCACAACCCCGTCTGATCAGCAGAATTCTGAAGCGCGCATTGGACATCATCATTGCGGCAAGTTTCTTATTCTTTCTGTCACCGCTCCTTCTGTCGGCGGCAGTCATCGTCACGCTAAGTGATTGGGGCCCTGCTTTCAATTCTCATCGCAGGATCGGTTATAAGGGAAAAGAGTTTGGTTGCCTCAAGTTTCGGACGACAGGATCCGACGCAACGACCGACGCGCACGTTACGGTCGTCGGCGATATTTTGAGGCGATCGAGCCTCGACAAGCTGCCGCAATTGATCAACGTGTTGCTGGGTCAAATGAGCCTCGTCGGGCCTCGCGCCATTACCAAAGAAGAGCTGCCGCATTACGGTGAACATGCCTATGCCTACATGGCCGTCCGTCCCGGCCTGACTGGCCATTGGCAAGCCAGCGGGCACAACGACGTCAGCTATCGGAATGGAATTTCCCTCGACGTCGAATATTTGTCTAAATGGACGCTCAGGCTGGATTTCGTGATCATGGCAAAAACGCTGTCGGCGCTGCTTTCCCGGCACGCGTTGCTGCCCAAAGTCGATTCCTAAAGCATGTCGCGTAAAACTGTGTTGCGGTTTTGCGATAGAGACATGCGCAAAACCAGAGACTAAAGCGCGGGCCAAGCGGACCTAAAAGATCGCGCCGCGCTTTAGCACCCTGACATAGCGCAGCAGAGCATTCTGCCGCCTCGGTCATGTCATTACCCATGAGGACGCTTGCCGGTAACATGGGAGCGCTCAGTAATGGAGTTCTTTTTGCGGCGCTTTTGAATATGCCACAAGGAGAAAGCGAATAGACCCACCAGATAGCATATCTCCATCAATACAAGCACTTCGACGCAAGAAACGACCGCCTCCGTCAAGGAGGAACCTTTGAGCAGGATCACGCCGCCCAAGGCCGTGACCACCAGAAATGCAAAGATTGCAAAGGCCGAGGCCCGAATGGTCGCTCCGGCGGCGATAGAGACGGCAACCACGACGAGCGTGCTCTTCAGCATTATTCTGATCCTCTCTTCACACCTCCTTCAAGCCACCGTCAGCCCTCGATGACATGACAAAACCCAAAGTCGAAACGAAGTCCGATCAAAGTATTTTACCTATTGTGGTTAAAATATTGCTAACAGCAGCCTAGCAAATCGACGGAACAACGCCGGAGAATATTCGACTATTCATCCAGCGGGGCCGCTCTACCGATTAAACCCAAGAAATCCTTGGATATTGCGGTCAGATAGATTTAGGTATCTGAGGCTTATACAGGAGCCGATAATGCAGCTGCGGCGTTCTCTCGCCGAACTGAACACTCATTTGATATCCCTGAAAAGATGAATTTGGCCATAGGCTTACGCTCGAGCGCATATTCGCCTGGCAACGAACAGCCTTATGCTCGTCCGGCAAGCGTGACATCGACCGCATCAAGGTTGCGCAGCAGCCTACGGGAAACTCGGCCCATCGATGGACCCGGATACTTGTCCGAGGTGATCGGTCAGGCAACAGCGAAACAGGGCCGCCGCTATGGCGAGCCCTGCTGATGTCCTTGCCGGTTGAGCACCTGGATGGAATTGCCAGCATCGAGGCCGATATCGACAAACCTATTTCGAGACCGCGCCCGCCAGTTGCCGTTTTACGCCGCGTTGGAGACGGAGGTTTTCCAGCCAGGTGACTTGTTTCCTCAATTTCAACGCCGGCTTTTCGATGAATCTCCACGAGAAGGCGGCAAAGCAAGCGGCAACAATGCTGCAGACGATGCCGTTCAACCACCAGTTATGCGCCCAGGGGCCAAGCGCTACGAACGCCTGTTGGATCGGATAGCCATAGAGGAAGACGCCGTAGGAATAGTCGGCCCCACGCAGGACGCCGAGCTTGCGGGGCGAGGTGAGACCAAGGAAGACCGTGACATATCCCATGGCCGGAATGGCAATGAAGTCCCCAAAGGAAGTGAACCAGTAGGCCCACAAAATCATTGCCACAGAGGCGAGGAAAATTCGGATATCCCAAAGAACCTTGTCCTTGTAGAGATAGAAGGTCACCCCCACAAGAAAAGCACAAATGAGCAGATTGCCCGACGCGGTCGTCGGCATGGCTGCCCAATCGCTTCCATGTTTCCAATATCTTGCAATACCGAAGGCTATGATCAACGCCGGCGTGGCGATAAGGGCAATCACCCGCCGCCTGACCACGCCGAGCAGGAAGAGAACGGCGATGACGGCATAGCACTCAAGCTCGAAGGGCACCGTCCAGAGCTGCCCGTTCACCATTGCGGCGTCAGGATTATCAAGGAATACCCCGGGTAGATTGAAGTGAATGTGCCCTGTGACATTCATCAGATATGTAAAGAACTGAGGATCGGTGAAATAGTCACGCAGGTCATACTCTGTATAGATCGCTCCGAGTATAAAGGCAGCCAGCAACACCTCTACCGCGAGAGCGGGATAGATCCGGATAAATCGATTGCCGAGAAAAGAGATCAATGTCTTCGATCGTTCGAGACTGCCAGCCACCAGAAACCCGCTCAGGACGAAGAACATGGGCAGAACTGACTTGATGACAGGGCGGAAGGGCGACTCCCAAAGAAACAGATCATCGCCATAGGTGACACGGGCCGTGTGTATCCAAAGCACTGAAAAGGCTAACAGTAATCGCATATAATCGAATCCTGTCGGTCGCCCGTTCGCTAGATCAAGCTTTTCGCCGAGAACCATCTGTGCCCCTTTCAGAAGTATTGACTCGATTTGGAATGGCAAGCCGTTGCCGCAGAGCGGCAGCGGCATCATTGCCGGGTCGAGGCCGCGTGTCAGTGACCACAGGTACATCAGGTAAAAATTGAACGAGAGAGCAGCCCTCTCCCGAAGACGCGTCTCTGACCATCAACCCATGGCCCTGTGCTTCCCGAGGGCCATGCGACGGTCGGAGTTGGAATTCAGGTGATCGGGCGGCGGATTGGATGAGGAGACTATGAAATTTCTGGCCACCCTGTTCTGTATTGTTCTCGCCCTCATCGGATTGGGGCTGATCGGAGGCGGCGCCTGGTTGCTGCGCCTCGGCGGCTCGCCCTATTACGCCATCGTCGGGCTTGCCTATGTGGTTGCCGCGCTTCTGCTGTGGCGCCGGAAGACGCCAGGCGGGCTCATCGTCCTGCTTGTCGCCGTTTTCACCCTTCCCTGGGCGCTATGGGAGTCGGGTCTCAATTTCTGGGCGCTGTTTGCCCGCTTGATGTCCCCCATCGCGCTGGCGGGCTTTGCCCTTCTCTTTGCACCGTCGCTTTCCCCGGCCGCCAACCGGAAGCTCTTTTATGGCGGCGCCTTGGTGACCGCTCTCATCTTTATCGCGGGTTTCGGTCTCAGCTTCGTGCCGCATGGGATCATCCGGCCCTCCGCCGACATTACCGCCTATAAGGTCGTCAAGGGCGACAACTCTCCCTCCGACTGGACATCCTATGGCCGCACCACGGCAGGAGATCGTTATTCCCCATTCGATCAGATCAACCGCGGAAATGTTTCCAAGCTCGATCTCGCCTGGACATATCGCACCGGAAAAGGCGATGGCGCCGATCAGAACACGCCTCTGCAGATCGGCGATACCGTCTACACCTGCACGCCGACCGATGTGATCGCAGCGCTCGATGCAGATACCGGCAAACCCCGCTGGACCTTCGATCCCAAGGCGACGGCGCCTTACTGGCAGCGCTGCCGCGGCCTCGGTTACTACAAGATACCGACGGAAGCCCAGTCCGCCGATGGGCTTTGCAATGAGCGCCTGGTGCAGACGACGATCGATGCCCGTCTCCTGGCGATCGACAGCAAGACCGGCGCGCCCTGCAAGGACTTCGGAGACAATGGCACCGTGCAGCTTTCCCAGGGCATGGGCGAAGTCAAGACGGGCTATTATTTCCAGACATCGGCGCCGTTGATTGCCCGCAACCTGATCGTCGTCGGAGGCTGGGTCACGGACAATCAGGAGGTCGGCGAACCCTCTGGCGTCATCCGTGCGTTCAACGTCGTCACCGGCGAGCTCGAATGGGCATGGGATCTCGGCAACCCGGAGATCACCAAACTTCCGCCGGAGGGCCAGACTTATACGCGGGCCACGCCCAACATGTGGACGACGGCCGCATTCGACGACAAGCTCGGCCTCATCTATGCACCGCTCGGCAATACCACGCCGGATTATTACGGCGTCAATCGCCCTGCCTTCGCCGATCAATACAACGCGACATTGGTGGCACTCGATGTGACGACGGGTCGAGAGAAATGGAAATTCCAGACCGTCCATCACGATATCTGGGACTATGATCTGCCGGCTCAACCGGTCCTGGTCGATCTGCCTGACGGCAATGGCGCCACCGTGCCTGCTCTGCTGCAGACCACCAAACGCGGGCAGCTTTTTCTCCTCGACCGCCGAACCGGCACACCGCTTGCCGAAGTTCAGGAGAAGCCGGTGCCGCAGCAAGGCGGCGTGCCCGAAGAGAAACTCTCCCCGACGCAGCCCTACTCCGTCGGCATGCCGACAATCGGTGCGGAGCGCGTGACGGAGCAGACGGCCTGGGGCCTGACGATGTTCGATCAGTTGGCATGCCGCATCGCTTTCCGTAAAATGCGCTATGACGGTGATTTCACCCCGATCGGCACGCAATATGCAATCCAGCAGCCGGGAAATCTGGGTGGTCTCAACTGGGGAAGCGTATCGGTCGATCTGCCCAACAACAGGGTCTTCATGAACGATATCCGCGTGCCCAGTCTCTTCGCACTCATCCCACGCGAGGAGTATGTCGACTTTGCCCTCACCACGACCGCCCACGGCCCCTCCGCCCCGCAGCGCGGTACGCCTTACGCCATGGCCACCGAGATGTGGACATCGAGGCTCCGCGTTCCCTGCACCCAACCGCCCTTCGGCACCGTCACTGCAGTCGATCTGAATACGCGCAAGATTGCATGGCAGGTTCCGGCCGGCACCGCCGAAGAACTCGGGCCGTTCAAGATCAAAACCAAGCTGCCTATGCCGATGGGCCTGCCGAGCTATGCCGGCACCTCGGCGACCGCCGGCGGCGTCGTCTTCTTCGCCGGCTTCCAGGACTATTATATCCGTGCGTATGACGCCGAGAACGGTACCGAGCTCTGGAAATACCCACTGCCGGTCGGCTCGAGCGCGACGCCCATGACCTACGTCTCGCCGAAAACAGGCAAGCAATATGTCCTGATATCGGTTGGCGGCGCACCCTATTCGAAAGACGTCGGCGACTACGTCCTTGCCTTCTCTCTGAAAGACGGAGCTTAGCCGCGGATATCGCTTAGGCTTCACCGACCATCTTCAAGTCCAAGCAACCCGCCACGGACCGCTTCTTAGCGAACGCAATCGGATTTGGCGGCGTTGCCGATCACACTGTGTTATTTTGATCCGACGAGGAATTGGGACTTACGAGCGTGACGCGAAAACTGGCGGCGATCCTGGTCGCGGATGTGGTCGGCTACAGCCGCCTCGCCGGTGCGGACGAGGATCGCATCCTGGCGCGGCTGAGAACGTTGCGCAGCGACCTAGTCGATCCGACCATTGCCGTGCACAATGGCCGGGTCGTCAAGCGTACCGGTGGCGGAAGCCTCATCGAGTTTCGCAGCGTCGTGGACGCCGTGCGCTGCGCGATCGAAGTGCAGACTGCCATGGTTGAGCGCAATATCGGCGTGTCGCCTGAACATCGCATCGAGTTCCGGGTCGGGATCCATCTGGGAGATGTGGTCGAGGAGAACGACGGCGACTTGATGGGCGACGGCGTCAATATCGCTGCGCGGTTGGAGGGAATTGCCAAGCCCGGCGCCATCTGTCTTTCCGAAGACGCCTACCGCCAGGTGAAATCGCGGCTCGATCTTGCCGTGACCGATCTCGGCAAAATTGAGCTCAAGAATATTGCTGAACCGATGCAGGTCTATTCGCTTCAGATCGGAACTCCGCAGCCGACCGCGGCACGACAGGTGCGGCCCGCAATCGAAATGCCGTCAGTTCCGGCCGTTCCCGACAAGCCGTCCATCGCCGTATTGGCGTTCAACAACATGAGCGGCGACGCCGAACAGGAATACTTCTCCGACGGTATCAGCGAGGACATCATCACCGACCTCTCGAAGCTGTCCGAGCTGCACGTGATCGCTCGCAACTCATCCTTCGTCTACAAGAATGTAATAGCCTCAGTGCCTGAGATGGCCAAGGCGCTCGGCGTCCGCTATGTCCTCGAGGGCAGCGTGCGCAGGGCCGGCAACCGCGTGCGTGTCACCGCCCAATTGATCGACGCCAGCAATGGCAGACATATCTGGGCCAGCCGGTTTGATCGCGACCTCACCGACATTTTCGCGGTTCAGGATGAGCTCACGCAGGAGATCGTGGCCGCGCTCAGGCTGAACCTCACGCATGGCGACCAGGATCGATTGGCCAAAGGACGCGCACTCGACGTCGACGCTTACGAGTTGTTATTGCGTGGCCGCGAGCAGGCGTCGGCTCATACCCGAACCGGAAACAGAGCGGCCCGCAGCCTGGCGGCCGACGCCCTCGCAATCGATCCGCAATATGCGGCCGCCCAAGCACTCATCTCCTTCACCCACGTACTCGACTACGTCAACGCCTGGAGCAACGATCCGGAAGGCTCGCTGCGGATCGGGATGGGTCTCGCGCAGCAGGCCGTGGAGATTGCCGAGGAACAGCCCAACGGCCACTTTGCACTGGGCATGGCTTGCATGTGGAACCGGGAACTGGACCGGGCGCGGGCAGAAGTGCAGCAGGGCCTCGCGCTGCAGCCCAACTCCGCCGAGCTTCTGCTACTGCTGGCCCATATCCAGATATTCTCCGGCGACCCCGCCGGCTCCCTGGAAACACTCGATGCATCGATGCGGCTCGACCCGCACCATCCGGAAATTCTCTTCCAATTTCGCGCCGATGCGCACTTTTCTCTCGGCGAGTATGAACAAGCGATTGCAGCCATCGAGCAGCGGCTCCAACAAAACTCCCAATCGGAGACCGCCTACGCCCTGCTTGCCTCATGTTACGGCCACCTCGGTCGGTCGGAGGAGAGCCGTCAGGCCTGGGAGAAGGCACTCCAGATCAATCCCAATTTCTCTGTCGAGCGCCGCCGCCGCGTCCTTCCATTCCGAAACCCCGAGGACTTTAACCGCCGTGTAGAAGGACTCCGTAAGGCAGGACTTACAGGTCCGAATCTTGGTCAATGCTGAAGGAAGCTGCTGTCGACCCTATATCGCGGGCTGCTCATTCTATGGGCGGACGTGCGAGAATCCTCTCAGATTGCGCCCTCTCCACGGAGCATTTGGCCGGCGAACGTGATGCCAGTTCGGGCGACTTTGATAGCAACGGCACGGCACCTGCTGTAAGATAACGGTAAGGGATCGGACACCCGGAAAGAGCTGGTATGGAGCGCCGCCTTGCAGCAGTCCTGATTGCGGATGTGGTCGGTTACAGCCGCCTGAGCGAGATCGACGAAGAGGGAACGCGTATCCGCTTCCACACCGACCTCCACGAACTCTTCGAACCGAAAATCGCCACGCACCACGGCCGCCTGATCAAGACGATGGGCGACGGGATCCTGGTTGAGTTCCATAGCGTGGTGGATGCCTTGCGCTGCGCCGTCAAAATCCAGCAACAGAAGGCTGAACGCAATGCGGCCCTGCGGCCCGAGCAGCGGATGCTTTTTCGCATTGGCGTCAATCTCGGCGATGTCATCGTCGAAGGAGAGGACATTCATGGAGACGGCGTCAACATAGCGGCGCGGCTGGAGAGCCTTGCCCAGCCCGGCGGGATTTGCATATCCGGCACCGCATTCGATCACACGGTACACAAGGCTGAGGTCGGTTTCTCCTCTCTCGGTGAGCAGCAACTGAAGAACATAGCCGATCCGATTCGCGTCTATCGTGTTCTGTTAGATCCCTCCGAGGCAGGCAAGGTCGTCGCTTCCCGTCGGCCGCGCCGCCGGGCGATCATCCTGGCCACACTTGCAGCGCTGTTGATTGCGGCCGCTGCGATTGTCTTCGCATGGCAATGGCCGTCTGTGCCCCAACGTCCATCGGTAGCGGTGCTTCCCTTCGCCAATTTGAGTAGCGACGCCGGCCAGGATTATTTCACGGATGGCATTACCGACAGCCTGATTGCCGATCTGACCATGCTTTCGGACCTTGACGTCATCGGTCACAATTCGGTGTTTGCATACAAAGGCAAGCCTCTCGTTTTGGCCGACATCGGACGCGATCTCGGCGTGCGGTTTGTCGTTGAGGGCAGCGTGCAACGGATAGGTGATCAAATCCGCGTCAATGCGCAGCTGAGCGATGCCGCAAGCGGCGACCACTTGTGGGCCAACCGATTTAACCGCGCCGCGGCGGATGTCATGGCTGTGCAGGATGAGCTCAGTCGGCAGATCGCCGAAGCGCTCGGCCTGAAACTCACTCAATCTGAGACGGAACGGATTACCCGTCCGCCGACCGCCAATCTCGAGGCATACGACTACTACCTTCGTGCCGAGCAGGCGACGCGTACCGGCCGCCGTTCCCGGCTGCTCGAGGCACTGGCGCTCTTTGACAAGGCGGAGGCGCTCGACCCCGGTTTTGCAGAGGCCTTCGCGGCCGACGCGCACGCGACCGCCTATGTCTGGCGAAGCGCTTACGACGACGTTCTCCAGAGCGCGCCGGCGCGAAAAAGGGCCTACGAGAAGGCAAGTCGCGCGCTGGCGCTCGACTCGGCTCTTTCATCGCCATACGCCGTTCTTGCCGTCATGCAAGTCGTGGACCGCCGCTACGAGCAGGCGGTCACCTCGGCGCAGCAGGCAGTTTCGCTCGGGCCTGCCGATGCCGAAGCTCATATGGCGTTGGCATACGTTCAATTGTTCTCCGGCAATCATGCCGAGGCCGGCGCGGCCGTGGACACGGCGCTCAGGCACGATCCGAACCTCTCCGCCATCAATCGATACACGGCTGGCCTGGTATTTTATTTGCAGCGCGACTACACGAAGGCCATCGACAGCTTCGAACGCGCGCGCGATGGTTCTCCGGGAAATGGCGATTTCGTTACCCCACTCGCTATGGCCTATGTCCGTGCCGGTCGCCTCGACGACGCCCGTGCGACTGTCGCCGAGGGACTCCGCTTGCTGGCTGGGCGCGATTCTCTGGCGGACTGGCGTCTCAGCAATGCCCATTTCCGCAACGAGCAGGATTTGGCGTTTATCCTCGATGCTCTGCGCGAGGCCGGCCTGCCGGAGTGGCCGTTCGGTTTCAAGGGCAACGAGCACGAACGCCTGCACGGTGAAGAAATCGCAAGTATCGTCATGGGCAAACTCCTCCGGGGCAAGACCGAGCCCTCAGGAAGCCCTGCACTCATGCAAATCGAACGCGACGGCAAGGCGGCCTTCCGCTCGACGACGCAGATGGTCACCGGAACGGTTTTCGTCAATGGCGACATGCTTTGCGAGCAGAGTGAAAACGCATTTGGACGAGCCGATTGCGGCCCGATCTACAGACCTGCAAACTCGCCCGCTGAAACCAGCTATGCTTACGTGAACTCCACGAAGGTCTTCTATTTTTCGCCCGTCAAATAGCCGCGCTCGACCGGTCAGTGATACTGATCCCGTTCGAGATCGGCTGCGACCTTCGGCCAGTTTCTATCGGCTTTCGGCGCTGCTTCGGCCACATGAGCGGCAAACCCTTCTGCCGATCCCTTGTCGTAGATCAGGTAAAGCTTGCCGTCGATGATCTTGAATGCTTCCGGATCGACGTTGATCGTCACCGATCCGAGAGCCACCTCGCCCGCGCAGTAGCCGCCATATTGAGGCGCATATTTGATCGGCTCGCTGATGAACATTTCACGGTGTTTGGCATTGGCAAAAAGCCACGGCGTCCCCAGCCATTCGTGGGAGAATTGCTCAGAGCCCTTCACCGCTTTGCCTTCGGTGAAATAGGCTACGGGGTCGTATCCCATGATCGCCACGCCGCCGAAGTAGCCCGTGTTTACCGAGTCGTCGGCAAAAGCCCGCGATCCACCGACAGCTGCCAAAGCCACAACGAACACCGCCACAGAGCGACCAATTCCTCGTGCACCGCTTCTGGTCCCCGCATACATCTGTGCCTCCTATTCAATCATGGATTTCCATGCACTTCGCGTATTCTTTCTCGCCGATGCGACTGGCCGGAGGGCAAGGCGCACCATGCCGCCTGAAAAGCCGCACGATGTCCGAGTTGCCTTTCCAGATTGCTCGCGTGATTGGCGTGTAGCCGTGAACCTCCGCATGACCGACGTCAGCCCCCTCAGCGAGAAGAAACGTGGCGAGAGCGACGTGGTTTTCCTCACCGGCGACCATCAGCGGTGTCACACCTGCTTTATTGGCCGCATCGTCGAGCGTCGCGCCATGGTGGAGAAGTAGTTTGCTGATCGGCACGCTGCCGGAAAAGGCCGCGGCATGAAGCGGCGTAAAGCCGCCCGAGTTCCGAGCCATGACGTCGGCCCCTTTGCCGATCAGCAATGCGGCTATGGCAAGCTGGGCTCCGAGCGCAGCGTTGATAAGAGGTGTTGCCTGATCGCGTGCCCGGCTGTCGACATCGGCACCGGTAGCCAGAACCTGCTCGACGACGGCGGTGTTTCCAGTGGCAACGGCATCGAACAAAGGGCTCCCCGCAGCGGCCACCGTCGCTGTGAAAATCAACGCCACCGATGCAAGCAGCCCACGCATGGCTCAGCCCCCGAAGGTTGCCAAGGAAAGTAGCACAAGCCGCGGGTTTTGGGTAGGCATCGAGGACTGTAGGAGGTTGAATTACCCTGCATCAAGCTGTCGGCAACGCGCAAACTAGACAGGATGCAAACGTCTATCGTGACCACCGGGCTATGATTTGGTCGGTATTTGCCAACGCCTTGCGGACTGCGTTGCGCGCCATGGTCGGTCGCTGCAGTCGAATGCTTTTCTCAATATTTTCATGAAGTTTCAGCGCATATCGCAAATTGTCTTCCTCCCGCGTCACATGGGCGAAGAGGTGGTTTAGCGCCGATTCGATCAAGACGCCGAGCGGCACCAGCAGATCATTTCCGGAGGCGCGCAAGATCGCGATGTGAAATCGCGTATCGGATTCTGTTCGCTGCTGGAGCGATGTCGCCTGATCCATGTCATGCAAGGCCTGGCTGATCGCGGTCATTTGCTCGTCAGTTCGGCGCTCCGCAGCAAGCGCAGTCGCTTCCGGCTCGATCATATGCCTGAGTTCTTGCACGGCCCTCAGAAAGGATTCGCGATCAGGAGATGCCGCATACCAGCCCAAGACATCTCGATCCAGCAGGTTCCAACGTTCCTTGGGTTCGACCCAGCTGCCGATTTTCGGGCGGGAAGAAAGCAGGCCCTTGGCCATCAACATCTTGATCGCTTCGCGCACCGCCGATCGGCTGACTTCAAAGACTTCCGACCATTTTGCTTCATTTGGCAGGATCGTGCCCGGCGGATAGTCGCCGCGCACGATTCGCAGACCGATCTCGCCTGCCAAGGACACATGAACACTCGCCCCAGTCATGCGGGGAGAATTTGGGCGCCTTGTGGTGGCCGAGCGGTCAACCATCACCACCTCGAGCGCAGCCGTTGGCTTTCCCGATTTTTTGTCAGGCATTTATTTCTACTGCCTCAGCATTCTTCGACTGTCTGCACGTGTGATCAAAACAATCGTAATAACGAGGAAGTCGCCTGCGATTGACGCCAGCACAAAGCGTGGAATTCAGGGCGCGTCAAGCCCAGCGGATCTCTCGATCCGTCTCGTAACGACAGATGGCGCACCCTTTGAACCGGGTGCGCCAACCGTGAACCTACTTTTGAATGCAGGTGTCGACTGTATCCTTCGTGCACTCATCGAGCCCGGTGAAGACCGGATCTTCAACCGGCTTGCCGGCAATCAGATCCATCATCACCGACGGTGCCTTGTAGCCCATCTCGAACGGCCGTTGGCCGACGAGCGCTGTCACCAGCCCTTCCTTCGCAATGGCGACCTCGTCGCCGATCGTGTCGGCGGCACCAATGACGAAATCGTTGCTGGCGATCTTGTCGGCCAGCGGCTTGAACAGGTCGCGATAGGGTTGCGGTGCGCCGAACAATGGCCAGCCACCCATAATGCCGAATGCGTCCAAGTCGGGATTGGCCGCGAGGATATCGGTCATTGCCTGAACGCCCTTGGCACCGTCGTCATTGGTGAACACCGGGCAACCGGCGACCTCGGTCCAGCCACCCTCGCCTTTCAGCTCGGTCAAGCCTTTCTGGCCAGTAAGTGTGTCGCGCATCCCTTGTGCGCGGCGTAGAATATTGTCTGCTCCCGGATTGCCTTCGATCGTGCAGATCTTGCCGCCCTTCGGCTTGCCCTTCTTGATGTATTCGCCGATGCGTGCGCCCATCAGATAGTTGTCGGTGCCGAGATAGGTCTTGCGCAAGGCTGCGTCCTCGGCGGCAAGATCGGCATCAAGCGTCATCACCGGAACCGTCGGATTGGCGGTCTTCAGGGTCTGGGCAATGAGCTTTGCATTTGACGGCGAGATTGCGATTGCCGCCGTGTCTGCCTTGCCCAACATATCCTGAACGATCTGCGCTTCGCCGGCTTCATCGGATGTCGATGCCGGACCGGTGTAGAAGCATTCGTATTCCGAAGTGGGGTTCTCCTTGTTCCATTTCTGGCAACCTTGATTGATTGCTTCGAAGAACGGATTGTCGAGGCCCTTGACGACGATGACGAGTTGCTTCTTGGCCAAGGCCTGCCCGGCGGTCAGTGCTAAAACTGCGGCTGTAAGTAGTAATGCCTTCCTCATAGTTTCCTCCCTTGAAACAGACGGACACCGCGTGCCCGCCACACCAAATCAACCCGGATACCAGACGATGCGAGGCTCCTCCTTTGAACGCTCGTATTGCCAGGCCGAGTTGATAAGCATTTCGAGATCGTAGTTTGGCTGCCAATCCAGCAGGTATTTGGCCTTGCTGTTGTCCATCCAATTGGAATGGAAGCGGCTCGGTATGTCGACAGAGCCGAGATTGCGCGTGCGCAAGAGATAGGCGGCGACTTCAGCATAGTCGACGGGGCGATCCATGCAGATATTGAAGAGCTGCCGCTCCGCCCGCGGGTTGTCGATCGCTGCCAGTATTGCCGAAACAAGGTCGTCGACATGAACGAAGTTGCGTTTCAGCGGACGACCGTCAGCATCGAGCAGCAGCGGCACCGTACCCATCGCCGCATAACGCCGCGCCGCGTCTTCCGGAACGAGCGTCTTCCAGTCCGGACCGCCAAAGACGTCGTCTCCAAAAGACAGCGAATACTTGAAATCGTCCTTTTCCATGATCCAGGGCGCGCGCAGACAACAGCCATTGAGGCCATACTGAATGCCAAACTGCTCCAGCATGACCTCTTCCAGGACTTTGGAGAGCGCATAGCTTCCCGGATAGGCACAATGGCGGGCGTTCTCGGTGATCGGGCCGTCGTGGCGATAGTGGAAATGTCCCACACCCGCATCACCACCGATCAGGATGAACTGGCGTGCGGTGACGCTCGTACGGAACTCCTCGAGCAGCCAAAAGAGACCTTTGACCGTGACATCCATGATGTCTTCAGGCGTTTCCTTGCATGTGGCGAGATGCACGACATGGGTAACGTCATCCAGCGCCTTTGCCACGACATCGCGATCGGCGATCGAGCCTTGGAAGACATCGACACGGTCGGTCGCCTCGTACAAACGATTATGACAAAGCGCACGAATACGGGCTTTGGAAAATCTCGGATCGTCAAGCAGCCCAGCAATGAAGCGCCGCCCGACCTTGCCCGTCGCACCGGTCACAAGGATCAGCATGCTTTTTCTCCCCCATTGATAGCTAATATCCGGGCGCCACTTTCGTCAAATGATATTTGTCTGACAAAACAGATTTTTGCGACAATAAGGTCAATGGCCGGGACAATGAGTTGACGCTGTCGCAGGGTTTTGCGTAAATGCTCCCAATCGCTTTTCCTGGGAGGGTATTGGAAAAGCGAATTCGCCGGAGCCTTGCATCGAAGACATGCAGGGTTCGGTGCGATGGATAGCCCGCAGGTTTTGGGAGGCGAGGAGGCTGGTGGCGGTTCTTGAGCTCAGCAATATTTCCAAACATTTCGGTGCCATCCAGGCAGTCAACGATGTTTCGTTTTCGCTCGAAGCCGGGCAGGTTGTCGGCCTGATGGGCGATAACGGCGCTGGCAAGTCCACATTGGTGAAGATGATCGCCGGCAACTTTCGGCCGAGCCATGGAACCATGCGGCTCGACGGCGCCGATCTCGTGCTTCATCGGCCGAAGGAAGCACGCCAGCATGGCATCGAGATCGTTCACCAGGATTTGGCGCTCTGCAACAATCTGACGGCGGCAGCGAACGTGTTCCTCGGTCGGGAATTGCGCCGCGGCGTATGGCCTCTTCGCATTCTCGACCACAAGGCCATGTACAAGCGCGCCGGCGAGATATTTCGCGAGCTCAAATCCGAGACGCGGGCGCGCGATCTCGTCAAGCAAATGTCAGGTGGCCAGCGCCAAGCGGTCGCGATCGGCCGCACGATGCTGTCGGAAGCGAAAATCGTATTGATGGACGAGCCGACCGCAGCCATTTCCGTGCGCCAGGTGGCTGAGGTTCTGAATCTGATCCGCCAATTGCGGGATCAGGGCATTGTCGTTGTCCTGATCAGCCACCGCATGCCCGACGTCTTCTCGGTCGCCGACCGTGTGATCGTGATGCGGCGAGGCAGAAAGGTAGCCGACAAACAGATTGCGGCAAGTTCGCCGGAGGAAGTGACGGGACTGATTACCGGCGCCATCGAACAGGTGTGATCGATGCTATCCGTTGCAACAAGAAGGAAGAAGGTCGACGATGGCGATTACACTTGACCAAACGATCGGACAGAAGCAACGGAGCTGGCTTGCAACGATCATGAGCGGCCAGACATTCTGGGTGCTGATTGCAGTCATTCTAGCCTGCATTTTTCTGTCGATGGCAACGGACTCCTTTGCGACGGCGAAGAACATCTACAACATCACCCGCAACGTCACCTTCGTCGCCATTATCGCGCTGGGCATGACGCTGGTCATCATCACCGGCGGCATCGATTTGTCCGTTGGCTCCGTACTTTGTCTGTGCAGCATGGTGCTGGCTGTGGTTATGCACGCGGGCTATAGTATTGAAGTCGGCATCGCCGCCTCGATCGGTACGGCTCTTCTGGTCGGAGCTTTCAACGGCGTCTTGATTGCCTATCTCGGCTTCCCGCCTTTCGTCGTCACGCTCGGCATGCTGTCGATTGCGCGCAGCCTTGCGATGGTTGCATCCAACAACACTGTGGTTTTTGAATTCGGACCTGATCACGACAAACTATTGGCTCTCGGTGGCGGCGCCTGGTTTTTCGGCATCGCCAATCCAGTGCTTTACATGGTCGTGCTGGCACTCATTACCGGTTTCGTGCTGCGCTGGACCAAGTTCGGCCGCTATGTATTTGCCATCGGCGGCAATGAGCACGCCGCGACACTGACAGGCGTTCCGGTGCCGAGGATCAAGGTCATCGTCTATATGATTTCTGCCCTGTCGGCGGGGGTTGCCGGCATCATTCAGACCGGCTGGCTCGGCGCCGTCACCACAAACATCGGCGCCGGGATGGAACTTCAGGTCATTGCCGCCGCGGTTATCGGCGGCGCCAATCTGGCGGGCGGCGTCGGCACCGCCTTTGGAGCCTTGGTCGGCGCCGCACTCATCGAGGTCATCCGTAACAGTCTTGGTTTGCTCGGTATCAACGCGTTCTGGCAGGGTTGCTTTATCGGTGGCGCAATCGTGCTCGCCGTCCTTTTCGACCGACTTCGCAACTTGCGACAGGGCGAGTAGACGAACCCCGCTCTTCAGAGATTTCTGCGGCTCGCGCCCGCGCCAGGAGCTGCCATACGTTCAAGCAGTCCAGCCTTGTTCAGTCCGCTTTATTGTCTGCCCGTTGCCATTGAAAAAGTGCACCTTCGAGACATCGGCGGTGAGCCCTAGTTGGTTTCCCGCCTTCATATCACCACCGTCGTGCAGGACGAGGCAATCATGCCCGTCCGGCAGCTTGACGTGAAGCAGTGTTACCGCCCCGGTATATTCACAAAGCCCGACGGTTCCGCGCAGCGTCCCGTCTCGAGGTTCCACGACCGTCAGATGTTCCGGCCTTATCCCGATGGTCTCGGCCGTGGTATCCGCTGCCCTTGCACCTGTCAGCAAAGGCGCGATATCTGCCGGGAGCAGGTTCATTTTTGGGCTTCCGATGAATTGCGCCACGAAGATATTTGCCGGCCGCTCATATAATTCCCGGGGGGAACCGACCTGCTCGACACGGCCGTCGCGCAGAACGACGATCTTGTCGGCGAGCGTCATCGCTTCGATTTGGTCGTGCGTTACATAGATCATCGTCGTGGAGAGCCGCTTGTGTAGTGCGGCGATTTCAGAGCGCATGTGCACGCGCAACTCTGCATCGAGGTTCGACAGCGGTTCGTCGAACAGGAAGACATCAGGATTTCCGACGATGGCCCGGCCGATCGCGACGCGCTGCCGCTGACCGCCGGAAAGCTCACGGGGGTAGCGATCGAGCAATGCTTCGAGCTTCAGCGTGGCGCTTGCTTCATCGACACGCTTCTGACGCTCCTGTGCCGGAACTTTGCGAACCTTCAGCCCGAAACCCATATTGTCCCGGACGGTCAGATGTGGATAGAGGGCATAGGATTGGAAGACCATGGCAACACCGCGTTTCGAAGCCGGCACTTCGTTGACCACCCGGCCGCCAATCGCAAGTTCACCGCCGCTGAGATATTCCAGTCCCGAAATCAGCCGCAGCAAGGTGGACTTGCCGCAGCCTGACGGACCGACGAATACGACGAACTCGCCCGGATCGATCCTGAGATCGACGCCGCGGATGACCTCGACGGCGCCGAAGCGTTTTTCGATGCCTTTAAGCGATACACTGCTCATGAACGAAAAATCCTCATCCCTTCACGCCTGATAGCGCAAAACTTTCGATGATCTGCCGCTGGGCGATCAGATAGACGATCAGGATCGGCACCACGGCAAGGCTGGTAGCGGCAAGCTGGAGGTTCCACAACGGCAAGCCGTAGCTGTCGTTGAAGTTCGACAAGGCCAAAGGCAGCGTGAACATGTCGAGCGAGCTCAGAAAGATCAGCGGCTCCAGGAACAGGTTCCACGAGAACAGAAAGGTGATGATGGAAACCGCAGCCAGGGCCGGACGCGCCATCGGCAGCGCTATCTTCCACCAAACGCCGAAGCGTGAGAGGCCGTCCATCTTGCCGGCTTCTTCCAGTTCCTTGGGCAGGGCCAAGAAATATTGGCGCATCAGGAACGTTGCCATCACCCCATGAGGGCCGAAGGTGGGCAGCAGGATCAGCGGCCAGTGAGTATCCACCAGGCCCAGCCAACGCATCAGGAAGAAGTTCGGAATGATCGTCACTTCCTCCGGCACCATGAGCGCCGAGATCAGAAAAAGCATCAGCAGCCCGGCACCGGCAAACCGCATGCGCGCCAGCGCATAGCCGGCCAGGGACGAGATGGCGAGGGTGAGCGCCGTCACCACGATCGCGATGTAAAGCGAGTTGAAATACTGCCGCGCGAACGGCTGGTAGGTGAACACTTCGACGAAATTCTGCCAGCGCCAGACGCGGGGAATAAGCGTCGGCGCACCGAATATCTCGGTCACGCTCTTGAAGCCGGCAGACACCATCCAAACGAATGGGAAAACAAAAGGTATGGCGGCGATCAGGAGCGCGATCGTCCAGCAGGTGCGGTAGAGGATCTGGATTTGGCGCTGGGTCATTCCGATCCCTTTCTCCGCAGCATCACCTGTACCAGGGTCAGCGCCATGATCATCACGAACATGATCATCGCGAGCGCCGAGGCATAGCCGACATTGAAGAACTTGAAGCCCTGCTGGTAGATGTAGAAGGCAAGCACCAGCGTGCCGTTTTCCGGGCCGCCACCGGTCATCTGATATATATGATCGAAGACCTTGAAAGAACCGATCGTCGTGATGACCATGATGACGAGCGTGGTCGGCGCCAGCAACGGCCAGGTGATCATGCTGAAGATCTGCCGGCGCGAGGCGCCTTCCAGGCGCGCTGCCTCTTCATAGTCCCGCGGGATCGCCTGCAGCGCCGCAATGTAGAGGATCATGTTGAGGCCGACCATCTTGATGACGCGGGTGACGATGACCGCCGCCATGGCCCAGTTCGGTTCACGCAGCCAGTTTGGACCAGTGATCCCGACCAGCGCCAGTACCTGGTTGATGAAACCACCTTCTCCCTGCAGCAGAAATTTCCAGACGATCGCCCAGGCGATGGCCGAGGTGATGACGGGAGCGAAAAACACCGTGCGAAAGAACACGACCCCGAAGAACGGCCGGGAAAGGGCGAGCGCCAAGGCGAGCGCGAGCGCCATGTTGAGCGGCACGAGACCGATCGCGAAAATAACCGAATTGCGTACCACAAGCCAAAAGTCAGGGTTTTCGAGGAGCGCATTCTGAAAATTGGCAAGGCCTACGAAGGTGGCCTGCTGGCTGAGCAGGTTCCATTCGGTCATTGAATAATAGACCACTGCGCAGAGCGGACCGAGGAAGAAGATGAGGAAGCCGATGAAGGTGGGGCTGACAAACAGCCACGCCTCCATCATCTCTCTTATCTTCAACGTCAGCCAGGTCTTTTGGCCGGTTCGAATGGAGTTATGAACGGTATCGGCCATCTTCGTTCTGATCAAAGCAGCGGCTGGATTGCCGCGCAGATGCCCTTGATGGCGGCATCGACATCGGCATCCGGCTTCCACAGGGCATCGACGCGAGGCGCCATGGCGGCAAGGATCTGGGGCGCTTTTTCGTTAGCCGAGACCACCCGGCCCTTTTTTATCGCGGCAGCCACATTCTTCATCATCTCGGGCGGCACGAGCTTGTTGCCGTTGATGAATGCATCGGCCTGCAGAACGCTCTTGCGGGCCGGCGGGAAGAACTGCGCCATGGTGGCGACGTTCTCCTTATTGGTCATATGCGCCACGAATTCTGCGGCGATTTCGGTATTCTTGCCTTCGGCGAACACAACAAGACCGGCCTGGCCAATAACGGGTGACTCACCACCTGGGCCGGTGGGCAACGGTGCGATGCCCCACTTGAAGCCGGCTTCCGCCATCTTCGAAGCACGGGAAATCTGGTTGACCGTCATCGCCGAATTGCCGGAGAAGTAATCACCCTGTTCGCCCGGCGGAACGATGGACTTGTCCTTGAAGACCATGTCATGCAGCTGCTTGACCGCCTTGACGGCTTCTGGCTTGTCGAAGCCGCATTCCTTGTTCGACCAGATGTCGCCGCCATAGGCGCGGATTGGCGGCAGAAGGGCGTGGGTCATGCGAGAGGCATAGCCTTCGCCATCCTTGAACTCGAAGCCCCATTTGCCGGGATTGGCTGCCGCGAGCTTCTTGGAGACTTCCTGGAACATGTCCATGTTCCATTCGCCCTTGGCGGCGAGCGTCAGCGGATCTTCGAGCCCGGCTTTATCGAACATGTCCTTGTTGTAGTAGATCATGAAAGGCGAGGTGGAGAACGGAATGCCGTAGACCGTTTCATCCTTCTGCCAGAGGCCCATGGCCGGCTTTGAGAAATCATCGAAATCATAGCCTTCCGCCGCCTTGAGCGTCGGGCCGAGATCCATCAGAAGATTGGCGTTTTCGAAAGCCGGAGCGGCATCCTCCATCATCCAGGCTACATCGGGAGCATTGCCGCCGGCGATCTGGAAGGTCAGTTTCTGCGTGTAGTCGTTGACCGGCACGGTCTCGAACTTCACGTTGACGTCGGGATGTGTGGCTTTGAAGCTCTCCGCAATGCCATTCAGCATCTTCAGATGAGCCTCGCTCCCGGTCCAGACCGTCATGCGGAGATCCGTCGCGAAGACGGCAGACGTCGATATGCACAATGTCAACGCGGATGCTGCGATACCTGCTAATGCGGCCTTCATGGTTTCCTCCCTTTTTGGTCGTCGGCAATCAGCCTTCACCGATTGAATGCAAACGGCATTCGCCTGGAATTTGGCTGCAAGCTGCGGCGGATGGTTCCGCCGCATGATCTCGAAAACCTTGCCGCAGGCCGTTCACCCGGCAGCGTGCGGAAGGCTCCCGGGCGCGTCTCCGATCGACCATCCTCCGTCGACCGGAATATTTGCACCCGTAATGTAGCTGGCAGCATCGCTGCACAAAAAAACAAACGCCCCAACCAGGTCCTGCGGCTGGCCCGGCCTGCCCACAGGGATCTTGGCGGCTACCGCTTTGCGGAACGCCGGGTCGCCGTAGCGCGCGGCATTGGCCTCGATCTCGATCGCACCCGGCGAAACCACATTCAGCGTGACGCCGCGACGGCCGATTTCGCGCGCAATCGACCTGATCGCAGTCAACTGCGCCGCCTTGAGCGACGCATAAACAACCGTTTCCGCCCGCGGTCGCACCGCCATGATACTGCCTGTGGCGACGACCCTGCCCCAGCCCCGCTCGGCCATCGGTGGAACCAGCTTTGCCGTCAGCGTCAGCAGCGCCGAGAAATTCGATGCCACATGGGCGTTGACATGCGCCTCATCCAATTCCTGCCAGGGCCGCCGACGTTCGATGGCGGCATTGGCAATGAGGATATCGATCGGGCCGTGTGTTTTGAGCACTTCATCGGCAAAAGCCTGCGTCGCACGCCCGTCGGTGAAGTCTGCTTCCAGTACCGGCGCCGTCCCTCCGGTCGCCCGGGCCACCTCACGCGCGCCCGTTTCATTACCGAAATGATGCAGGATCAGTTCCGCTCCATGCTCCGCAAGGCCAAGCGCAACAGCCCGGCCGATGCCGGAACTGGCACCGGTTACCAGCACGCGTCGGCCTTTCAGTGAAAAGCGCGCGGCGCTCATCGCTCGGCATCTTTCAACTTGTCGGCCACCTCGAGCGAGGCAATGTCGGCAGCTTCGAAATGCTCCCGGATTTTTTGCTCGGCGAGGTCGGCATCACCAACTGCAATTGCGTCGTAGATTGCCTGATGCCGGCCAATCGTTGCCCGCCAGTCAGCGTCGCTGCGATTGGCGCGACGTGAAAACAATTCCGACACCTCGCGCTGCACGGAACGCATGCTCTCCATGTGCACGCGGATCATGTAATTACCCGTCGTCACGGCGAGGCCGAGGTGAAACAGGATGTCGGCGGCGGTAAAGCCGGAGGGCTCCTGGACGGAAGCCAGCATGCCCGCCAAGCCCTGCCGCATAATATCCAGACCTTCCGGATCGCGACGTTCGGCGGCGAGTCGGGCAATTCCCGTCTCGACGACGCGGCGCATTTCATTGGCTTCGCGCAGCCGCTTGAGACTGGAGCGGACCGCGTAGCCGTAGATTTTGTCCATCGATTCGCCGCTCAGCGCCTTGGCCCGGGCAACCTTGCCTTGTTGGGTGAAGATCAGCCCGGCTGCCGTCAGCTGGCGAAGCGCCTCGCGGGCGATAGGCTTCGAGACGCCGAACTCCCTGGCGATCTCCCCTTCGGGCGGCAACGGCTCGCCAGGCGAGATGCGCCCATCAAAGAGCGCGGCGGCAATCGCATCGGAAACCCCATCCGCCAACCGCGAAGGGTTGGGCGGCTTGGCGGTGAAAACGGGTTTCCTTTCGGGAATTTCACTCATCTCGATCCTCATATTCACAAAGCTAACACGCAGTTTCCAACTTAGCAACTAGGTTTATCAGTTGCCAAGTCACCAACATCTAGCTAGGAATAACAGACACGCCCCAAAGCAGCGAGCAAAACCAAGAGCAACGAGCAAAACATTGGGAACGAAAGAGCCGATGGATTCTGTGCAACCTTCGACCGGACCGGCGATCATTATTTCAGATGTCATCGCCCATCCGCTCAGCCAGACGCTGCCCAAACCGACCGTCACGTCCTGGGGTACCTATCACAAAGTCTCGATGGTTCTTGTCGAGTTGCGCACAGATGCCGGCATCGTCGGCGTCGGTGAGGTTCTGGCCCGGTTTTCGCCTAAGGCCTATGCGGAACTGATCGAAACCTCGTTAAAGCCACGGCTGATCGGACAGGACGCGCGTAACATCGGCGCGCTCTGGCAATCCATGCGGCGCTCGCTGTCAGGCCGCGCCGGCGGCATGCTGATCGAGGCGATCGCAGGCGTCGACATTGCGCTGTGGGACATCATGGGCAAGGCCGCGGGCATGCCGATCGCCAAGCTGCTTGGCGGCATCGGCCGGGAAACGATCGAGGTCTATGCCGCCGCCGTAAACTGGGTCGACGATGCTGAGGCGGATCGGGAACTGGAGCGCTATATCGGCGAGCGATTCCCGCGCATCAAAGTCAAGATGGCCAATCCGGTCAGAGAAGCCTGCCGGCGCATCGAACGGCTGCGCAAGCGCGCCGGCGACGATATCGAACTCTGTGTCGACGCCAACTGGGCCTATGATCTGGACCAGGCGATCGAGGTCGGCAGGGCACTTTCGACCAATGGCTACTTCTGGTTCGAGGAGCCGCTGGCGCCGGAAAACGAGCAAGGCTACGAGGAACTGCGCAAGCGCTGCGACGTGCCGCTCGCAGCCGGAGAGAGCAACTTTACCGCCGATCAGGCGCAGCGTCTCGTCGCCAACCGCACCCTTTCAATCCTGCAGCCGGATGTCGCCCGTGCCGGCGGCATATCCGAAACACGGCGCATGGCAGACTATGCCGCCCTGCACGATGTGGGCTACGCCCCGCATATCGGCATGTCCGGCATTATCTGCGAGACGGCCAGCACGCATCTGGCAGCCGCCCTTCCGAATTTCCGGGTGATGGAATGCGAATGCGATCTTAGCACCTTCAAGCGCGACCTGGCCGATCTGGCGCCCGGCTGCCTGCGCCAGAAGAATGGCCGGCTCGACGTGCCGACACGGCCGGGTCTCGGCATCGAAATCGATTGGGACGCCGTCAAACGGCTCCGCGTACAGTGAGGTCAACACCATAATGACGACATCAGCGCCCTCTTCTACAGCCGACATGATGGAAGCCATGAGGCTCGCAATGCTTCGCGCAGATCCGGCGCTCAGTCGTTTCGATCCTCTGCCGCGCATCCTGTCGTTTGACGATTTTTCGCGCGGGCATTGCGGCTGGTCGCAGTTGGTCGGCAATTACGAGGACAGCCTCGACGTCATGCTGCCGGGCTTTGCCCAGCACTCGAGCGCCATGCTCTCAACTCTCGGGCATTGGGATGCAGGATCCCACGGCGGCATGGATTCGTCCTATGCGCTAAAGATCGCCACAAAGGCAAAACCGGGCGCCCAGAACGTTGCAATCAAGCGCCATACCTTCCGCAAGCGCGGCCCGATCCGCTTCGAGATTTTCTTCACGTTCAAGCCGGAGGCGACGGAACTGAAACTATCGGAAACCGACGTGCGATCGATCGGCTTCCTGTTCGATCTGCAATGCGGCGATCGGGACGGAGACGGCGAGCGGGTTATGCCGCATCTGCGCTTTCTCAATGCACTTGACGGCAAGCACTTGCAGAAATGGCAGTACAAACGCGAGACCACGCCCTTCACCGCCATCGGCCGGGAAGACAAGACCGTAAGCCACTATCACCTGGCGCCCGAAGGCTGGCTGGACTTGCCGGATGGTGAACAACGGCTCTGCTACAACGAGATCCCGACGAAGGTGAACTGGAGCTATATGCGCTTCGATTTCGACCTCGCCTCCATGAAGGCGACCGGCTTGCAATGCAACGACCGGAATTTCGATGTATCCGGCTTCGAGTCGATCCGGATTCCGGCGATGAAAAACCTCTGGTGCATGCTGAACTTCTGCCTGTTCGCCGAGACGGATGTCGCCAAGCGTGCCTTTCTCTATGTCGATTCCATTTGCATTTCAGGGGATTTTTGATGCTTCCCGAAAACATCACGGCGGTGATAACCCGCAATGAGCGCTGGAGCGGTGACGCCGCGAGCGAACCCTATGAGGCCGGTTGGGCGCATGAAGCCGTATTCTTCATTCGGGCATTGAAGCCTCCCGTCGGCACTGCACCCAAGGGCTGGGTGGAAATCTCGCCTGACGGCATGCACTGGGTCCGGGAAGGAACGGAATTCGCCATGCCGGCCGAACAGGACGGCGTTGCCGTGGCCCGGCTCAACGCCTTCGGCAATTGGCTGCGCGTTGCAACCCGATTTGCCGATGGCGCTGAATGCACCGTGCTGGTGACCCTTCATCTGAAGGCCTGACTTGAGAAACCGCGGGTATCGCTCCCCGCTTTCTCCTTCCGTCAGCCAAGATAGGCGCCCTGGGCCAGAAGTTCCCTGCGCAAGTCCGCGTAGTCGACATGCCGGGGACTGGCCCTGTTGCCGACCGAAAGTGCCGCGGCAACACCGGCCGCCTGGCCGAGCGCAAAACAGGGCGGCATGACGCGAATGGCGCTGAGCGCCTCATGCGTCGCCGAGACCGCGCGGCCGGACACCAGCAGGCCCTCATGAACGCGCGGCAGCATGACCCGGTAAGGTATCTGGTAGATATTCGCCGCATCAAGCCCCTCGCCACCGGTCCCACCGCCCGAGCCTGTGGGGTCGTGAATATCGAGCGGATAGCCGCACAACGCCACGACATCGTCGAAGGCGCGGCCGGAATGCAAATCTTGCAGCGTCAGTTCGTAGGCTCCATCGATCCGTCGGGTTTCCCGTACGCCGATCTGGGTTGCCGTGTCCCGCAGTTCCACCTGTTCGAAGCCGGGCAGATTGTTGCGGAAGAAATCGAGCAGCGCCACGGTCTGCTCCCGGCCTTCGATCTCGGCAAGCGAGAGCTCAAGGGCATCAGCCCCATTGCGGCGCAACACGCGGCCGGTATTGATGCGCCAGACGCCCGGTTCCATGGTTTTGTAAAGGCCGATGCCGCGGCGAGGCGCGGGAAAGCGGCCCTCGGCCGTCGCCTTGGCGACGATCGAGGCGAAAGGCCGAAAATCCTGCGGATGCGCGCGGATGTAATCCTCCACAGCTTGGTCATCGACGTTCTGCACGCGGAAGAACAATGTTTGCGGCTGGGAAAGGCCGTCGCTTTCCCGCCCCTGACGGGTATGGACACCGGCATAATGGGCGACATCGCCGTCGGCCGAGCAATCGACGACGACCTTGGCACGAACGCTCCTCAACCCGCCTTTGCCGGCGCAAACGACCCCGAGCACCCGGGGATTGTCCGCGTCATGGTCATCGACAATGGCATCGACGACCATGGTGTGCAGCAACAATTCCACTCCCGCCTCGACGCACATGCGCTGCGCCGCGACCTTCGCCGCCTCAGGCTGGAAAGGTGTCACCTTGTCGTGGCCGTAGACGATGAAGCCGCAATAGGCCGAACCTGCCGGGATCGTACTCGGATGCAGCGCGCCGCCGAGCGCCATCATCCGCTGAACGAATTCTTCGTAGATGCCCCGGATCAGTTGCTGGCTGCCGTCGAGCGAATAGGAGGTCATGCAGGGGCCGACGAGGCCCGCCGTAAGGTTGCCGCCGAGGAAGCCGTAGCGCTCCACAAGGCGTACCCGCACGCCAAGACGTGCCGCCGCGACCGCGGCCGATAATCCCGATGGTCCGCCCCCGATGACGAGCACATCGACACCATCGAGTTCGGGAATATCGGCCGAATAGGCGTAACGGTGGGCTGTCTGCTGCATACTTCTATCCCCTCCCCATCTAGCGGAACATCGATCCGCCATCGACATCGAGCGCGGCGCCGTAGGTAAAGCTGGCTGCATCCGAGCACAGGAACATGATTGCCGCCGCCATGTCCTCGGGCCGTCCCATGCGCCGCATCGGCAGATTGCCGGCGATGCGGTCCTTCAGCGACTGGTCGATATGGGAGTGCATCGGGGAATCCGTCGGCCCGGGGTTCAGCGCGTTGATGCGGATCTTCTTGCCCGCAAGTTCCCGCGCCACCGATTTGACCATCGACAAGATCCCGGCTTTCGATGCCGCATAAGCGGTATCGGCGATCAGCCCGCCGCCGCCATGCACGCCGGCATCCGAGGCGATACAGACGATGTTGCCGCCATCGGCGTTGTCGAGCATGCGTTTGACCGCCGCCTGCACGACGAAGAAGCTGCCGAGCAGATTGACATCGAGCACGCGATGCCAATGCGCCCGATCCTGCTCGAATATACGCTTGGCTGTGATGATCGCTGCACATGTCACGACGTTATCGAGACGCGCCAGATTTGCGTCACAAAAATCGAAGGCCTTGTCGATGCTTTCCTGATCGCTGACATCCACCGTCACGGTGTGAATAGCCGCGCCGCCATTGCGCAGTTCCGCACCGTAGCGCTTCAGCCCCGCCTCGTCACGATCCGCCATGACGACTTCCGCGCCCTTGCTGGCGAAGGCCCTTGCCGTTTCAAGACCCATTCCGCTCGCTGCGCCCGTGATAAGGACGCTTCGGCCCGCAAAACTATCGTCGGAAAAGGTAGCATAGGTCCCAGACATCGTCGCAGCGTCCTTCATCAAGGGCAGCCCAACACCAGTCAGCAGGCTCGCCTCACCATTGCTAGTAACGTAGCAACTATGTTATATAGTTGTAAAGCGCAATGTGGAGGCGATACGCAGACTGGAAACAGAGTTTCGCGTGGGCAAAATACTCAGGACGGAGGGGCAACTGTTGGTCGCGCTGATCTCAAAAAGCGCGGCAGGCGGCGAAAATACGGGCTCGGGAAGGGCGATGTTCTCTTCCCGAACTGAACTCCGGCGCGATCATCCGGGGCGACTCCGCGCGAGTCGTGAGCCGGAAATGGGATGGGCGCCGCCCTGCAATGCGCCGCCCCTATTTCTCCGCCGGCGCCACGATCTTCATCACGAACGAAGTTGGCGCCTCGCCCGGCCCGAACGGTCCGGGCACCTTGTTGCTCACCGGCGGCAGGCTCTTGAGATAGGCCGCAATCGCCGCGGCGTCAGAGTCGGTGAGCTTCGCCAATGCGGGCCACGGCATGACCGGAGCGAGCATGCGTCCGTCGGGGCGCCTGCCTGTCCGGATCGCAGTGACGATATCACGCTCGCTCCAACGCCCGAGACCCGTCTCCTCATCGGGCGTGAGGTTGGGGCCGTAGAACACCCCGACATCAGGGATCTCGAAACCGACCTCGGAGCCGCCGAGGTGACGCGTCATGTCCGGCTTGCCGAGGAAATGTCCCGGCGTGTGGCAATCGGTGCAGCTCGTGATGGTCACCAGGTATTTCCCCCGTTCGACCAGCTCGCTGTCGGCCGCGCCGGCAGGCGACGATCCAATCGCCGCCGCCAGCGCTGCGAATGCTGCGGGCAACACCCGCCTGGCCGCCCGCGACGCCACGCGCGTGACAGCAGTTCCGAAATCGTGAATGCTCATGCTTCCCTCCGTCCCGTTGCTCTGGAGCATGATGCCGAAAAGTGTGCGCGGTTTTCAGACGACATCATGCTCTGATTTAGATCAGGTTTCATATTTTAGGCCGATTGGGCCCAAATCATCCTGATCTAGGGCTTGCGGCCGATCACCGCGCCGTTCGCGGCGGGTGCGTCGAACCAGACCGTCTCGATGTGCCGGAAGCCGGCTTCCTCGAGCCACGCCGAATATTCGGCCGGCGTGTAGTTTCGCCCTTCCGTCTCGATCAGCATGTTGAGGCTCATCAGCGCGGCCGGCGCCGGCCCGGTCTTTTCGTCATTGACGAGAAGCTCGCTGATGATCACTGCGCCGCCGCTCGGCAAAGCCTCGAAGGACCGGCGCAGCAGGGCGCGGTTCTGGCCTCGTCCCAATCGTGCGGGATCATCGACAGGAGATGCACCTCGTGATCCCCGGGAAGCTGTTCGGAGAAGTTGCCGCCGGCGGTCTCGCACGGCGAAATTCGACTCCCTATTTTTGCATAGACGTCGGCGATACCTCAGAAGGTTCGCGGCCCGCCGAGGGTAATCAATAGGCTAACTTCGTTTCTCCAAGCGGTTTGTTTTGCGCCACTCTTCGTATTCTCCGCGGGCATCGTCATGCAGCGGATAGTAGCGCTGCAACGACCCGCCCTCCATAAGCTTCACTCGCGAGAACTCCTCCCAATCGTGATGCTTTTGCGACTCTTCGATTACCTTCGCGGCCATTGCGACTGGAAGCACGACCACCCCGTCATCGTCGGCGACGATGATGTCTCCGGGGATTACCGTGACACCGCCGCAGGCAATCGGAACGTTGACCGCATTCGGATAGATGCTGGTCTGCACATGGTAGTTGGGCGTCCAGCCACGTAGCCATAGGGGGAGATCCAGCTTCTCGACATTGGGCCGGTCGCGCATGCACCCATCGATCACGATGCCAGCGCCGCCTCTGCCTTTGAAATAGGTCGACATCATATCGCCGAAGACGCCCGAGCTCATGTCGCCGCGCGCGTCGACCACGACCACATCGCCCTCCTGCACGTGATAGAGCACGTGCCGGTGCAACTGCGTCTCCGGATCGGCATATTCTCCCTCGGTGAAGAGGTCCGGCCGCTGCGGCATGAACTGGAGCGTCAGGGCCGGCCCGACGATCGACTTCCCGCGATTCTGCGGCACGGGACCGACCATGTGCGGATTGCGGAAGCCCATGTGGCCAAGCGTGCCGGAAACCGTCGCGGCGCCGATTTCCTTCAATGCGTCGATCAGTTCTTTGGGCGGTCGCGTAATGTCGGGCGTATGCGTCATTTTAGGCTCCGGTGGATGAAACTACCAGTTTGTGACAGAACCGTCGCGGCGTTTCAGGTGCGGCGCTTCCCAGAAACGAAAGCTCTCCGTCTTGACCGCCTCTTCGTTGACCTCGACGCCGAGCCCCGGCAGGTCGCTGACCGGATAGTCGGGGCCGTCGAGTCTTGGTTGCACGGGGAAGAAGTCGGAATTATCGAAGCCCAGTTTTGCTTCGGGCGCTCTGGTCTCGAGCCAGGCGAAATTCGGTACCGCGGCGGCGAGATGGATGGTCGCGGCCGTGCAGACCGGGCCGAGGGGGTTGTGGGGCATCAGGTCCACATAGTGCGCCTCGCTCCAACCGGCGATCTTCATCGCTTCGGTGAGCCCGCCAACATTGCAAACATCGAGCCGGTTGAACTGATGGATGCCACGTTCGATGTAGGGCAGGAATTGCCACTTGCTGGCAAATTCCTCGCCGATGGCGAAGGGAATGTCGGTCATCGTGCGCAGGGATTCGTAGGCCTCCGGTGTCTCGTCTCGTATCGGCTCTTCGAGGAAATCAAGCACGCCACGGCCGAGCTTGTTGCAGAAGCTCGCCGCCTCTGCCACCGACAGCCGATGATGATAGTCGATGCCGAGGACGACCTCGTCGCCCAGCGCCTCGCGCGCCTTGTTCAGCATAGTTGCGGTCGCGCCGATCGACTCCCGCGGTTCAAAGATGTCCTTGTTGTTTTGCCCGATGGGAAAGAAGCGGATCGCCTGCCACCCTTGTTCGCGTAATTCGCGGGCTCGTTCGATGGCAACATCGCCCTCGGCCTCGTCACCCGTTGAGGCGAAGGTAGGAATACGGTCGCGCTGCTTGCCGCCCAACAGTTCGTAGGCCGGCACGCCCAGCGCCTTGCCCTTGATGTCGTGAAGGGCAATGTCGATGGCGGAAATTGCCGCCTGCAGAACGCGCCCGCCTTCAAAGTATTGGCTGCGATAAACTTCTTGCCAGATCCGACCAATCTGCATCGGATCGCGGCCGATGAGAAACTCGCGATAGTGCTCGATCGCGCCGGCCACGGCCTTTTCGCGACCGCTCAAGCCGCTCTCGCCCCAGCCGAAAATGCCGTTGTCGGTCTCGACTTTGACCAGCATCTGGTTGCGCGTTCCCACCCATACTGGATAGGGCTTGATGGCCGTGATTTTAAGCTTCGTAGTCATTCACGCCCTCGATTCGCACGCATCGGCTCTGTCTCAGTGGGCCTTGAGGGCCATTTCTGTTTCGCCGTCGAACAGATGCATCCGCTCCTGATCGAACTCGAGCCAAATCGGCTCGTCGGGCGCGACGGCAATGGTCGGCGGTACGCTGACATTGACGATGGCGCCGGAAAGAAACGCCTGCACGAAGGTGACGTCTCCGGTCGGCTCCACCGTATAGGCCTTGGCAGGAATGCTGCCTGGCACCGCACTCTTGTGCAGCTTGATCGTCGAGTGACGTGCGCCGAGCACGACTTTCTTGGTTGTCGCCCTTGAGACCTTCTGAGCGTTTTCTGGCGAGAGCTCGAGGCGCCAGCCCTCCGCACTCGTCAACACGGTGTTGCCGCTTGCCGTTGACGTCTCCAGCGGAACAAGGCTCATCGCCGGGCTGCCGACGAAGCTGGCGACGAACATGTTCACCGGATGGGCAAAGACCTGCGCCGGTGAATCGTATTGCTGCAGGTAGCCGCCGTTCATCACCGCCATCCTGTCGGCCATGGTTACCGCTTCGAGCTGGTCGTGCGTCACGTAGATAATCGTCGCCTTGAGGTCCTGGTGGAAACGCTTGATCTCCGACCGCATCTGCACGCGCAGCTTTGCGTCGAGGTTGGAGAGTGGTTCATCCATCAGGAATACCGCCGGATCGCGAACGAGTGCACGACCGAGCGCCACGCGCTGCTGTTGCCCGCCCGAAAGTTCGCGTGGCTTGCGCTCGAGCAGCTGCGTCATGTCGAGCACTCGCGCTGCTTCCTTGACCTTCTTGTCGATCTCGTCCCTTGGCAATTTGCGCATCTGCAGCGGGAACGCCAGGTTTTTGTAGACCGATTTCTGCGGATAGAGCGCGTAGTTCTGGAACACCATTGCGATGTCGCGGTCCTTGGGGTCGAGGTCGTTGACCACCCGGTCGCCGATGACGATGTCGCCAGATGTGATGGGGATGAGCCCCGCCACAAGATTGAGCGTGGTTGTCTTGCCGCAGCCTGAAGGGCCGACGAGCGCAACAAATTCGCCGTCGTTGACCGTCAGCGAAACATCGTTGACAGCTTTGAAGCTGCCATAGGTCTTGACAAGATCTTTGAGGACCACGTGAGCCACCGGCAACTCCCTAGTGCTTGACTGCGCCTTCTGTGAGGGCGCGTACGAAGTATCGTTGCAGGACGAGGAACAAGACCACGACGGGCACGCTCATCATAAAGCTGGCCGCCATAAGGCCGGGAAAGTCCGTCGTATTTTCGGAGAAGAAGCGTTGGATGCCGACCGGCAGTGTCAGCTGGTCGTTCTTGGAGAGGAAGGTGTAGGCATAGATGTACTCGTTCCACGCGCCGATGAAGGAATAGATCGCCGTGGCGATGATTCCTGGCGCCGAGAGCGGCATCACGATCAGGACAAAGGCCTGGAACCGCGTTGCCCCATCGATGCGCGCGGCCTGCTCGAGTTGCACCGGGATGTTGTCGTAGAAGCCCTTGAGGAGCCAGATTGCCAGCGGCAGGCCGAATGTGAGGTAAGTGAGGATGAGCGAGCTATGCGTGTTCACCAGCCCGATCGCGCGCATCAGGATGAAGAGCGGCACGAGAAAGATCACCGCCGGGAACATGTTGCGAAGCAATACGGCGAAGAACAGAAAGTTCCGGCCTGGGAAAGTGAAGCGCGAAAACGCGTAGGCCGCAGGAACTGCCACGATCACCGAAAGGATGGTCGTGGCAGTGGAGACGAAAAGGCTGTTCCAGAAGAAACGAAGGAAGTCCTGACCGACGCTGTTTTGCGGATCGAGCAGCTTCTGGTAGCTGGCAAGAGTAGGTTGGTCCGGCCACCATTGCGGCGGGAATTGCATCGCCGCGAAGCCGGACTTGATCGACGTGATCAGCATCCAGATCATCGGTAATGCGGTGTAAAGCAGCATGAACACAAGGAAGATGCGTCCGCCCCACCGCCATCCATCGATGCGCATACGGCGACGCGCCTGGCCTTGAGCAGTCTCGACAATCGTGCTCATTCGCTCCCGTCTTTCTGGTCGTTGCCGCTCAGCGCACGAACGTAGAAGTAGCCGAGCGACATCAGGATCAGGAACAGCAGTACCGAATAGGCCGATGCCACCCCCCAGCGCTGGCGGCCGAAGGCGAGTTCGTAAATGTGAGTGATCCAGATATGCGATGCATTCGACGGCCCGCCGCCGGTCATGATCCAGGGGATGATGAAAGAATTGAAGTTGGCCACTGCCAGCAGAAGGATCGTCACCGTCGAGACGTTTCTCAAGTGCGGAAAGGTGACGTGCCAGAACCGCTGCCATGCATTGGCTCCGTCGACTTTTGCGGCGCGCAGCAATTGGTCGGGAACCGTCTGCAGGCCGGCCATCATCATGATCATGGCGAACGGAAATTCTCGCCAGATATTCACGACGATCAGCGAGGGCAACACCGTACTGACGCTGTCGATGAAATTCGGCGGCCGGTCGCTCAATCCCAGGCCAACCAGCACTGAGCCAATGATCCCAAAGTCCGAATGGTAGATCCATTTCCAGATATATGATGCGGCAACCGCGCTGATGACCCAGGGAATGATCAGGATGGCGCGCAGGATGGCGCGGCCAGCGAAGTCACGATGAAGTGCGAGGGCGCAAGCGAACCCCAGGACAAATGCGATGAAAGTCGATCCCGCTGTCCAGATAAGAGTGTTCGAGGTAACCGTCCAGAACACCGGACTTTTGAGGATGGCGGTGTAGTTGTCGAGGCCGACGAAAATCTTGTCCCGAAGCTGCAGACCAGGCGGTGTGTTGAAGAACGACAGCTCGATCGTGTAATAGATGGGGTAGGCTATGACGATGAGCATCACGGCGATCGCAGGAAGCACGTACGCGTAGTCAGCGCGATGCTCCCAGACCTTTCGCAGCACTCCGGACCTATGAGGTCGCAGTCGTCGGGAAACCTCGGCCTTCCCAGTCAAGATCGTCACCGTGCAGAGCCCTCATCCTTGGGAACAAAACCGGCTGCGACCGATGTGCAGCCGGTCAGATCGTCGGACTTGGACTAGAGCCCACCGTCCATCAGGTCTTTGACCTTCTTGGCCGCATCGTCTGCTGCCTGGTCGACGGTCATGGCCCCAGTCAGAGCATTCTGGAGCATGTCCGGGACGATGATGTTCATGATCTCGGGGGACTGTGGCAGTGCCGGGAACGGGATGCCGTAAGGCAGCATCGAGGTCGTGACATCAAGAAACTTGATGCTGTCCAGGCGTTCCTTCATCCATTTTGTCTTGAAGCCATTGAGGTTCCCCGGGTTCGAGCCGGCATAAGCCATCTTCAGTGACCATTCGGGGCTTGTCCACATGCAGATGATAGCTTTTGCCGCCGGCTCGTCTACCTTGCCGCCTTCGACATATTCGGGCTTCAGGATGTGAATGTTGGAGCCGCCAAACACGACGGCACGCTTGCCGTCGGGGCCAGTCGGAATCAAGCCATAGCGCATGTTGTCGATCACGGTCTGCGCCTTGTCCTTGTCGGTGGCCGTCGCCTTTTTCTGCAGGTCGAGCATGACGTTGTAGTCGGACGGATGCGAGATCATCATGCCGAGCTGGCCAGCGAGGAAGAGGGGCTGGTTGTCGGCCTGCTGGTTGGTGAGCGCCGAAACCGGAACCGACTTGTCGCGAACATACATATCGTAGGAGGCTTGCAATGCCGCTTTGCTCTGCGGGCTATCGAGCTCGACCTCCTTATAGGTCGGATCGGCGGTGGCCTCATCGAAGACGCCGCCGCCATAGGCCCACAGCTGCGGCATGAAGCGGTACGGCGTATTGCCGGCATTCTTGCGAGCCACGAGGCCGTAACCGGCAATGCCGAGCTTGTCGTGGATCTGCTTGGAATACTTGACGACGTCCTCCCAGGTTGCCGGGGCCTTGTCCGGATCGAGGCCTGCACGCTTGAAGATGTCGGCGTTCCAGATGAACGCCATCGTCTCGTTGTTGGTTGGAATGCCGTAGGTGACGTCTTCCCAGGTTACAGCCTTCATGGCGCCGGGCCAGAAATCCTCGGTCGAATACCCTACATCCTCAGGTTTGAGCGGCTCCAAATATCCCTTTGAGGCGAACTCGGTGCCACCCAGGATTTGCAGGCGGACCGCCATGGGCGCTGCATTGCCCAAGAGCGCGGTCCGGAACTTGTCCAACAGGTCGTTATAGGTGAGGGCTTGTTCCTCAAGCTGGATGTTTGGATAGGTTTTGCGGAAGGTCTCGAAGAACTCCTTGTAATACTGGCGCAGGAGGTCGGGGTCGCCCTCGAACACGCCCTGATACCAGAAAGTCAGCCGCCCCTTGTAGTCGAGAGGGGTGACCTTGCCGCAATCAGCTGCCGTGTCAAAATTCTGTGTGCCGGCAATGGAGCGCACGTATTGCGGCGACCATTTGCTCAAGTCGACCGGCGCGCCGAGCGCCGAGGCCGACATCAGTGATAGCATCAAAGCAGTCGATATAGTGCCGCGCAGGACGGCACCGCCGAGTGAAATCCTCGTCATAGGGTATCCTCCAGGTTCTCCCATGCCGCTCTGCGTCGAGGCGAGCGGTCTTTGCTCCCCGGCCGCGGGACTTTCCACCCAATGTATCCCTTTGACCTCATCATACGTTTTCAGATCGTAGATTGCCTGTCAATAAGAGAAATCGTACATTGTTTAACCAAAACTCGCGTGATATCCGAGCAGTGTATGTATTGATTGGGGATAGCATTGGCCGAAACAAGCGATTTTAAAGCACAGCCACCCGAAGGGATCGACGCTATCGGGGCCTCCAGCGAGGGCGCCTCGCTTTATCAATTGATCAGGGACGACATCATCGAAGGGCGGCTCGCTGCCAACGAGCGGCTTGTGGTCACGGATCTCGCCCGGCGCCACGGCACCTCGACCAACCCCGTGCGCGAGGCTCTGCAACTGTTGCGCGGTGAGGGCTTTGTCACCTTCTTTCCCAACCGCGGAGCGCGCGTCCGGCCCATAGATCAGGATTTTGTTCGGGACATCTACGAGATAGGAGTCTTGATCGAGCCGGCCCTGACGCGATGGTTCGTGAATATGGCCACCGTCGAGGACATTGCTGAACTCGAACGCATCCAAGGCTTGATCGAAGAGAACAACTTCGCCGACACGTTCAGGCACAGCGAGCTGGACACCGCCTTTCACACCGTAATGTACCAAAGGCACTACAACCGCCATGCCGCCGAGCTTTGGTGGAAGCATCGCGAAGTGCTTCGAGCCGTGAGCCGGCGTTTCAACTTCACGCTCGCCCGGCGTGCCGCGATCCTGAGCGAGCATCGCGAGCTCATCGCGCATGTCAAAGCGGGTAATGCGAACGAGGCAGGCGAACTCATTGCACGCCATGTCGAAGGCTCCGGCCGGCACATCCTCGAACACATGCGTGCGCGTAACGCCGCTCGGGCAGGATAGAATACCTCGCCCGGAGTATCGCTATACCGAACCACCTCAGATAAGGGCAGTTGAGATGAAAATCACCAGCGTGCGGCCGTGGCTCATCAAGTCCGATGCTTCCTATTGGGGAGAGTTTCTGTTCGTCGAAGTAACGACCGATGAGGGGGTGAGCGGCTGGGGAGAGATCACCACCACGACGAGGCTCGCCAATCGCGCCCTCTGCACGATCCTGAGGCAGATCGGTGCCGCTGTGACAGGCGAGGACCCGGCGCGAATCGAGTATCTGTGGCACAAGATATTCCGAAGCTTCACCTACATGGGCAGTCGCGGCGCCGCGGTCGAATGCGTGAGCGCCATTGACATAGCCCTCTGGGACATCCGGGGCAAAGTTCTGGGTAAGCCGATTTACGACCTGTTGGGTGGGCCGGTACGCGATCAAATCGCGCTCTACACGCACCCCAACCAGGCTAAATTTACCAGCAATGAGGCTGTTGTCCGCGAAATTCGAGACATCGTCGAGTCCGGCCACACTGCGCTGAAGTTCGATCCTTTCCCCCAACAAGGCGGCACCGCCGACGGAGAGCCTCGCGAACAGCGCGACGGCTACCTCGATGGCAGCATGACCCGCAAGGATGAGCGCGAAGCTGCCGAACTCACGGCTCTGATCCGCGAAACGGCGGGCTCTGATGTCGACATCCTCATCGATGCGCATGGCCGCTTCGACGTTCCCACCGCCATTCGCCTTTGTCGGAGCCTCGAGGAAGCCGGTCAGATCGACTGGTTCGAGGAGCCCTGTCCACCGGAGAGCCTCAATGCGCTTAGACAGGTCCGTGAGAAGGTCAGCGCCGCTATCTCGTGGGGCGAGCGCGGCCATACGAAATGGGACTTCGTGGCGGTGCTCGAAAACAGACTAGCTGATTACATCATGCCTGATGTCACATGGACCGGCGGCATTACCGAACTCAAGAAGATTTCTGCCCTATGCGAAGCCTACTACATTCCCGTCTCGCCGCATGACGCGGCAGGGCCGATCAACGTGGTTGCGGGAGCGCAGGTGATGATGACCGTTCCCAATTTCTACAAACTCGAAACGTCGGAGTGGAACCTGGGCAAATACGATCACCTCATCGACAGGCCACTCGATGTCTCGAACGGCAGCCTCAAGCTTACGCCCAAGCCTGGTCTCGGCGTTGAAATGAACCGCGACTACCTTCAAAGCCACGAGATAGAGCTGGACTAGCAACCCCTACACCGCCCCAGCGTGGGCGGCGGCAGCCCCGCGGACTAAAACGAGGATAAACCATGCTAGAGGCAGATGGAGCCGACGAGGCGCTCAATCGTGTGAACACGCATTCCAAGCCGTCCGACCTTCGCATCACCGACTTGCGGGTAGCCGAAATCACCGGCGCTCCGTTCGCCTCAGTGCTGCTTAAGATTTACACCAATCAGGGCATCGTCGGGCTTGGCGAGGTGCGCGACGGTGCCAGCGCCACCTACGCGCTGATGCTGAAGAGCCGGCTGCTTGGCGAGAACCCTTGCAATATCGATCGACTGTTTCGCCGGATCAAGCAATTCGGCGGGCACGGCCGGCAAGGCGGCGGCGTATCGGCGGTGGAAATCGCGTTGTGGGATCTTGCCGGCAAGGCCTATGGCGTCCCCGTCTACCAGATGCTTGGCGGCCGTTTTCGGGAAAAAGTGCGCGTCTATTGCGACACCGACGCTACCGTGCCGAGCGGTACCGAGACCGGCAAGCGCCTCAAGCAGCGCATGGAGCTCGGCTTCACCTTCCTCAAGATGGATCTGGGGCTGATGCAGATCGCGGATGTGCCCGGGGCGGTAGTGTCTCCTGCCGGCTCACTTGAAGGCTACCGCGACCACCCCGGCCGCGGTCCGCTGAAGACCAATGAAGAGCGGCGCGTGCGCAACGCTGCATACGATTTGCATAACGTCCCACACCCATTTACCGGCCTCCACTTTTCCGACAAGGGCCTCGACTTCCTTGAGCAATACATTGCCGAGGTTCGTGAGGTCATCGGAATGGATGTGCCGCTCGCAATCGACCATATCGGCCATATCTCGATGCAGAACGGCATCCGCCTTGCCAGGCGAATTGAAAAATACGTGCCAGCCTGGCTCGAGGATGTGATCCCGTGGCAGTATACCGATCAATACCGACAACTGCAGGACGCCACCACAGTGCCGATCTGCACTGGCGAGGACATATACCTCAAGGAAGGCTTCGAGCCTCTGCTCAAGAGCGGCGGCGTCTCCGTTATCCACCCGGACCTGCTCACCAGCGGGGGCATCCTCGAGACCAAGAAGATCGGCGACATGGCGCAGGACCACGGTGTCGCCATGGCGATCCACATGGCAGAAAGTCCAATCGCAGCAATGGCCGCGGCACATGTCGCGATCGCGACTGAAAACTTCATGGCGCTCGAATACCACTCTGTCGATGTCGACTGGTGGGACGATATCGTCACCGGCCTTCCCAGGCCACTGGTGAAGGACGGTTTTGTCACTGTTCCAGACAAGCCGGGCCTGGGGATTGACGACGTCGTCGACGAGGTGATCTCGCAGCATCTGCAGCCGGGTGTCACCGGCATCTGGTTGCCGACGGATCACTGGGACGATGAGTATTCCTGGGATCGCACCTGGAGCTGAGGCGAAGAGGAACGAAGATGAAGATCACCGATCTCCGCTGTGCCGTTATCGGCAAACACCCGATCGTCCGCATCGTTACGGACGAGGGCCTCTATGGCTTGGGCGAAGTCGAATTCACCAAGTCCCACCTCAAGCCCTGGGTACTGCATTTCCGCGAGGCGCTGATCGGCGAGGACCCGACCGACGTCGAGAGAGTAATGTTGAAGATCCGTCAACGCGGCTCTTTCAAGCCGTACGGCGCGGCGGTGAGCGCTATTGAGCATGCGCTGTGGGATATTGCTGGCAAGGCCGCGGGCGTGCCCGTCTATAAACTCCTCGGCGGCAAGGTGCGGGACAAGGTGCGCGTCTACAATGGTTCGATTCGCCAGGAACGCATGGGCGATCGGCCGGAAGATTACGCCGCCGACGTCAAATGGATGATGGAGCAGCCGCAGAACTTCTTCATGGTCAAGCAAGGAATCTCGTTCCACTCCAACATGAAGGACACTGTCGAGGGCTTCCACTACGGCGTGACGCAGAAGAAGGGCGGCTATCACGGTGCCATGGATCAGGGCGTGATCAGCGAGCGCGGTTTCAATCACATGCTCGACTGCGTGATCGCGATGAAGGAAGTGCTGGGCGACAAAGTCAGCCTGGCGCTCGACTGCGGCCCCGGCTGGATGCTGCCCGATGCGATCAAGTTCGCTCGCGCGGTCGAGAAGTACAATTTGATGTGGCTCGAGGACATGCTCACTGGCGACTACGTGCCGTGGGTCAATCCGCAGGCCTATCGGGAACTGACAACCTCCACCTCGACGCCAATCCACACTGGTGAGCAGATCTACCTGCGGCACAATTTCAAGGAACTGATTGAGACGCAGGCGGTACGCGTCATCGGCCCCGATCCAGCCGATGTTGGCGGCATTGCCGAGCTCAAATGGGTCGCCGAGCACGCCTACATGCACTCGATCCTGATGGCACCGCACGGCATCGCTAACGGCCTGCTTGGCCTCGGCGCGTTGATCAATGTCTGCGCCACCTTGCCGGCAAATTACATCGCCTTCGAATATCCGACCGCCTCCGATCCCTGGTGGCAGGATCTGGTAATCGGCTTGCCGCCGCAGATCGTTAAGGACAGCATGGTGGACCTACTGGAAGCGCCGGGGCTTGGCCTTGATATCGACGCCGAAGCGGCCAGGAGATATCTTAGCGAAGAGGATGCGGGCTTCTTCGACTGAACCTCCCTCCCCTCTATATCGTCGGCGATCGCAGCCGCTGGGAAACCTTGCCTTACTTCAGGGAGGCAGCGAGTGAAAGATCCGGATTACCGCATCCTGGATGCCTGCCTTGACTCACTTTGGAACGCAAAAAGCCCGCACGGGGCGGGCTTTTGAGTATGTGTATGTTGGAATTTGGTTGCGGGGGCAGGATTTGAACCTGCGGCCTTCAGGTTATGAGCCTGAC